>PLKS01000168.1 GCA_003140665.1 Opitutaceae bacterium
TGCGCAAGAAGCTGCTCGATCCCAACGAGCGCAAGAAGGACGAGCGGCGCAAGGAAGCCGAGCGGGTGTGAGTGATTCCCGGCGGCCAAACGCCGGGGCGCACATTACCACGCCGCCGGAGCCGCCGGGCCGGCACAACTTTCGCTGCCCGCGCAAAATATCGCCCAACCGTGTCGCTCTTGCAACAGCCGGTCAAATTGTGATCGGGCTTGCGTTTTTTCCCGCCCAATGATGGCGCGGGGGGTGCCGTTCCGCTAATAATCCACATCCGGCAATGGATCGTGAAACGCGGGACTTGAAGGCCGCTGAATCGCTTGCTTTGATTGCGCCATGAGCACAGTCCTCATCGAAATCCGTCGCGCCAAGCCGTACGATGCCGGTGCGGTTGCCGATGCGCACGATGAGGCTTGGCGAACCGCATATCAGGGCATCATCCCCGGCACCGAACTGGACCGGCTAATCAATCGCCGCGGCCCGGCGTGGTGGGACAGCGCCATACGCAAAGGAAGCCGCATTGCGCTCCTTCAGTTCAGCGACAAGATCGCCGGATATGCCAATTACGGACGCAATCGCGCGCGCAGCCTGCATTACGACGGCGAGATCTACGAGCTGTACCTGCGGCCGGAATTCCAGGGACTGGGATTTGGCCGCCGGTTGTTTACCGCCGCGCGCCGCGATCTGGCGCAAAGCGGATTGAAATCGCTGATCGTTTGGGCGCTGTCGGAGAACGACACCGCCGTGGAGTTCTACCGCGCGCTCAGCGGCAAGACCGTCGCCCGCTCGTCGGAGAAGTTCGGCACGCGGGTGCTCGATAAGGTCGCCTTCGGCTGGAATAGCTGACGTCAGACGATAAACGCCGGATGACATGGACGGGCGGAGGAATTGCTCCGCTCGACTTCCGTCGTCCGATCTCTATCGTCCGCTAATAGACGTTCGGCAGGATGTAGAGCGCGATCACGTAGCGAATGAATATGATGATCAGGAACAGGATCACCGGCGAAATATCGATGCCGCCGAGATTGGGCATTATGTTGCGGATCGGCCGCAGCACCGGATCGGTGATGCGGTAAAGAAAATCGCCGATCATCGCGACGACGTGGTTCCGCGTGTTCACCACATTGAAGGCGACGAGCCAGGAGAAGATCGCCATCGCTATGACGATCCAGACATAGAGCTGCAGAGCTAAATCGATGACCAGAAAAAGAGCGCGCATGGACCGGATTCGCGTTAAGGGTGGCCGAAACTAGCGATTTGCACGTACGCGAACAAGCTTATGCTGAGCATGACCTGGCCTCCTTCGCTCTTCGAGCTACGGCGGGCAACCTTCGCGGATTCAGGCTGGCATGCCAACCGAAGCGGCCTCTGCCGCGAAGGTTGGTGGAGCCGAGGGGAGTTGAACCCCTGACCTCCTCATTGCGAACGAGGCGCTCTCCCAACTGAGCTACGGCCCCGCGCGGGAGCCGGTCTATAACCAGGCCCCCCACCCGCGGCAAGACCAGACGGCCAGGCGCCATCCCTTGACCCCGCCCCCTCGCGCGCTATCCATCCCCCAACCGCCAGGCAGGAGACCTCCATCATGCGCGCATGGGCCGTCGTCGAGAACGGAAAGCCGCTCCAGGAAATCGAGCTTCCCACGCCCGAACCCAAAGGCACCGAGGTGCTGATCGAGGTCACCCATTGTGGCGTCTGCCACTCCGATCTGCACATCTGGGAGGGTTATTACGACGTCGGCGGCGGCCAGAAGATGTCGCTGGTCGATCGCGGCGTGACCCTGCCTCTCGCCATGGGCCACGAGATCGTCGGCCGCGTCGCCAAACTCGGCCCCGACGCCAAGGGCGTGAAAGTCGGCGACTTGCGCATCGTCTACCCCTGGCTCGGCTGCGGCACGTGCGAGACCTGCCTCGCCGAGGAAGACAATATGTGCGTCCGCGCCGCCCGTTCCCTGGGCGTCTACCAGAACGGCGGCTACGGCACCCACGTCATCGCGCCACATCCGCGTCACCTGGTCGATCCGGGCAACGTTGATCCCGCCGTCGCCGCGACCTACGCCTTCCTCGACGAATGGATCACGGGCCGCGTCCGCGGGCGCGAGCCGCGCGCCACCCTCGAGCAGGTTCGAATGGGCCGAAAGAAGATGTTCGCCTCCAGCGCCCGCGCGGAGCGGGAGCTGGGCTTCCGCGTCGTCCCGGTCCACGGCGCCATGCGCGCCGCCATCGAGTGGTTTCGCGCCAACGGATACGCGTCCCCGGCATGAGGAGGGTCGCCATCATCGCCGCGATGGCCGGGGAACTGAAGCCGCTCGTCCGCGGCTGGCGGCACGAATCCCGAAACGGCGTCGACCTGTGGCGCCTGAGCCGCGGCGAGGGCGCGTGGATCGCGGCCTGCGCGGGGGCCGGCACCGACGCCGCGACGCGGGCCCTGGTCGAGGTGGAGAAGGATGGGGCCGTGGACATGGTCCTTTCCGCCGGCTGGGCCGGGGCCTTGCGCGAGACCTATGCGACCGGAAGCGCGTATCGGGTCGCCCGGGTCATCGACGCGCGCACCGGCGAGGATTTCGGGACGGCCTCCCGTGCCGGGGAGTGCTGCCTCGTCACCGCCGGCGGGTTTGCCGATCAGGCGGAGAAGCGGCGGCTTGCCGCCGTCCATGGCGCCGACCTCGTGGACATGGAGGCGGCAGGCGTCGCCCGCGCCGCCGGGAGGCGCGGCATCCCGTTCTCCTGCGTCAAGGGAGTCAGCGACGGTGCGGATGACCGGCTGCCCGCTTTCGACGGCTTCCTCAAACCGGACGGGCGGTTTGCGTGGGCCCGATTCATCCTTTTTGCCGCCCTGCGGCCCTGGCGCTGGCCGGCGCTGGCGCGGCTGGGCGCGAACAGCAGGCAAGCCGCCCGGAGCATCCGGGACTGCCTGCTGGATATTCTGGATGAATGAGATATCATTTTGAACGCATGACGATTGTGATTGAGAGTGTTTCCGCGCGGGAACTAGGTAGGGGCGACCCGTAGAGACGCCATGAAAACGGCAACCCTGCAACCGGACAACCAAGCGCGGGACAACAAGGCGCTGATAGAGCAAGGCTGGGCGGCGCTCCCGCCCTCCTACCGCATCCCCGAGGTTGCGCCCACGCTCGCCGAGGCCCGCGATTATTGCCGACGGCTCGCGGAATCGCACTACGAGAACTTTCACGTCGCCTCGTGGTTCCTGCCCAAGGCGCTTCGCCCGCATTTCCATGCGATCTACGCCTACTGCCGCATCTCGGACGATCTGGGGGACGAGGTGGGCGACACGGCCCAGTCCCTGGCATTGCTCGGCCAGTGGAGCCGCGAACTCGACGCCTGCTACGAGGGCAGGGCGCGCCACCCGGTCTTCGTGGCGCTGGGGGAGACGATCCGCGCCTGCTCCATTCCCAAGGAGCCGTTTTCAGACCTGCTGGCGGCTTTTCGGCAGGACCAGACCGTGACGCGGTACGCATCGATGCAGGACCTCCTGGCCTACTGCCGCTATTCGGCCAATCCGGTGGGCCGCCTGGTGCTCCATGCCTGCGGCGAGACCGGCGAGGAGCGATTCCGCCTCTCGGACGCGACGTGCTCGGCGCTGCAGCTGGCCAATTTCTGGCAGGATGTGCGCAAGGACTACGCCATGGGCCGCGTCTATATGCCGCAGGACGACATGGCGCGTTTCGGCGTGACCGATGAAACCATCGCCGGCGGCATCGCCACGCCCGGATTCCGGGAGCTGGTCCGGTTCGAGGTCGACTTTGCGCGCGGCCTCTTCGAGGAGGGACGCGCGCTGGTCGGCAAGGTCGCCCGGGACCTGGCGCTGGACCTGGATCTCTTCACCCGAGGCGGCCTGGAGATCCTGCGCGCGATCGAGCGCCAGGACTACGACGTGCTCGCCTCCCGGCCGGCGATATCAAGGGGCACCAAGGTCAAGCTGGCGATGGGCGCCGTGGGCGGCCGGACGCTCGGCCTCTTGCGCCCAGGCGGGCGATCCGCACGGAGGGCTCCTTGACGCGCGTGCTCACAGGGGAAGGGGCCGGGACGGGCGCGGCCTACGCGGCATGCCGGGCGATCGCCAGGAGCAGGGCGAAGAATTTCTACTACGCCTTTGTCGCCCTGCCGGTGCCGCGGCGCAACGCCATCTGCGCCATCTATGCCTTCATGCGCCGCGCCGACGACCTGGCCGACGACGAGGGCCTTCCCGTCGGCGAGCGCCGCCGCCTCCTGGACGAATGGCTGGCGGAGTGGAGGGAGGTGTGCCGGGGCGCGCCCACGGCCGACCCGGTCTTCCTCGCCGTCCGCGACGCGACGATGCGGTTCGAGATCCCGCTCGGCCTGCTGGACGAGCTTGTGGCCGGCATCACGAGGGACCTGACGCCGCGGACGGGCGACGCGCCGGACACCTACGCCACATTCGACGACCTGTATGACTATTGCTACGGGGTGGCCTCGGTCGTGGGACTGGTCTGCATCCGGATCTTCGGCTACAAGGACCCCGGCGCGGAGAAACTGGCCGAGGAGACGGGAATCGCGTTCCAGCTCACCAACATCCTGCGCGACGTGGCCGAGGACGCGGAGCGCAACCGGGTCTACCTGCCGCTCGAGGACCTGAGGGCCCAGGGCGTCTCCCTGGAATCCCTGCTCCGCCGCGAGCGCGGCACGCCGCCGACGCCCAGCGAGCGCGCGCTGCTTGCCGAGATCGGCCGCCGCGCCGAGGGCTACTACAAGTCAGCGCATATGCTGCTGCCGCTCATCGACCGGGAAAGCCAGCCCGCCATGCTTGCGCTGGTCACGATCTACCACCGGCTGCTCGAGCGCATTCGGCGCGCGGACTACGATGTGTTCTCCAGCCGGGCCAGCGTGCCGATGGTGCAAAAGCTTGGGGTTCTGGCCGTGGCCCAGGCGCGCATGGCCCTGGCGCGGCTGTTTGTTTGAGCCGCCCGGGGCAGAGTTCCGGGAGGACCGTCACCGTCGTGGGCGGCGGCGTGGCCGGAATGGCCGCGGCTTGCGCCCTTGCCGAGGCCGGCATGCGCGTGCAGCTCGCCGAGCGGCGCAGCTACCTGGGCGGCCGGGCGTCTTCCTTCCTGCATCCGGGCGTCGGCGAGGTCATCGACAACTGCCAGCACGTGCTCTTCGGCTGCTGCACCAACCTGAAGGGTTTTTACCGGCGCATCGGGGTCGCCGACCGCATCCGCTGGACAAGCGAGATGACGATGATCGAGCCCGGCGGGCGCCGCTCGCCCCTCGGCCCCTCGTGGCTGCCCGCGCCGCTTCACAGCCTGCCGAGCTTTCTGGCCTCCCGGGCGTTCACGCTGGGTGACAAGCTGGCGCTGGGTCGCGCCTTCCAGGGGCTCATGCGCCCGATCCCGGGCGATTCGACCGAGAGCCTGGGGGCATGGCTGGCTCGAAAGAAGCAGACAAAGGGGGCCCTCAACCGCTTCTGGAGGCTGGTGATCGCCAGCGCGTTGAACGCGGACATCGACTCGATCTCGCTTCCCTACGCGGCCAAGGTGATCCGGGAGCTGTTCATGAACTCGGCGGAGGCGGGCAGCATGGGGATGAGCACCGTGCCGCTGGGCGAGCTCTACGCGGGCGCGCTTGAATTCCTTGAACATCGCGGCTCCAGCGTCCTTTTCAACACACGGGTGGAGTCGGCGGCCTGGGATGCGGCCGCCTCGGGGTGGACGCTTCCCACATCCTCCGGCGCCGTGACATCGGAGTTCCTCGTGCTTGCGCTGCCCTTCGAGGCCATGGCCAAACTGCTGCCGCAGATGCCTCCGGCCGACGGCGGCGGCCGCCTGGCCTCGCAGCTGCAGCACCACGAGCACTGGCCCATCTGCAGCGTGCACCTGTGGTTCGACCGTGAGATCACCACGCTCGACCACGCCGTCCTCCTGGACCGCGAGATCCACTGGATGTACAACAAGGGCCGGCTCCATCCCTGGCGCAAGGTCAACGGCAGCTACGTGGAGCTGGTGGTCAGCGCCGCCCGCAGCTTTGCCGCGCTCACCAGCGCGCAGGCCGTCGCGAAGGCGGTCGGCGAGCTGGCGGAGTTCTTTCCCGCCGTCCGCTCGGCGCATCTCGAGAAGGGCGCCATGGTAAAGGAAATTCACGCCACGTTCGGGGTGTCCCCCGGAATCGACGCCTCCCGGCCGACCTCCGGATCGCCATGGCCGAACTGTTTCCTGGCCGGCGACTGGACCGCGACCGGCTGGCCCTCGACGATGGAGAGCGCCGCGCGCTCGGGGCACCTGGCCGCCGAGGCCGTCTGCCGCGGAATCGGCGAACCGAGGACGTTCCTCGAGCCCGACCTGAAACCTCGGGGACTGATGCGCCTGGTGGGGGCGGCGAATGCCCAATCCATTTGACGGGGGCCGGCGGACCGTTCGATGGGTGAACATGTCCTGAGCGTGCGCCCGGCCGACCTTGAGGGACGGGTATATTCGTCCGGACGCACGCTGGGAATCGCGCGGCCCTGACCGGGCCCCTCGCTGGTTCAGGTAGGCGGCGCCAGCGCCGGCGCCGCGAGCGTCCATCGGTAGGTCTTTAGCCTTCCAACCGGCGTCGACGCTGCGCCGACGAGCGGGATTGGCTGACCGGAGGAAATCGTTGGCGGCGCCTCGAGCACGGCGACCGGCATGATATCAACGTTCACCACGCAAACCGCGGGCAGGCTCTCGTTCCCTAGTTCATCTATCACGACAAGTGAGAAGTTTAGCTGGCTGCCTGGAGCAGGCGGCGGATTGACGGTCACCAATGCCGTTCCGTCGGGAGTGTCCTGTGAAACGCCGGCGGTCAATGTGATATTCGACATACGGAACGACTGACTCGTATCACAAGGCCGGTTTGCCCACGCAACTCCAAAAGATTCCGGGACCTGACGCCTTGGGATCGGGGCGTCAAGGTTCCGCCGAAGGGATGCCACCCCTGCGCGTGTTCACGGCGCGGGATACTGGTGACCGCGAGGCCGCGGTAACTGGAACTGCTGATGGCTCGTCAGCGGGGGGAGTCAGCAATACACGCGCAAGGCTGTGGGTATCAATAAAGCGCAGCCAATCTGCGTAAAATCGTTGCCTGTCCGATCGGAATCCTCCGATGATTCGGCCAACGAAATCGTCCACATTATTGGCTTGGCGATTGCCAAGTCTCTGACGATCTGAGGGCCCTCAACCAATACGTCATAACTCCAAAAAAACATGCGCGCCCAAAGGAAAAAAGCTAAGGCGAAACCCAACGTCAAATTCAAGGATCTAAAGTCGAAGAAGAATCCCAAGGGGGGGATTAGCTTCGGAGCCAGCAATCCCGCGACAAAGCACGGCTAGCTCCCAACTGCCGACGCCGAAGCTCGATCTTCCGTCGTGGCGCTATAAGATATTCGTCTGGAATAGGTTGGCAATTAGCCACCGCTTCCTGGGCGGAAGCCGCAGAAAACGCCGAAGGGAACGATGGCGGAGATGCGGCAGCGCGGGATGCTCCGGGGTTCAACTTCGCCGCGCCGTGAGTAGTGGATCTGAAGCTTTCGATTGTCGTGTGCATCTAAGATGTACAACCGAAGCCCATTCCCGAGATGTTGAGGTAAATCGGGGGAAAGCCGGAGTTGGGTCATTTTCCCATTGGAATCCGCTAAGAATGGCCCGCTGAAGGTTCGTCTGCATGCCGTAATTGTTTCAAGTCTGGCGGTCGTTTCTCTTTTGGTGTTTTATTGGCTGGGTTCAGATCGGGACAGTCTGGCAGACGGCTATCGCTTTCGCGGCGTCCAATCGGATTACTACAGCCTGCTGGTAAGAGGCTTTTCGCGGGACCAGCTCTCGCTCCCATTCACGCCCGCAATCTACCGCTTCGCGCGAGCCGATGGAACGGTGCCCGATCGAATGAGAGCTCCGTTGGATACGAGCTATTATAAGGGACGCGTGTATCTTTATTTTGGGGTGGTACCGGCCGTCTTGGTGTTGCTTCCGTACCATCTCTTGACCGGTGACGACCTCTCACTGAATGTCCCGACGCTGGCCTTCACGGCGCTCGGTTTTCTAGTTTCGCTACGATGGTACTGGCGACTGCGGCGGACCCACTTCATGCGCGCTGCATTGGCCGCCGACGCATGCGCAGTGCTCGCGCTGGCATTCGCGCCTGCCACGGTCTTTCTGGTCCGTCGATCGATGTTTTACGAACTGCCCTTGGCAGCAGGCTATGCGTTCTTGATGATAATGTTGTCTGAGCTGGAAAACGGGCTGAACCGGGAGCGGGGCGCATTGAGGAGCATCGCGATCGCGAGCGCCGCTTGGGGTCTGGCTGTTGGATGCCATCCGACTTATCTCTTTCTCGCGCCGCTGCTGCTAGTCTCCGCATGGGTTTTGGGTAGGCGTCGCCCACCGGGCCGCGACACAATCAACGCCATCCGTCTTGTCGGGGCCGCGGCCCTTCCCGCTGCAGTTATTGGATTTGGCCTTGCGTGCTACAATTACGCCCGTTTCGAGAGCATTTTCGAGTTTGGGTTCAATTATCAGGCGAATTCGATCTTCTTTAATGGTGCCGCTCTTCGGAGCCTGGCGTTCGTCCCCGCCAATGTAAGATGGTATTATTTTACGCCGCCATCGCTCATGCCGTATTTCCCGTTTGTTTTCCCCGCGAATGCTTCGTTTCGACCTCCGGGATACTACGGGTTTGAGGCAATGCATGGACAGTTTCTGGTGATACTCTGGGTGGCCTGGAGCGTTGGTGGCGCCTTGTTGTTGGCAGGCAAACAACTCGGGCGTCCGGGAATCACGCGCCCGTTGTTGCTCCTGACAGCGAGCTATCTGGTTTCCNNTTCCATTGGGATTCCGTGCCAATAGGTACCTTGCGGACTTCCAGGCTCCGCTGGTGTTCGGAGCCGTCCTGCTGGCGGCAGCGGGAAGCCACTATGGACCCCGGGGTGCACTGAGCCGCTTTTGGCACTTCGGCTGCCTTGTGCTCTGCATGATCGCGGCGGTAGACAACATCGCTGCGAGCATTCAACAGTTCGATAGCTTCAAGTACACCCGGCCCGGGAGCTTTGCTCGGCTCTCGCGCGCACTGAACCCATCATGGGCATTTTGGGATAGGCACGGACTCGTGAAGTCCGGCGTTGTGAGCTTCGACGTCACGTTCGCGGCACAGAGAGAAACCGTTAACGAACCGTTGCTCACGACCGGAACGCCGTTCTACAGCGATGCCGTCTATGTGGAACAGGACCGCGGCGGAGACGTGCAACTGTTCGTCGATCACCTTGGGTACGGCGGCCCCAAGGGCGAACACCTTCATTACGACCTCACCCATTCCCACCATGTCGAGTGCGAATTAGGCAGCTTTCTGCCTCCGCTAACAGACCCATGCTTTGACGAGATCATCCCAGGCTCGGCGAAATCGTTAAAGTCTATCGCGCGCATAAAGGTTGATGGGGCGACCGTGATCGATGGCTCAATGGAGTTCTACGATTCCGCCCCTTGGCTTCGGCTCTTCGGGGAGAATCCGCTGACTTGGACCGTGTTCTCCGAGCATTTTTCGGGTGGAATCGAAAACGTTCGCTGGACGCCTTCAGTGAAAATGGAATCGCGACGGTCGTCCGTGCGGAATCAAGCTTGGCTCCGGCTTAAGGGAGGTGTGCCCACCGACGGTGCCGCTGCTGGCGGGCAGCCTTTACTAGTGACGGGGTCGACCGGAAATGGGGCACTTCTCCTGCTTGATCGAATCGGTACTTCGCGCTGGGAGGCGGCGGTCGACGAATGGAATTATGGCGCCTCGAGGAGTCCCTCGTTCGAGATGGCCGACGGTCAACATCTATTCGATATACTTATTGGCCCGAGTGTGGCCGACGACCCGATCTGGATTGGAACTGAAGCTGCTGGACTCGCGAGCCCATATAAGGACCGCTTGCTTGTATGGATCGATGCTCGCCTCGTAGCAAATTTGCGCTTGGTCCATTACCGCGATGAATTCAAGCAGGCGTCAATTGGATCGAACCGAGAGGGATTTTCGACCGCCCGATCCGAGTTCTCCGGCGATCTTGAACGAATCGCGGTGGCACCGAATGAGGCTGCGGGATTGCTCAAGCTTGTTGGCAGCACAAGCAATTGATTTTCTTGAATATTAAAGACGGGCTTTCCCGCCGAGAATTGGCGTTTGGACGGGAACCGAGCCATACCAAACGGTACAGAAAGCTCCCCAGGCGAGTGCGAAGAATTAATCGAAACGTCGCGAGCCATGCCTGTGGGCATCACAGTAACTCGCGTTCCTGTTATTCAGCACGCAGCGCAACCATGGGATCAACCTTCGATGCCCGAAGGGCCGGCAAGAAGCTGGCAAGTAACGTGAGGATCGTAAGAGCGGCGCTTACCGTTGAAAACGTCCAAAAATCAAAGGCGCTCGTTTCGAAGAGCATGCTTTGGAGGATACGTGTGAGTGCAAGGGATCCTGCCAATCCCGCAGCCAGGCCAATGAATACCACTCTCATGCTCTGGCCCACTACCAACCGGGTATTGTCGCCGGATGTCGCGCCCAACGCGGAGCGGATGCCGAGCTCGCGGGTACGCTGGGCTACATTCCACGCTACAATGCCATATATTCCCACCGCCGCGAGCGCGCTCGCCATAGCCGCGAAAAGACCGAGAAGCACGGTGCTAAAGCGACTCTGGCGCAGGCTATCGGCAAGGGTGTTTTCCATTGTCGATAAGTCTTCGATGGGTTGATTGACGTCGACAGCACTGACGATTGATCTGGCCGCAGCGGCCGTCAAAAGCGGGTCTCCTTCGGTGCGAATCAGGACAAACATTTTGTTTCGCATGCCAACGGCTGTCCAAGACTGATCTATGGGGACGTAAGCCGCGGGAGGCGGCTCTGAATCTAGGCCGAAATTTCGCGAGCTCTGCACGACGCCCACGACGCGCGACCACTGGAATTTGTCGAGGCCCTTCGGCAGCAAGCCAGGCTTGTTCAGGTTTGCTGGTAGCCCGAGCATGACGCTTTGTCCGAGCGGCTCGCTGTCCCTTAGGAATTGTTTCACTGCCGCTTCGTTCAAGATTATTACCGGCTCCGATCCGGCTCGATCTGACTCGGAGAAGACTCTTCCCTTCACCAAACGCAGTCCCTGAGCAGCAAAGTAATCTGCAGTAACCGCACTGAATTGGACTCCTTTCAAATCCTTGAAGCTCGAATAGGAACGATCGTGCGTGATGAGGGGCATCCCGGAACCGCCGAGTAGCGGCACGTTGCTTGAGGCCGCCGCGGCCTTTACGCTAGGAAGCTGCTTGGCCCGCTGAACAACTTCTTCGAAGAAGCGGGTCGCTTCATTGGCAGTGGGATAGCGGGATTGTGGTAGCTTGATGGTCATCACGAGCAGGTTCTCGGCATTGAAGCCCGGATTGACGGATTGGAGCCTCGAAAGACTGCGGATAAGCAGACCCGCGCCGACCAGCAGTATGAGGGACAGCGCTACCTCGCCTACGATGAGGCCCGAGCGCACGCGGAAGCTGCGTGGTCCTCCCGTGCCGCGCCCCCCTTCCTGCAACGCGACGGTCAATTGTCCCCGAGTTACCTCAAGTGCGGGGAACAGGGCGAAAAGAAGCATGGTTCCTGTGCAGAGGGCGAAAGAAAAGAGCATAACCGGAATATTCACAGCGATGACTGCCTCCGCAGGTATCACGTCCGCAGGAAGGATGGAGAGGAGACCCCTTAGGCCCCACGCCCCAACGATGATCCCGGCAGCGGCTCCAAGCATTGCGAGCGGGATGCACTCGAGAAGGACTTGGCGAACCAGGCGCGGCCGTCCAGCTCCTAGCGCGGTCCTAATGGCAAACTCACGCTGGCGTGAATTTGCACGGGCGAGTAGGAGGTTGGCGACATTCGCGCAAGCTATGAGAAGGACAAAACCAACCGCCCCAAAAAGCATAAGCAGAGGCCTGCGAATGTCTCCGGTGACATTGTCCATCAAGAGGGTCGCTTCGGCCCCTACGTTCTTGTTGGTATCGGGGAATTGATCCGCAATCCTCTTGGCGATAACGTTAAGCTCGGCATTGCCCTCCTTCAACGTGGCAGTTGGCTTGAGCTTCCCCACGACCCAAGTGTTCATCCGCATAACCCGGCTTCGCATGAGTTCGGTGTCCGCCTCCAAACCCGCCGGTATCCATACGTCTGCACCCCAGAACTTGAAGCGCGGCGGCATTACTCCCACCACCGTATAGGCCTTGCCGTCGAGCATAAGCTCATGGCCCAGGATTTGCGGACTGCTTCCGAGGTGCTCCTCCCAGATAGAGGCCCCGATAACGCAGACTGGGGCGGCTCCCGGGCGATCCTCCGCCTCGGTGAACGTGCGGCCTAGCATTGCCGGCACACCAAGCAAGGGCCAGACCGGGGCTGAAACAAGGGCTCCTTTGAGACTCGCGGGTTCTTTCACCTCGGTGAGCGTCAGGTCCCTGTTTGCAGCAAAAGCAAGGTAGTCAAACGTCTGGGCCTGCTTGCGCATTTCAAGGTAGTCAAGATAGGTAACCGACATCCGGCCGTTCCCGTCGACAGGCTTGGAACCAACAAAGATGATGCGCTCGGAATTCGTATACGGAAACGGGTGGAGCAACACCGCGTGGATGACGCTGAATATGGCGGTGTTAGCCCCAACACCCAAAGCGAGCACCACGACAATCGTTGCTGTGAATCCCGGTGCTTTCCGGAGAAGGCGGAAGGCGAGGACGATATCAGCGAGGACGGAACTCATTTGGTTTGGAAGGATTCATTGCCGCGAAAGGAGGGGACTATCGATCACACTAGCACCGCCTGTGCCAAGAGATTGGAGTTGCATAAGAACCTTCTCTCCAAGGCGTAAGATTCGACGGCAAGAGTCGGAAACGGCTCGAACTCTCCAAATACGGGAAACGGCCGTCCCAAATCTGGGATGCCTCGGCAGGTACCCGAATTCAACGGCTCTATCCGAGTCCCCGCCTGGGGCAAAGGAATGGGCGGCGTTCCATTCTGCCCTTTTTGTGTGCGCCCTGTGTGCGGATTCCGGTTCTCCTATGACCGTGGTGCCCTCAAGGAGAATCGAACTCCTGTTTGGGCCTTGAGAGGGCCCCGTCCTAGCCGCTAGACGATGAGGGCGTTCCGCGGAAGGGAGAACGCTCCAAATTTGCGCGCGATCGTCAAGCTGGGAGTGGGCGCATTTTGCGCTTTCACGGTATTTGGTCTTTCGATGGTATCGGCCCGTGCGGGACAATTTCAGGAAGATTCTCGGGGTGAGGTTCTACATCTCCGACCTCGACGGGCTTCTAGAACTTATGGACGCGGGCGGCCTTATCGTGGTGCCGTCGGCGCCGGTCATGGTCCGCCTCGCGGATGACCCGGCCCACCGCGAGGCGTTGGAGAATGCGGATCTCGCGGTCACCGACAGCGGCTATATGGTGCTCCTTTGGCTCCTGCGCACCGGCGAGCGCGTTAGGCGGATCTCCGGCCTGCGGCTGCTCCGGGCTCTTTTTGGCCGCGGGGGCTTCCGGGCCAGGGGGGAAACCTTCTGGGTGATGCCGTCGGCGGAGGACTCCGAGGCCAATCTCGCATGGCTGCGCGGCCAAGGCTTCGATGTCTCCACCGGCGACGCCTACGTGGCGCCGCTCTACCCAGTGGCGGGCCCGATTTCCGACGACAGGCTCCTTGAATTGCTGGATTCCCGGCGCCCCCGGCTGGTCGTCATCGCGCTCAGCGGCGGCGTGCAGGAAAGGCTGGGATGGGGGCTGCGCAGGCGGCTCGGCGGTGCGCCGACGATCCTCTGCACAGGGGGCGCCATCGCGTTTCTATCCGGGCGGCAGGCGCGGATCCCGGTATGGGCCGACCGCCTGGCGCTGGGATGGCTCCTTCGCTTCATCGCGTCTCCCCGCTCGTTTGCTGCAAAGGTCAAGGGGATCCAGCGCCTGGCCCCCATGATATGGAAGTTCGGGTCCCGGAGTGTTTCCTCGGGTGAGCTCCGTTGAGGGCAATCCTTCCGCCAGAGAGTCGCGGAAAATGCCCCGCCGCGCCCGGCACCCGCGGGCCTAGCGGGCAGGGGCCGCGTCCAAGCGGGCGGCGGTGTGGATGACGGGCTGGCTTGTCGCGTCGCCGAGGAAAGACAGGAAGTCGGCCTTGAACTTGGCTCGCGAGGGGGCGTGGATGTAGAGCATGTGGCCCGCCTCGTAATAGGTGAAGCGAAGGTTGGAGCGCACGGACGGGTCCAGGTTCATCGCGGCCACGATGCTTTCCGCGCCGTAGAAGGGCGTGGCCAGGTCGTAATAGCTNNAGGTAGGGATTGCGGGTCATCGCCTTGCGCAGGGCCTCCGCCGTGTTCGGAAAACCCTCGCCGGCGTCGCCGAAATTCCACGGCTGAACGTCGGTCAGGCTCTCGTAGGTCATGTCGCTCTCGTACTTCAGCTCCCGCCGGACGTAGTCGTTGAAGGCGGCGACGAGGGGCGGCCCCACGGCCTCGAAGCTGGGATCATAGTCGGCTTCGCCCTGTGTGTCCCCGGGGGAATAGCTGATGCCGGTGAAGCGCGCGTCATAACGGCCGACATAGCGGCCCTCCCCAAGGAGAAGCCGCCTGAAGAACAGCCTGTTGGGCATCCGGAGCCGCAGGAGCTTATACTCGCTGGACGGGATTCCCGTGAACCGGCTCAGCTCGTCCGCCACATGCTGGCGGTCCGCCGCGGAAACCGCATCGCCATGCAGGAGCGCGAGCGCGTATTCGCCGCCGGCGAAGACCCTCGCCTCCTGCGCGATCTCGGCCACGGACTTGGCCTCCATTTCCGGCGACAGCCTGTGATGGTACCAGGCCGCGGTCGCGTAGCTCGGGAGGAAATCGACGTAGGGCTCCTCGTTCTGCGGCGAAAACTCGATTGTCTGGTAGCTGAGCACCGACGAGACGAGGATGATGCCGTTCAGGTAGAGGCCGTAGCGGGTCTGCAGGTAGTCCGAAAGCCCTGCCGCACGGAAGGTGCCGTAGCTTTCGCCAAGGATTATCTTTGGCGAAAGCCACCGCGAGTTGCGCGACGTGTAGAGGCGGATGAAGTCGCCGACGCTGGCG
>PLKS01000266.1 GCA_003140665.1 Opitutaceae bacterium
GCGTCACCACCACGACGTGGACGTGGGGGCTCGCGAGGGGCATTTTCCCGTTCGATGGCCGCGGCGAGTCGGTCTACAGGCTGCCGGGCGGCGTTCTTGTCTCCACGAGCGAGTGGAGCGCGTACCGCAACAAGCAGGTCAAGAACTCGATGTTGTTCGACTACGGCAGGTCGGAGGCGCAGTACACCGACGAGATCCACCCGGGCAAGTCGCGCATGATCCCGATGCCGACCGGCGACCCGACCGACCTGATCCTGGCGCTCATCGAGACCCGCTACTGGAACCTCAAGCTCGGGGAGAAGCGCGACGCGCTGGTCATTTTCGAGGACCAGTTCTATCCGCTCACGATAACGGCGGAGGACACGGACTACGTCCTCACGTCGCTCGGCTTTTTCAAGACGATCGTCCTGGTCCCGCGAATGGAGAAGACGCCGCCCCTGGGGATGTTCAAGCGGGGCTCGACCGTCCGGGTGTGGATCGAGACGGACGACGACCGCCATCTTCCCGTGCGCTTCGAGGTCGGTTTCAGGTTTGGGTCGGGCACGGCGACGCTGCTGGAATACAAGCCGCCAAAATAGCCTTGCCTTGAATTACCCAAAACCGCTTAGTCAGCGGTTTTATTTCATGAGAGCCACGATCAAAACCCAGGGGCAGCAGTTCACCATAACCGAGGGCGATGTCCTCATCGTGAACCGCTTTCCGAACACCCAGGCCGGGGCGACCGTGGAGATCAAGGACGTCCTGACGGCCGGGGAAGGCGCGGACTTCAGGGTCGGAAAGCCCACCCTCGCCGGCGCGAGCGTTTCCGCCAAGATCCTCGAGAACAGGCGTGGGGATAAGATCATCGTATTCAAGAAGAAGAAGCGGAAGGGATACGAGCGCAAGCAGGGGCACCGCCAGGAGCTTTCCGTCATCAAGATCGAGTCCATCACCCTCTGAGGAGAACCACCTTATGGCGCACAAGAAAGGTCAGGGAACATCCGTCAACGGCCGCGAAAGCCACTCCAAGCGTCTTGGCATCAAGACGTTCGGTGGCGAGAAGGTCATCGCGGGCAACATCCTTGTCCGCCAGCGAGGCACGAAGCTCCACCCGGGCAAGAACGTCGGCGTGGGCCGCGACTGGACGCTGTTTGCACTGAAGGACGGGGTCGTGCTCTTCGACAAGCCGCACCGCAGGGTCTCGGTGGTCCCGTCGGTCTGACGTCGCGAGCCGGACTTACGTGTCCGATCGCCTTGAGGAAATTAGGCGCCAGCGGGCCCTCCTGAGGGAGCATCTCGCGTGGCTTGACCGCGAAATCGCGGCGATCGAGGGAAACGCCCCGCCGGCGCCGTTCGCCGGCCTGCCCCGCCCCGAGCCGCCGCCGATTCCGGCCGCCACGCCCGCCGTGGAGACGGAGGCGGAGTCCATCCTGGCGGAATACCGGCAGCCCCCCGTTTCGATCCAGAAGCGGGCGAAGCTCGGCTGCCTCATTTATTTTGCAGCCGGGATGCTGATCATGGTGCTGTCGGTCGCCGTCCTCTATGTGCTCGTCAAGCGTGCTCACGGGCACTGACTGCCGGCCGGGAGGTCACGTCGCGGTCGGGTAGCTCCCGAGCCACTTCACCATCGGGCAGAATTTCTTGAGCTGTCCCAGCGCCTCCCTCATCGCGGGGTCGTCGTAATGCCCCGTGACGTCGATGAAGAAGTAATAGTCCCAGGGCCGCTTTTTGCTCGGCCTGGACTCGATCTTCGAGAGATTGATGCCCCGCTTGCCGAAGGGCATGAGCATCTTGAGGAGCGAGCCCGAGTGCGCCGACGCCTCGTCGCCCAGCGAGATCAGGAAGCTGGACATGTCCTTTCCTCCCCCCACGGACCCGGCCGGCTTTCGGCCAAGGACGAAGAACCGGGTCGTGTTGTCCGCCTTGTCCTGGATGTTGCGGACGAGCACCGGCACGCCGTGATGCGCCGCCGCCGTCTCGCTCGCCACCGCGGCGCCATTGGGGTCCTCCTTCGCGATCTGCACAGCGCGCGTCGTGCTCGGGGCCTCCACCAGCTGCGCGTGGGGAAGGTGGCGCTGCAGCCAATGGCGGCACTGGGCCAGCGCCTGGTCCTTTGAGTACACGCGCTCGATCTTCTCCAGGGGCACCTGCGAGATGAGCGCGTGCGCGATCTCGAGATAGATCTGGCCCACGATCTTCAGGTCGCTTTCGACGAAGCTGTCCAGCGCCTCGCGCACGCTCCCCTCCGTCGAGTTCTCGATCGGGATCACCGCGTTGTCCGCCTCCCCCTTCTCCACCGCGACGAAGATGTCCTCGATCGTCCCCATCGAGTGGTAGTCCACGCTCGCGCCGAATTTCTTGATCGCCGCTGCGTGGGTGTTGCTCGCCTCGGGCCCGAGGTAGGCGACGAGGAGCGGCTTCTCGAGGGCGATCGCCGCGGACATGATCTCGCGGTAGATCGCGCGAAGGGCGTCGTTCTTTATCGGCCCCTTGTTTTGGGCCGAGACCTTTCGAATCACGGCGTCCTCCCGCTCGGGGACGTAGATCTCGCCGCCCGTCTTCCGCTTGATCCTCCCGATCTCGGAGGCGAGCGCGAGGCGCTTGTTCACGAGCTCGACCAGCCTCTTGTCGAGGGCGTCGATCTTCTCCCGTATGGGGCCCAGCTCCATCAGGACGGGGCGGTTGCGCCGTCGGCCCGCGGCGCCTCCGCGGGGCTCCCGAGCGCCAGCTCGTTCTCGTCGAGGCCCATGTCGGCGTCGTTCGGGGTGTGGCCCGGGGAACCGCCCTTGAGCCAGTCGTCGATCTGTCGCGACGAGAGGACATCCGAGGCCGGAAGCTCGTCGACCGACTTGACCCCGATGAACTCCAGGAAGCGGGGAGTCGTCCCATACTGGATCGGGCGGCCCGGCAGCTCCGCCCGCCCGACGACCGCGATCAGCTCGCGCTCGAGGAGCTTCGCGAGGCCCGCGTCCGCCGACACGCCCCGGACCGACTCGATCTCGGCGCGCGTGACCGGCTGCCGGTAGGCGACGACGGCCAGCGTCTCCACCGACGACTGGCTGAGTTTCACCGGCGGCGGCTCCTCCCGGAGGATCCGGATCCAGCGCGCGAACCTGGGCTCGGTCGCGAGGCGATAGCCGCTTGCGCCGTCGACCAGGACGAGCCCGTCGTCGGCCGCCGCCAACTCGGCGGTGATCTCGTCCATGGCCTCGCGGATCTGCGAGGCCGTGACGAAGGGGGGCACCCCCTCGTAAAGGTCGGGGGCGTCCGGCGCCTCCGCCGGCGCCTCGGCGACCTCGGCCGGCGGCGGTGCGGCCGCGGCGGCCTCCGGGGCCGGGGGCGGCGCCGACTGCCGGTGGAACCGCTCAAACGCCGCTTGGATGTCCTTGGTGGCGAGGGGCTGGCTCGATGAGTAGAGCAGCGCTTTGAGCACTTTTTTCAGGTTGAAAGGCATGCAAGGGATCGGGGACGAAGTGAATGGGCTGCCTTGCGGGCCACGCAACCATGAAAACACCGCTTGCCCGCGCCGTTTCCCTCTGGTGTTCTGGAGGTTCGTCAATGCGCGCACCCAAAGACCCGCTACGCCCCCAATCGTCGATCGTGACCGACGGGCCCGACCGCGCCTTCAGCCGCTCCATGCTCCGGGCGGTCGGCTTCACGGACGCGGACTTCGCCAAGCCTGTCGTGGGCATCGCGTCGACATGGAGCATGGTGACGCCGTGCAACATGCACATCGACCAGCTTGCCCGCGAGGCCGCGGCGGGCGCGGACGCCGCGGGCGGGAAGTCGGTCATCTTTGGCACGATCACCGTCTCGGACGGGATAAGCATGGGAACCCCGGGCATGCGCTATTCGCTCGTTTCCCGCGAAATCATCGCCGACTCGATCGAGACCGTGTCGGGCGCCGAGGGCTTCGACGCGGTCGTGGCGATCGGGGGCTGCGACAAGAACATGCCCGGCTGCGTCATGGCCCTCTCCCGGCTCAACCGGCCGTCCGTCTTCGTCTACGGGGGAACGATCCTCCCCGGCATCCATCCGCAGAGCGGCAAGGAATGCGACATCGTCTCGGTGTTCGAGGCCGTCGCCCAGCACAACGCCGGCAAGCTGGATGACGCCGGCCTGCACGCGGTGGAGCTGTGCTCGATCCCCGGCGCCGGCTCATGCGGCGGGATGTACACGGCGAACACGATGGCGTCCGCCATCGAGGCGCTTGGCATGAGCCTGCCCAACAGCTCGGCGCAGCTGGCGGTCGGGCCGGAGAAGCGCGAGGACTGCCGGCGGGCCGGGGCCGCGGCCCTCTCGCTGCTGAAGGCCGGGATCCGGCCGAGGGACATCCTCACGCGAAGGGCCTTCGAGAACGCGATCGCCGTGGTGACCGCGCTCGGCGGGTCCACGAACGCCGTCCTCCACCTGCTCGCGATGGCGTCGGCCGCGGAGGTGAGGCTCTCGATCGACGACTTCGGCCGGATCGGCAGGCGCGTCCCCGTCCTCGCCGACCTCAGGCCGTCCGGCAAATACGGGATGGCCCACCTGGTGCGGATCGGGGGGCTGCCCCCGCTGATGAAGATGCTCCTGGACAAGGGGCTCCTCCACGGGGACTGCCTCACCGTCACGGGATCCACGGTCGGGGAAAACCTGCGCGGCGTGAAGCCCTACCCCGCCGACCAGGATGTCATCCGGCCGTTTTCGAATCCCATCAAGCCGGACGGACACCTGCGCATCCTGAGGGGCAACCTTGCCCCAGGGGGCGCCGTCGCGAAGATCACGGGCAAGGAGGGGCTCAGGTTCTCCGGCAGGGCGATCGTGTTCGAGTCCGAGGAGGCTGCGCTCAAGGCGATCCTGGGCGACCGGGTGAAGGCCGGGCACGTGATCGTCATCCGCAACGAGGGGCCCGTGGGCGGCCCCGGGATGCGGGAGATGCTGGCGCCGACGAGCGCGATCGTCGGAAAGGGCCTCGGCAAGGACGTCGGGCTCATCACGGACGGCCGGTTCTCCGGGGGCAGCCACGGCTTTGTGGTCGGGCACATCACGCCCGAGGCGGCGATGGGCGGCCCCATAGCCATCGTGGCCAACGGCGACCCGATCGCGATCGACGCCGTCGCCAACACCATCGACCTCGGCCTTGCGCCCCGTGTGATCCAGGCCCGCCTGCGGGCCTGGAAGCCGAGAAAACCCAACGCGAGGCGCGGCGCCCTCGCCAAATATGCAAGGCTCGTGACGAACGCGTCCGAGGGAGCCGTAACCGACAAGGATCCATCCGCATGAGCTGGACACGCTACAAGGAATACCTCTTCCAGGACGCCGCCCTCGGGCTCGCCCTCGACATCAGCCGCATCCCCTTCCCGAACGGCTTCCTGGCCTCCATGGAGGTCCCCATCCAGCAGGCGTTCGCGGGCATGGCCGCCCTCGAGAAGGGAGCGATAGCCAACCCGAGCGAGAATCGCATGGTCGGGCACTACTGGCTGCGCGCCCCCGACCTCGCCCCGACGAGCGGGATCCGAGAGGAGATCCAGTCGACCCTCGGGTCGATAAAGAAGTTCGCGTCAAAGATCCATTCCGGGGCCATCACGGGACCCAAGGGGAACCTGACGCACCTGCTGGTCATCGGGATCGGCGGCTCGGCTCTGGGGCCGCAATTCGTGAGCCAGGCGCTCGGCACCCCCCGTCTCGACCGGATGAAGGCCCATTTCTTCGACAACACCGATCCCGACGGCTTCGACAGCGTCCTTGCCGAGATCGGGCCGAACCTCGCGAAGACCCTGGTCGTCGTCATCTCAAAATCCGGGGGCACGGTCGAGACCCGCAACGGGCAGCTCGCGGCGGCGGCCGCGTTCAAGGCGGCGGGCCTCACCTACTCGCAGCATTTCGTCGCCGTCACCGGCGCCGGCTCGAAGCTCGACCTGACGGCCAAGAAGGAGGGATGGATCGCGCGGTTCCCCATGTGGGACTGGGTCGGCGGCCGCACGAGCGAGCTGTGCGCCGTCGGCATACTGCCGGCCGCGCTCCAGGGCTTTGACACCGACTCGATGCTCGCCGGGGCCGCGGCGATGGACGTGGTCACCCGAAGGCCCGTCACCCGCGAGAATCCGGCCGCCCTCCTCGCGCTCATGTGGTATTTCTCGACGGGCGGGCGGGGCGCGAAGGACATGGTCGTGCTGCCCTACAAGGACCGGCTGTTGCTCTTTTCGCGCTACCTCCAGCAGCTGGTGATGGAGTCCCTCGGCAAGGAGCACGACCTCGGCGGGAACGTCGTCAACCAGGGCATCGCCGTCTATGGGAACAAGGGTTCGACCGACCAGCATGCGTACGTCCAGCAGCTGCGCGAGGGCGTGAACAACTTCTTCGTCACCTTCATCGACGTCATGAAGGACTGCGTGGGGAAGGCCCCCGAGGTCGAGCCTGGGGTCACGGCCGGCGACTACCTGCACGGCTTCTACCTGGGCACGCGCGATGCGCTGAGCGAGAAGGACCGCGGGTCGGTCACCCTCACCCTCGCCGACGTTTCGCCGCGGTCGGTGGGCATGCTGGTCGCCCTCTACGAGCGCGTCGTCGGGCTTTACGCCTCGCTCGTGGGGATCAACGCGTACGACCAGCCCGGGGTCGAGGCGGGCAAGAAGGCCGCGGTCGTCGTGATCGCGCTCCAGCTCAAGCTGGTGGCGGCCCTGAAGGGCGCCCCCGGCAAGGCGTTCACCGCGGAGGAAATCGCGCAGCAAGTGGAGGGCGACGCCGAGACCGCCTACAAGATCCTCGAGCATCTCGCGGCCAACGGAACGCTGCGCAAGACGCCCCGAGACCCTTGGTTCAAATCCACCTACGCCACCTGAGCAGAGCCGACTTGCATCCTCGCGGGGAGCGCCCTACGTTGCCGCCCAGAATGAATTCGCCCATGAAACGCGCAGCCGCACTCCTCCTCATCGCCCTTGGCACGTTTCTCGCCGGATGCTCGACGGAATCCCCGACTGACTCGTCCATCCCGTGGAACCGCCCGGCCGACTGGGAGGGTCAGATCCCCGGGATGACCGGCAGCGGAAGCAATGTGCATTGAGTTCCGAGCCCGCTAACGCGTCGCTCGCGGCCCTTCCGGGCCATCTCTACGTCGTCTCGACACCGATCGGCAACCTCGCCGACCTGACCGAGAGGGCGCGCGCCATCCTGGGATCGGCCGACATCGTGGCCTGCGAGGACACCCGCACGACGGGCGCACTTCTCGGCAGGCTGGGGCTCCGGCGGGAGCTCGTGTCCTACCACGAGCACAACGAGGCCGAGGCCGCCGAGCGGCTCGCCGGTGCCATCGCCTCGGGGCGTTCCGTCGCCCTCGCGACCGACGCGGGGACGCCCGGCCTGAGCGACCCGGGGTTTCGCGTCGTCCGCGCCTGTCGGCGCCGCGGGATTCCCGTTGTCCCGATCCCGGGACCGGTTGCGTTTGCCGCGGTGCTGAGCGCCAGCGGGCTTCCCACGAACGGATTCCTCTTCGCGGGATTCCTCGCGCCCAAGGCATCCGCGAGGCTGGCGTTCCTTGGGAGGCACCGGGAGTTCGAGTACACGATCGCCCTCTATGAGAGCTGCCACAGGATCGCCAAGGCCATGGACGACATCGTGGCGGCGCTCGGGCCGGAGAGGGTCGTCTGCGTGGCAAAGGAGGTCTCCAAGGTGCATGAGACCTTTTGGGTCGGCGCCGCCGGCGAGGTCCGGGACAGCCTGGCCAAGGCGAACCTGAAGGGGGAGTTCACGCTCCTGATCGCGCCGGCCGACTACCGGCTGTAGCGTCCCCCCGGCCATGCGTGTAGCCGTCATCGACGTCGGGAGCAACTCGATCAAGCTCCTGGTCGCGTCGCGCGCGCCCGACGGTCGCCTCGTCGAGGCCGGGTCGAGGGCGCTCGAGGTCCGGATCAGCAAGGGGATCGGCTCCGACCGGCCCCGGCTCGGCCCCGATTCGATGGCGCGGGGAATCGCCGCGATCACCGCCCTGGCCACGGAGGCCGGGGGACTTGGCGCGGAAAAGGTCATCGCCGTCGCGACGAGCGCCGTCCGCGACGCCTCGAATGGCCAGGAGTTCAGGAAACGGGTGGCGGCCGAAACCGGCCTCGAGATTCGGATCCTCGCGGGCGCCGAGGAAGCCAGCCTCATCGGCAGGGGGCTCCTCACGGACCCGTCGCTCGCGGACCTTCGCGATTTCCACCTCTATGACCTGGGCGGGGGCAGCCTGGAGTGCCTTTCGTTCCGCGACAGGGCGGTCGAGCGGGCCGTGAGCCTGCCCCTCGGATGCGTGCGCCTCACCGAGAAATACGTGCCCCGGCCGTCCGGCCCGTTTGACGAGGCGAGCGCCGGCGAGATCGCGCGCCAGGTGACGGACGCCCTCCTGCGGTCGGGATTCGCCCTGCCGGTGCCCCCCGGCGTCGCGGTCGTGGGCACCGGGGGCACCTTGGCGACCGTTCGTGCCATGGTCGCGGCGGGGCGAGGCGCGCCGATCGGCGGGCCGGACCCGTTGATCAAGGTCTCCCTGCTTCGCGAGATCCTTGCGACGGTGGGGCCCCTTGATGCCGAGGGGCGCGGAAGGATCCCGGGCCTCCCGGGCGCTCGTTCCGACGTTTTCCCGGCGGCGCTCGCCACGCTGCTGGCGCTGGCCGGCGTCGGCGGAATTGAGGGATTCCGTTACTCGATTCGCAACCTGCGCTGGGGGCTCGCCGCCGAGTTTTTCGGCTGATACCGAGAACGCGGCAGCCCGTCGCCGCGGGGCCCGCTCAGGCCGTGCTCTTTTCCAGCTGCGGCAGGAAGCGCTCGGACCCGTCCATGGAAGCCGGCCGGCGCCCGACCGTCAGGAAACCCATGGCTTGGTAGAAGCCCTCCGCATGGGGATCCGACTCGACCGTGAGCCGCGCCGCCCGGGCCTTTCTGGCCTCCCCCTCGCAATGCCGGAAGAGGGCGCTCCCTATCCCCTTCCCCATCGACGCCGGCGTCACCCAAAGGTGATCCACGGCCGCCTCGGCGCCGGTCAGCCTCAGGGCGCAGAATCCCACAATCTCCTCCCCCTCGATCGCGGAAAAGGTCGGGTTGGAGCGGATGTATTCGGGCGTGAGGGTGAGGATGTCCGTCCATCGCTGGATCCAGTCCTCGGGATAGCCCCAATGCCTCTTCGCCGCGAAGGCGATCGCGGTCAGCGCCGCCGCGTCCCCCGGCCGGGATCTCGCGATTCGCACCATAAGGGGCTCAGGCCCCCTTCAGGGCCTTGATCTGCGCCTTGAAGTCGGCGGGCACGGGCGCGCGCAGGTCCAGCACCTTGCCCGTTCCGGGATGCGTGATTGCGAGGCGCCCGGCATGGAGCATGACCCTCCCGGGCTGCCGCCCCATCCTTGGATTCGCCTTCCAGCCGTAGGCCGAGTCGCCCAGCACCGGGTGGCCAAGCGAGGCCATGTGCACGCGGATCTGGTGGGTCCTTCCCGTGTGAAGCGTGCAGGCGACGAGCGCCGCCAGGTCCCCATAGCGCTCCACGATCGCCCAGTCCGTCCAGGAGGCGCGGCCGCCGAGGCCCTCCTCGACGACGGCCATCTTGTGCCTCTGCCTCAGGTTGCGCCCGATCGCCTTGTGGATCGTCCCGCTCATCAGCCGGGGGACCCCGGCCACCAGCGCAAGGTACTCCTTCACCACCGTGCGCGCGGCAAACTGCTTCGCCAGCTCGCGGTGCGCCTGGTCCGTCTTGGCGACGACGATGACGCCGGAGGTCTCCCGGTCGAGGCGGTGGACGATCCCGGGGCGCTCCACGCCGCCGATCCCGCTCAGGCTGCCGGCGCAGTGCGCGAGCAGCGCATGGACCAGCGTGTCCTCCCGGGTGCCCGCCCCCGGGTGAACCACCATCCCGGCGGGTTTGTCGATCGCGAGCAGCCACTTGTCCTCAAAGAGCACCCTGAGGCGAATCTTGACGGCCCTGAGCGTGGCCACCCTGACCTCGGGGAAGGAGAACTCTAGGACGTCGCCTCCGCGCACCGTCGCCGAGCGCTGCACCGGCCGGCCGCGCAGCGCGACCAGCCCCGCGTCGAAGGCCCTCTGGAAAGCGACGCGGCTGTGCTCCGGAAACGCCGACGCGAGCGCCTTGTCCGCGCGCATCGACCGGACCCCGTCGGCAACGGCATGCTTGACGGGCCCGCTCACGTGCCGGACAACCGGTCGATCTCGGCGAGCATCGCGCGCCTCTTGGTCTCGGCCACGTCCGCCACGGCCCAGCCGTTCCTCGCCACGCGGGCGAGCTCGGACCGCGTGAAGCCGGCCTCGGCGGCAAGCGCCGAGTATTCGCCGTTGAGCGAGTTGGCGAAGCACAGGGGATCGTCGGTGCTGACCGTGCAGTTGACGCCCGCCTGCATCAGGCTGCGGATCGGGTGCGACGCGAGGTCCGGGACGACGCGAAGCCGGACGTTGCTCAGCGGGCAGAGGTCAAAGGTGACCCCCATGTCCGCGGCCAGCTTGACGACGGCGGGATCCTCGACCGAGCGGACTCCGTGCTGCACCCGGCGCACCCCCAGCTGCTGGATCGCCTCGCGAACCCGCACCGGCCCGTCGAATTCGCCGGCGTGGCACTTCGTGACCTTCCCCGCCTTCCTCATCCGCTCCCAGACGCCAAAGGACCAGGGCTCCGTCGGCATCTCCTCGAACCCGTGGAGGTCGACGCCGGAAAGGCCGTCCCAGGCGTGCATCCCGTCGATCGCGTCGCGAAGGGGCCCGTCGTACGCGTTGCGAAGCATGCCCGCGAACACGCGCACCTCGAGGCCGGGGGGCGCCGCGGACAGGATCGCGTCGATGATCACCGGCCCGGGAACATGGATGAACTCCGTCACATGAAGGTGGAAGCTGGTCTCGACATAGCGCACGTTCTGCCGGACGTGCCCCGCGAATATCACCCGGGCCGCCTCGTGGTACCGCTCGGCGGAGGTGAACCATGGAAGCGCATGCCTGAGGAGCGTATGCTCGAAGTCCGGGAACGTGGGATAGCGGTGGGATTGCCGGCGGAACTCGGGGTCCTCCGGGTAGGCGGCGGGATCGAGGGTCCTCAGCAGCTCGTGGTACGGGAGCGCCCCCTCGATGTGGAGGTGGGTCTCCGTCTTCGGGAGCGCCTGGATAAAGGCCTCCAGGGATCCTGAAGGAGCCGGGTTCATCGCCATCAACGAACCCGTATTCGTCGACGCATTCAAGCTCCGCCTCAAACGAGAAACTTCCGCCCGCCGGGCCCGGATCCTGGGCGCGCCCCGATCCGGCTCGCCGGCCGGGGAAGGTGCCCCCGAATCCCGCGAAAGTCCGCCGCCCGGCAGGCGCGGGATCGGCCTTCCGTAAGGCCACCCGCCGGGGCCCGGTGGCATGGGATGTGCTGACCTTCAGCGAATCATTTTCAACCGTGCGGTTAACTTCCGTCCGGCACCGGCAGGCCCGCGCATCGACCAGCCAAACATGAACGGTAAATCAAAACTGCTCCGACCCCTCTTTTTCGCCGCGGCCGTCGCCGTGGCCGCCCGCGCCCAGCAGCCGCCCGCGCCCACGGCGGCTGCGCCCACACCCGCGACGACCGTGCCTGCGCCGGCGGCCCCGTCAGCCGCGGCCCAGGCGGACCAGAACGTGACACAGCTCGAGAAGTACACGGTGAGCGACGTTCCCGTTGAGAACCAGATCCTGCCGACGGTCCGGCCGGTCGAGGGCGTGTTTGGGGACGCGGCCAACGTCCTCGACATCCCAAGGTCCGTCTCGATGGTGAACAAGGCCTGGATGGACGACCGGCAGGTCACCAATGCGATGGATTTCG
>PLKS01000221.1 GCA_003140665.1 Opitutaceae bacterium
ATGCAGTTCCTCTCGGACGTCTTCGTGCCCTGCCCCGTCTGCGAAGGCAAGCGGTTCAAGCCCGAGGTCCTGGCGATCGAGTGGAACGGGACGACCGTCGCCGACATCCTTGCGATGAGCGTCACGGACGCCCTGCGCGCGTTTGAGGGTTCGGCGCAGATCCGGCACCGGCTCGCCTCGCTCACCGCCGTCGGGCTCGGCTACCTCTCCCTGGGCCAGCCGCTCAACACGCTCAGCGGGGGCGAGTCGCAGAGGCTCAAGCTCGTCCGCTACATGGGCGCCCTCACCGGCGAGTCGGGGGNNGCATCCTGTTCCTGGACGAGCCCACGACGGGCCTCCACCGCCACGATGTCGCCCGGCTGCTGGACGTCCTTGAGGCCCTCGTCGAGCGCGGCCACAGCCTCGTCGTCATCGAGCACAACCTGGACGTCCTCAAGTCCGCGGACTGGATCCTTGAAATCGGCCCGGAGGCGGGCGACGCAGGGGGCCGGATCGTCGCCGAGGGGACGCCCGAGGCGATCGCGCGCGCCGGCGTCGCGACCTCCCCGTTCATGCGGGCGGCCCTCGCCGAGGGCGCTGAGGCGATCCACGTCCGCAACCACGGGGCGGCGGAGCCCGAAGGCTCGGGAGGCGCCGGCCGGCCCGCGAGCAGCTCGATCGAGGTGGTGGGCGCCCGCGAGAACAACCTGAAGAACCTGTCCGTCTCCATACCGCTGCGCGAGCTCACGGTCGTCACCGGCGTCTCGGGGTCCGGAAAATCGACCCTGGCATTCGACATCATATTCGCCGAGGGCCAGCGCCGGTTCATGGAGTCGATGTCGCCCTATGCGCGCCAGTTCGTCGAGCAGATGCCGCGCCCGGCGCTCGACCGGCTTACGGGCATTCCGCCGGCGGTCGCGATCGAGCAGCGCGTCACGCGCGGGTCGCTGAAGTCGACGGTCGCCACGATCACCGAGGCGGCCCAGTACCTGCGCCTCCTCTACGCGCGCCTCGGCGTCCAGCATCATCCCGACACGGACCGCCCCGTGACGCCGCTCTCTCCCGGCGCCCTCAAGAAGCTCCTCCTGCGCGTGCTCGCGACCCCAAAGGCGCGCCGGGCCACGCACCTCTACCTCTGCGCCCCGCTCATACGCGGGCGCAAGGGCCACCACCAGCCGATGGCGGACTGGATCCGCCGGCAGGGCTACGAGCTCATGCGCGCGGACGGGAAGCTCGTCCGGGCCGACGCATTCCAGAAACTCGACCGCTACAAGGAGCACGACATCGAGGTGGTCGTGTCCGACCTCAAGGGCGCCGCGAAGCCGGGGCACGACCTCGACCGCGCCCTCCAGGTCGGAAAGGGCGCATGCTTCCTCCTCATCCCACCGGGCGACGTCCTTTCCTGGTTCTCGACCACGCGGACGGACATCGAGACGGGCGAGTCCTTCCCGGAGCTCGACCCCAAGGACTTCTCGTTCAACTCGGCGCGGGGCTGGTGCCCCGCCTGCCGCGGGTACGGCAGGATCTACCCGTGGATGCTGGAGCCCGACGACGAGAACGAGGACGAGAACAAGGAGCGGCTCCGCCAGCTCGGCCTAGGCACGAGCGACGACGCCGGGACAGGGGGCGTTCCCTGCCCCGTCTGCAAAGGCGAGCGGCTCAACCGCGTGTCCAGGGCGGTGAAGCTTCATTTCAAGGGGCGGAGGCCCCCGCTCTCCCTTCCCGCCCTCCTCGGCTGCCCCCCCGCCGAGCTCATCAGGAACCTGGAGGCGCTCGACCTGGACGAGCGGGGCCGCCTGGTGACGCGCGACATCGTCCCGCAGATCCGGGAGCGGCTGAGGTTCATGGATCACGTCGGCCTCGGCTACCTCTCGCTCGACCGCCCCACAAAGACCCTCTCGGGCGGCGAGGCCCAGCGCATCCGGCTCGCGGCGCAGCTCGGAACCAACCTGGCCGGGGGGCTATATGTGCTGGACGAGCCGAGCATCGGCCTCCATGCGCGCGACAACCGGCGGCTCATCTCCACCCTCATCGCGCTGCGCGACAAGGGCAACACGCTCGTCGTCGTGGAGCACGACGACGAGCTCATGGCGCGGGCGGACCTGATCATCGACCTCGGGCCCGGCGCCGGGGTGCATGGCGGCGAGCTCCTCGCCCGCGGGACGCCCGCCGAGATCAGGAGGAGCGACTCGTCGCTCACGGGAATCTTCCTCGCGCGCGGGATCAAGCACCCGCTGCGGGGCGCCTACCGCCCGCTGGAGCCCCCAGGCCTGCGCGACGCCTGGCTCGAGCTCGACGGGGCTTGCCACCGAAACCTCAGGGGGATCGACCTGCGGCTTCCCCTGGGCCGCCTGACGATGGTCGCCGGCCCCAGCGGGGCGGGGAAGTCCACGCTCTTTCGCGACCTGCTCGGCCCCGCCGCCGCATGCGCCATCAAGGAGCGGAACCCGAGGCTCACAGGACGGGCGTTCGCCCGCTTCTCGGGCGAGGGCGCGTCCCATTTCAGGGAGCTTCGCAACGCGGACGGCTTCCGTTCCGTCATCGAGGTGGACCAGTCCCCGATCGGCAAGACGCCCCGCTCCACGCCGGCCACCTACCTCGGGATTTTCGACCAGATACGGAAGTTCTTCGCGTCCCTGCCGGAGTCGAAGATCCGCGGCTACACGGCCTCGCGCTTCTCGTTCAACACGGTCGGGGGCCGGTGCCCGACCTGCGAGGGCGCGGGGCGGATCCGGCTCGAGATGGCGTTCATGCCGGACACCTATCTCCCCTGCGACGACTGCCAGGGCCTGCGGTACGGCCCCGAGCTCTCGGACATCACGTGGAAGGGTCTCACGATCGGGGCCGTGCTCAAGCTGACATTCGAGGAGGCGGCGCAGTTCTTCAGCTTCCACTCGGAGCTCTCGCAGGTCTGCCAGCTCATGGTGGACTGCGGCCTGGGCTACCTGACGCTCGGCCAGAGCTCCTCCACCCTGTCCGGCGGCGAGGCGCAGAGGCTCAAGCTCGTCACGGAGCTCTCGAAGGGGCTCGCCACCTACCGGGAGCGCAGCCGGGGCTCGGCGCCGAGGAACCTCTACGTCCTGGAGGAGCCGACCATCGGGCTTCACCTGAGCGATTGCGAGAAGCTGATCGGGGTCCTCCAGTCGCTCGTCGACCAGGGCCACACCGTCGTCGTGATCGAGCACAACCTCGACCTCATCGCCGAGGCGGACTACGTGGTCGAACTTGGGCCCGGAGGGGGACCGGACGGAGGCCGCATGATCTACCAGGGGGCGCTCGCGGGGCTCCTGCGCCTCAAGGGCAGTTCCACGGCTCCCTTTCTTCGGTCGAGGCTCAATAATGCGGCGGCGTCCGCAGCCCGGCGGCGGCGCGCATAGGCGATCCGCAAGGGGGGCCGAGGGACCCCCGCAAGCCCGTCACGAAGCGAGCGCGTCCTTGATCGCGCGCGCGACCTCCGTCGGCCGCAGCGGCTTCACAAGGCACTTCGAGAGGCCGGCGATGACCGAGCTTCTCGAGATGAACTCGGGGTTCGTGTACCCGGTCATGAGTATGCGCTTCGTCGACGGGAACATCTCCACCATCCGGCCGAGGAATTCCAGGCCCTGCTCGCCGGGAAGCATGTGGTCGCAGACGATGACGTCGTACCGCCGTTCCGAGACGCTCTTGTCAGCCTCGGCCGCCGAATCCGCCGTGTGCAGCTCGCAGACCCCCTCCAGTTCCAACCGGATCGCCTCCAGAAGCAGGGGCTCATCGTCGACGACCAGGACGACCGGCAACCCCTTCGGCTTTGACCCTTCTTCGGCCATCGCTCGACCCTCCCCCTAGCCGGCCGCGCGCGCTGCCTCCTGCACGACCTTGATGAGCTCGGAAAAAGTGACGGGCTTGAGGAGGTAGCGGAAGAGCGCGGCCTCGTTCACGCTGCGCATCAGCATCTCGGGCTTCATGTACCCCGTGACCAGGATCCTGCTCATCTTGGGATACTCCTCCCTGGCGCGCACCAGGAAGCTCATCCCGTTGCCGCCGGGCATCAGATGGTCGCTGATGACCACCTTGAACTCCTTCTTCCTCAGGATAAAATCGGCGTCCCTGGCACAGTTTGCGGAGGTGACGTCGAAATAAGGCGAAAGGGCCGCGGCGAAAGCATCGATGATCGGAACCTCGTCGTCGACGATCAGGATGGCGTCCTTCGGCGCTCCCGGATTGGCGTCATCTGGATACATGCGGCAACTCGTATGTTCCGCGGGCGGGATTGGCAAATACAAACCCCTATGGCCGAGCCCATTCAGGACGGCCTTTTGGTTTGCCTAGGCGCGGCGCGGCGGATGTCATCAAAGGCACGAAGCAGATGGAAGATTCAGCACCCAATTCCGCTGCAAGCCTGGCGACGCGCAATTCAGCGGGCCACACGCGGATCCACACGGCCGCCCGGTATGGGGAGCTGCGGGGGCTGCCGGAGGAGGCGCTGAGCGCGCAGTACCTCACCCTGAGGAACGACGCGGGCTACACCCCCCTTCACCATGCCGCCATCGGGGGACACCTCGACCAGGTACCGCAGGAGGTGATGACCGTCGAGAACCTGTCCATCCGAAGCAACGCCGGCTATACCGTTTTCCACACCGCGGCAGCCCACGGCAACCTCGGCCAGATACCGGCCGGCCTCCTGGGACCTTCCATTCTCCTCGACGGGAACAACATGGGGAACACGGTCCTCCACGAGGCCGCGGAGCATGGCACGATCGACCGCATCCCCCAAGGCTACCTTACCGCCGCAAACCTGGGCCGCCGCAACGTCAGCGGGGAGACGGTGCTCCACGTCGCGGCGTTCAACGGCCACCTGGACCAGGTGCCTGCGGCGCTTCTCACAAGCGACGCGCTTCGCGAGCAGACCTCCGGCGGCGACACGGTGTTCCACGCGGCGGCGATCTCCGGCCACCTGGAGCAGATACCTCCCGAGCTGCTGGTCTTCGAGAACCTCTCGATACCGAGCAAGACCGGCTTCACCGCGGCCCACGCCGCCGCGGAGACGGGCCAGCTGGGAAAGATCCCCCCCAGCCAGCTCACGGGTAGGCTCATGATGACCCGCAACGACAACGGGGACACGCCGCTCCATGCCGCGGCATACGAGGGGCACCTGGACCAGCTGCCCGTGTCGCTCCTGACCATCGAGCGCCTGTCGGCGCGCAACTACGACGGCATCTCGGTGATTTCGCTCGCCGCCCAGAGGGGCTTCATCTCCCAGGTCCCGGAGGCCGTCCGGCCAAGGTCGAAGGGCCCGGTGTCGCGCCTCCTGCGCAGGATTGCCGGGACGCGCGCCCCCTTTTGACGGGCCCGGCGGGTCCGCCTCTGGGCTTTTCCCGGAGGCTTGTCTTGCCTCCGAACGGCCGTTTTGTTCCCGTCCCCCATCCATGAACACCTCCATCGCCTCGATCACCGCCCGCGAGATCATCGACTCCCGCGGCAATCCGACCGTTGAGGTCGACGTGAGACTCGCCTGCGGCGCCTTTGGCCGAGCGGCCGTCCCTTCCGGCGCGTCCACGGGCGAGCACGAGGCCATAGAGCTGCGGGACGGTGACAAGAAGCGCTACTCGGGCAAGGGCGTCCAGAACGCCGTGGCGAACGTGAAGGCCGAGATCGCGCGGGCCCTCGTGGGCCTTGACGCCGTGGACCAGGTGGGGGCCGACAGGGCGATGATCGCCCTCGACGGCACGAAGACGAAGTCGCGGCTCGGGGCGAACGCGATCCTCGGCGTTTCTCTGGCGATCGCCAAGGCGGCGGCGGCCGCGCTGAACCAGCCGCTTTACAAGTACATCGGCGGCCCGAACGCCAAGGTCCTGCCGGTGCCGATGATGAACGTGATGAACGGCGGCGCCCACTCCGACGCCCCCATCGACTTCCAGGAATTCATGATCATGCCGATCGGCGCGGACACCTTCGCCGAGGGGCTCCGGATGGGCTGCGAGGTGTTCCACGCGCTGAAGAAGGTGCTCAGGGAAAAGGGGCTCTCGACGGCCGTCGGTGACGAGGGAGGGTTTGCGCCGAAGCTCGAGTCGAACGAGGCGGCGCTCGACGCGATCGCCCTGGCGGTCAAGCAGGCCGGCTACAAGCTTGGCAAGGACATCGCTCTCGCCCTCGATCCCGCCTCGTCCGAGTTCTACGTCGCCGAGAAGAAGAGCTACGTGTTCAAGAAGTCGGGCGGCCGCGCCCTGAGCGGGGACAAGATGGTGGCCTACTACACGGAGCTTGTCGGGAAGTACCCGATCATCTCGATCGAGGACGGCTGCGCCGAGAACGACTGGGACACCTGGAAGAAACTCACCGACGCGATCGGCGACAAGGTGCAGCTCGTCGGCGACGACATATTCGTCACGAACACCGATTTCCTCAGGAGGGGGATCGACACCGGCGTCGCCAACTCGATCCTGATAAAGGTGAACCAGATCGGGACGCTCACCGAGACGCTCGACGCGGTCGAGATGGCGAGGGAGGCGGGCTACACCGCCGTCATCTCCCACAGGTCGGGCGAGACCGAGGACGTCACGATCGCGGACATCGCCGTCGCCACCAATGCCGGGCAGATCAAGACGGGCTCGCTTTGCCGCACCGACCGTGTCGCCAAGTATAACCAGCTGCTCCGGATCGAGGAGGAGCTCGGGGCCTCCGCGATCTACGGCGGAAAGCTCTGAGGCGCCGGCGCGCCGCTCAGGCCGGCGCGGCGGGCTTCCCGTCCCCCGCCTCCTCGGCGGCGGCGGCATCCGTCTGGGCCGCGATGTTGTCGAAGGCGTCGGAGATCATCTGCAGCACCTCGGCCTGCGGCGCGTGCTTGAGCACATAGGCCTCGGCGCCGCGCTCGCGGGCCTGTATGACGGTCTTCATCGTGCTCTGGGACGAGACGATGATGACGGGCATAGAGGGATGGGCGGCCTTCAGCCTCGCAAGCACCTCAAGCCCGCCCATCTGCGGAAGATTGATGTCGAGAAGGACAACCTGGGGAAGGTGCTCGGCAGCCTGCTCAAGCGCGGTCGAGCCGTCGCCGGCCTCCCAGACCGTCTCGATGCCGAGCTGTTTCAGAAGGACGCGGAAGACCACGCGGACATGGTATTCGTCGTCGATGATCAGCGCATTGACGGGCCGGGGCATGGGACGAAGCTTCGGAATGCACGGCCCGCGTTGCAAGCCTTCGAAGAGGCCCGGGGGCCGGTTTACTCTACTCTGACAATGTACCCGCGCAGGTATTCGCTTTCTGGCATCGAAAGCAGGACCGGATGGTCGGGGGGCTGGTGGCAGAACTCCAGCACGCGAGGACGCCTCCTCGCGTCGGCGGCGGCCGAAGACAGCACGGACCGCAGGTCGGCATCCTGCATGTGGTGGGAGCAGGTGTAGGTCGCCAGGACGCCTCCGGCGGACAGCCGTTGCATCGCCCGAAGGTTGATCTCCTTGTATCCCCTCAGCGCCCCCTCGAGCGCGGACTTCGACTTGGCGAACGGCGGCGGGTCCAGGATGATCACGTCCCAGGCCGGGCCGGCCTTGTTCGCGGGATCGTTGAGCCAGTCGAAGACATTAACCGCCTCGAACTCCGCCCCGATGCCGTTTCGTTCGGCCCCGCGGCGCGCCGCGTCGACGGCCTCGGGGGCGCTGTCGAGCCCGAGCACCCGGGCGGCGCCCTCCCTGCCTGCGTGAAGGGCGAACGAGCCCTGGTTGCAGAAGGCGTCGAGCACCCTCTTGCCCGCGCAGTATTTCGCGACGGCGGAATGCTGCGCCCGCTGGTCCAGGTAGAATCCCGTCTTCTGGCCGCCCATGAGGTCGAGCCAAGTCTCGATCCCGTCGATGGCCGTCCACCGCGCCTCCCACGGCTTGCCTGAACGGGTGTGGGTCTCGATCGGGAGCCCCTCCAGCCGGCGGATCTGGGCGTCGTTCCTGAAGATGACCTCGGCCGGGTGGAGCAGCCGGTCGAGCAGGTCCCCGATCAGGGCGGACCTTTTCTCCATCGCGAGGGTCTGGATCTGGACGACCACGGTATCCCCGTACTGGTCGGCGACGATCCCCGGGAGGTCATCGGACTCCGACCAGGCGAGCCGCCGGAACGGGCCGGGCGCCCTTCGCCCGATCGCCCGCTCGAGGGCGCCCCCCAGATAGGCCTCGTCGAGCGCCACATGCTCCCTGGCGAGCCTTCGCCAGACAATCTGCGAGCGGCCGTTGCAGATCCCCGTCCCGAGCAGCCTGCCGGCCCTGTCGCGGCATTCCACGACCTCGCCGTCGCACTCCGGCGGCAGCGGCGCCTCGACCTCGTTCGCGAACACCCAGGGGTGGCCGGAAAGTACCCGCGCGTTGGCGTTGGGCTTGAGCTTGAACGAGGGGACCGACATTCATGGATCATCTCCGGCGGCGTCCCGCGGAGAAGCCAAAAGTGCGGGCGGCCGAGCCTCCACGAAAAGGCTTCCAAGGCGGTGCGCGCGGGTTTGTAGTGACCGTTTACGATGGACCTTTCCGCTGAAATAGCGCGCCGGCGCACCTTCGCGATCATCTCTCATCCCGACGCGGGCAAGACCACGCTCACCGAGAAGTTCCTTCTCTACGGCAACGCGATCCACCTGGCCGGGGCGGTGAAGGACAGGAAGAACCAGCGCGCGACGACTTCGGACTGGATGGAGCTCGAGAAGCAGCGCGGGATCTCGGTCAGCTCGACGGTGCTCCAGTTCGACTACAGCGGCTTCGCCGTGAACCTGCTCGACACCCCCGGCCACAAGGACTTCTCCGAGGACACGTACCGCGTCCTGACCGCCGTCGATGCCGTTCTCATGGTCATCGACGCCGCCAAGGGCGTCGAGGCCCAGACCCGCAAGCTGTTCGAGGTCTGCCGGCGCCGCGGCATCCCGATCTTCACGTTCATGAACAAGTTCGACCGGCCCACGCGTAACCCGATCGCCCTCCTGGACGAGCTCGAGGAGGTGCTGGGCATCCAGGCGTCGCCGGTCGTCTGGCCGCTCGGAAACGGCCCGTCGTTCCGGGGCGTCTTCGATCGGCGCTCGAGGCAGGTCCATCTCTTCGAGCGCGTGCCGGGCGGAGCGTACCGCGCACCGGTGCGGGTCGCCTCGCTCGACGATCCGGCGGTGCGCGCAAAGCTGGACGATCCCACGTTCGCCGAGGTGGGCGAGCAGCTCGCCATGCTCGACGGCGCGGGCCACCCCTTCGACCTCGCGGCGGTCCGGGCCGGCAGGCAGACGCCGGTCTATTTCGGAAGCGCGGTCAACAACTTCGGCGTCGAGCTCCTCCTCGACGGCTTTCTCGCGGACTCGGTACCGCCGCAGCCCCGGCGCAGCGTCGCCGGCGGCGGCTCGCGGGAGGTGCCCCTTGCCGGCGACAAGTTCTCGGGCTTCATCTTCAAGATCCAGGCCAACATGGATCCCAGGCACCGCGACCGGATCGCGTTCTTGCGCGTCTGCTCGGGAAAGTTCCATCGCGACATGCCCGTCCTGCACGCGCAGACCGGCAGGACCGTGCGCCTGTCCTCCTCGCACAAGCTCTTCGGCCAGGACCGCGAAACGGTCGACGAGGCGTGGCCCGGCGACGTCATCGGCCTCGTGGGCCATGACACCTTCGGGATAGGCGACACGCTGACCGAGGACCGGTCGATCCTGTTCGACGAGATCCCCCGGTTTCCCCCGGAGGTGTTCGCATTCATCTCAAACCCGAACCCGTCGGACTCCAAGAAATACAGGGCGGGCCTGGACCAGCTCCTCCAGGAGGGCGTCGTCCAGTCGCTCGTCGCCCGGTCGTCCCCGCCCGGCGCGACCCTTCTCGCGGCGGTCGGCCCGCTCCAGTTCGAGGTCGTGCAGTACCGGCTGAAGAGCGAGTACGGCGCCGAGTCGCGCCTCGAGCAGGCGCCCTGGAGTCTCCTGCGCTGGATCGAGCCCCACCACGCCCTGAGGAACCCGTCCGGGCTCGTCGTGGCGAGCGGCGTCAGCCTCGGCTCCGACAAGCTCGACCAGCCCGTGGCGCTTTTCCCCAACGACTGGACGCTGCGCTACTTCGTGGAGAAGAACCCGGAGCTCAAGCTCCGGGTACTGCCGCCGGAACAGGCGGCCACGGCGTGAGCGCGACGGACGCGCCGAAACCCCGTATTGCCTTGGCCGCGTGCCCCGCTTGCCTCCTGTCATGGCACTGAAGCACCTGGTTCATGCGGGCTGGTTCGCGGCTGCCGCCGGCATCGCGCTGGCGCCCGCCGCGTCCGCGCGCACCGAGCCGTTCTACAAGGGGGCGATCGCGACGGACGCGGAGACCGGCACCGTCCTGTTCGAGGAGAACGCGGACTCGGTGACACCCCCGGCGAGCATGACCAAGCTCATGACCTTCGCGGTGCTCTGGGATGAGCTGGCGAGGCGCTCGATCGAGATGGACACGCCGGTCACGGTCACCTCCGAGGACGCGAAAGTCGGCATGATGAAGGACAGCACGGCGGTGTGGCTCAGGCGGGGCGAGGTCTTCACGGTCGAGGAGCTCATCTACGCGATGATGATACAGTCGGCGAACGACGCGGCCTACGCGCTCGCGCACAAGGCGGGAGGCACCGTTGGGGCGTTCGTCGCGCTGATGAACGCGAAGGCCCGCGAGCTGGGCATGTTCCACAGCACCTTCCGCACGCCGAACGGCTTCCCGCCCCCCGACCGCCGGATCGCGGACGGCGACCTCACGACCCCCCGCGACTTCGCCGTGCTCTGCCGATACCTGCTTCTCCACACGAACATACTCAAGTACACGTCGGTCAAGACGCGGGCCTTCGGCCTCGGCGAGAGGCTGCAGCCGGTGATGATGACCAACCACAACCACCTTCTGGGGAAGATCGCGGGCGTTGACGGCCTCAAGACCGGCTTCACGAGCGGCGCGGGATTCTGCCTCTCGGCGACGGCGCTGCGCGACGGGCGCAGGATCATCGTGGTCATGATGGACAGTCCCGACCAGCGCACGCGCGACCTGAATGTCCAGGAGCTCATCTCGCAGGCGTTCGCGGCGCTCCCGCTGGGGGGAAAGGCGTTCGAGCCCGTCCAGAACGGCCTCCCCGAGCCCACAAGGCCCGTCCCCGCCCCGCCGGCGGAGACGGCGGCGCAGGGCGCCGGCCCCGTCGTCCACTATCCCGGCGCAGGCGGAAAGTGACATGCAGCCCGATTCCAACGCGGTGAGGGCGTTCCTTCTCGGGCTGCAGGAGTCGATCTGCACGGCCCTCGAGTCCGAGGACGGCGCGGGGCGGTTCGAGGGGGACACCTGGGAACGCGCCGAGGGCGGGGGCGGCCGCACCCGGGTCCTTTCCGGAGGCTCCGCCTTCGAGAAGGCGGGCGTCGCGTTCTCCCATGTCGTGGGGTCCGCCCTGCCGCCTTCGGCCTCGGCCCGCCGGCCGGACATCGCCGGGAAGCCCTGGAGCGCGCTCGGCGTCTCGCTGGTGATTCATCCCAGGAACCCCTACGTCCCGACCAGCCACGCCAATGTCCGGTTTTTCTCCGCCGGCGCCGAGGGCGCGCCGCAGGCGTGGTGGTTCGGCGGCGGATGGGACCTGACCCCGTTCTACGGCTTCGAGGAGGACGCGGTCGCCTGGCACCGGTCGGCCCGCGACGCGGTCGCGCCGTTCGGGCCCCGTCTCCACGGGCGGTTCAAGAAGGCGTGCGACGACTATTTCTTCCTCAAGCACCGCGGAGAGCCCCGGGGCATCGGCGGCCTTTTCTTCGACGACTTCGACGAGCTCGGGTTTGAGTCGAGCTTCGCGCTCACCCGGAGCGTGGGAAACGCATTCATCGGCGCCTACCGCCCCATCGTGGCGCGCAGGAAGGCCAAGCCCTACGGCGAGCGGGAGCGGGAGCACCAGCTCCGCCGCCGGGGCCGCTACGTGGAATTCAATCTCCTGCAGGACCGGGGAACCCTTTTCGGCATCCAGAGCGGCGGCCGGACCGAGTCGATCCTGATGAGCCTCCCCCCGCTGGTGCGGTGGGACTATGGCGCCGACCCGAGGCCCGGGTCGCCCGAGGCGGCGCTTCTCGACGTGTTCCTGAAGCCGAGGGACTGGCTGGGGGATTCCGTTTGAACTCCCGCGAGCGATTCCTGGACGCCTGCGCGTGCAAGCCGCTCGGCCGGCCGCCCGTGTGGGTCATGCGGCAGGCGGGGCGCTACCTGCCGGAATACAGGGACCTGAAGGCCAAGCACGGATTCCTGAAGATGATCCGCACCCCGGACCTGGCCGTGGAGGCCTCGCTTCAGCCGGTGCGCAGATTCGCCTTCGACGCGGCGATCCTCTTCTCGGATATCCTGGTCATCCCCGAGGCGCTCGGGCTCGGCTACACGTTCCGGGACGAGGGGGGGATCGCGATGGAACGCAGGCTCGAGAACCGGGCGATGATCGACGCGCTCGCGCCGGAGAGCGCGGTGCCCGACCGGCTCTACTACGTCGCCGAGGCGCTCGGCCTTCTCAAGAAGGAGCTCGGGGGGACAAGGGCCCTTCTCGGGTTCGGCGGCTCGCCGTGGACGCTCGCGACCTACATGGTGGAGGGGGGCAGCTCCGAGGATTTCGCGCGGGTGAAGGCCCTTTTCTATGAGGACCGCGGCGCATTCGACCTCCTGCTCGGCAAGCTGACCGCTTCGCTGATCGCCTACTTCCAGATGCAGATCCGCGCGGGTGCCGATGCGATCCAGATCTTCGACTCCTGGGGCGGCGCCGTGGCCGGGCCCGACTATGAGGCCGCGTCGCTGCGCTGGATACGGGCGATTGTCGCGGCGATGCCCCAGGGCTTTCCCATCATCATCTTCGGCAAGGGCACCGGGTCCCACCTGCTCGACCAGGCGTTCACCGGGGCGCGGGTCCTTAGCATCGACGCGTCGAACGAGCTCACCGCCGTGCGCCGGAGCCTGCCCGAAAACATCGCCGTCCAGGGCAACCTGGACCCGGTGATCCTCAATACGACGCCCGAGATCGCGCGGCGGGAGACCGTCCGCCTGCTCGAATCCCTCCGGGGGACGGCGGGCCACATCTTCAACCTGGGCCACGGGATCCTCCCGCAGGCCAAGATCGAGTGCGTCGAGGCCATGGTCGGCGCGGTCACCTCCTGGGGGTGAGAGAACCATGAACGTCGCAGTCCTCGGCGGCGGCGTTACAGGACTCACCGCGGCATGGAAGCTCACGGGGGCCGGGCACTCGGTCCGGCTCCTGGAGGCGGGACCGCGGCTCGGGGGGGCGGTCCGCACGGACCTGGTCGACGGGTGGCTGGTCGAGGGCGGCCCCAACTCATTTCGGGAGTCCCGGCCCGCGATCGGCGCCGTGATGGAGGAGCTCGGGCTCGGCGGCGAGCGGATCGAGTCCTCCCCTGCGGCGGGGAAGCGCTACATCGCCTGGGGCGGCCTCCTGGCGCCGCTTCCCTTGTCGCCGCGCGAGCTCCTGTCGACCTCGTTCCTCCCGCGGCGGGCGAAGTGGAGGATCCTCCGCGAGATCGCCCGCGGACCCCGGGCCCGCACGGAGGACATAAGCCTTGGGGATTTGATGAGGGACCATTTCGGGAGCGACGTCGTCGAGCGCGCCGTCCAGCCCTTCGTGAGCGGGATCTACGCGGGGGACCCCGAGCGCCTGTCCGCTCGGCATGCGTTCCCCTGGGCATGGGAGGCGGAAAGGACGTCGGGCTCGCTTGTGCGCGCCGCGGCCGCCGACGCCCGCCGGCGCAGGGGCCCCGGGGGGTTCCGGTCCGCCATCGTCTCCTTCCGGCGTGGCCTGCAGGCCCTGCCGGCCGCGCTCGCGGCGAAGCTTGCGGCGGGAGCCGTCGTCCTCAACGCCGACGTGCGCTCGATCGGACCCGGCTCCGGGGCGCGATGGCGCGTGTGCTGGGGCGATCCCGGCGGCGGACGCGAGGGGGAGTTCGACTGCGTGGTCTCGGCGCTGCCGGCGCTGAGCCTTGCGCGCCTCGAGATCGGGCCGGGAGGGTCATGCCCGCTGTCGGGTCTCGGCGCGATCGAGCATCCGCCCGTGGCGTCCGTCTTTGTCGGCTTCCGGCGCGACCAGGTCCAGCACCCGCTCGACGGATTCGGGGCGCTGGTGCCCGCCGCCGAGAAGCGTTCGATCCTCGGGATCGTCTTTACGTCGAGCCTGTTTCCCGGCCGCGCGCCCGCGGACCATGTCGCGCTCACCGTTCTTGCGGGCGGGGCGCTGCAGCCCGGGATCGCGGGCCTCCCTCGCGACGAGCTGGTCGAGCGGGTCTGCTCGGACCTGCGGTTCCTCCTCGGCGCCCACGGAAGGCCGGCCTTCGTCCGGCACACCGAATGGCCCCGCGCGATCCCGCAATACAACCTGGGATACGGGCGCCATCTCGAGGCGATGGCGGAGTGCGAGGCGCGCCATCCGGGCCTCCTCATCGGCGGAAACGTCCGCGACGGCATCTCCCTGCCCGACTGCATCTTGTCCGGCGTCTCGCTGGCCAAGCGAGTGTCTTGACTCGCCGGGGCGCCGATTTACCCTCTCGGACCCTTTTTTCCGATTGGCGCAAGACCTCAAAGACACATTGCAGCTGCCCAGGACAAATTTTCCCATGCGTGCGGGGCTCGCGCAGCGCGAGCCCGCCCGGATCGCGCACTGGGAGAGGACCGGCCTCTATGAGGCGATGCAGCGCCGCCGCGCGGCGGAGCGCCCGTTCGTCCTCCATGACGGCCCACCCTTCACGAACGGGGACGTCCACATCGGCACCGCGCTCAACAAGACGCTCAAGGACGTGACCGTCCGCTACAAGGCGCTGCGGGGATTCCGGACGCCCTATGTCCCCGGCTGGGACTGCCACGGGCTCCCGATCGAGCAGAAGGTCGCCCGCGAGCTGCGCGAGGCCAACAGGCAGGTGTCGACGTCCGAGCTCCGGCGGCTCTGCGACGCCTTTTCCGAGACGTGGATCGCCAAGCAGAGGGACCAGTTCAAGCGCCTCGGCGTGGTCGCCGACTGGGCCAACGAGTACAAGACCAAGGACCCGGCCTTCGAGGCCGACATCCTGCGCGTCTTCGCCGCGTTCGTGGACAAGGGGCTGGTGTACCGCAGCAAGAAGCCGGTGTACTGGTCGATTCCCTTCGAGACGGCGCTCGCCGAGGCCGAGGTGGAGTACAAGGAGCACTCGTCCCCTTCGGTCTGGGTGCGGTTCAGGGTGCCGCCCGAGGAAGCGGCCCGCTTCGGCCTGCCGACCGACAAGCCGCTCAGCATCGTGATCTGGACGACCACCCCCTGGACGCTCCCCGGAAACCTGGCAATCGCGCTCAACCCGGGCGTCGAGTACGCCGTCGCCGACACGGGCGCGGAGCGGATCATCGTGGCGCTCGCCCTTCTCGGGGAGGTCTCGAAGGCGGCCGGATTCGGGACGCCCCCCGCCGTCGTGAAGACGCTTCCCGGAAAGTCCCTCGAGCATCTCGCCGCCCGCCATCCGTTCATCGATCGCGCCTCCCCGGTCGTCCTGGCGGACTATGTGACGACGGAAAGCGGCACGGGATGCGTCCACACCGCGCCGGGTCACGGGACCGAGGACTACCTGACGGGCCTCGCGTACGGCCTCGAGATCTACTGCCCCGTGGGCGACAACGGGGCCTACCTCGACGACGGGCGCATTCCTGCGGACCTCGTCGGCGTGACGACGCTCGAGAGCGTCGAGGACCTCGAGAGGCGCAGGACCTCGCCTGCGAACATCGCGGTCTTGAGGAAGCTCGACTCGACCGGGACCCTTCTCGCCAAGCACAAGTACACGCACAGCTACCCCCACTGCTGGCGCTCCAAGACCCCGATCATCTTCAGGGCCGTGGACCAGTGGTTCGTGGCGCTCGACAAGGCCGGCTCGCGAGAGACGGCGCTGGGGGAGATCTCCAAGATCGCCGCGTCGGGAGGCTGGATCCCCGCGTGGGGGGAGGCCCGCATACGGGGCGCGGTCGAGCACCGTCCCGACTGGTGCATCAGCCGCCAGCGGTCCTGGGGCGTCCCGATTCCCGCATTCTACGACGCGAACAAGCGCCCGCTGCTCGACGCCGGCGTGATCCGCGCCGTGGCCGACAAGGTCGAAAGGCGCGGGACGAACCTCTGGTACGACGACTCGCCCGCGGAGATCCTTGAGGGCGTCACGCTTCCCGGGGACTGGCCCGAGCCCTCCACCCTGACCCGGGGGCGGGACACGCTCGATGTCTGGATCGACTCCGGCTCGAGCCACGCCGCGGTGCTGAAGCGGGGGCAAGGGGGCACCCGCTGGCCCGCGGACCTCTATCTCGAGGGGAGCGACCAGCACCGCGGCTGGTTCCAGTCGTCGCTCTGGACATCGGTCGTCGCGTATGGCGCGGCGCCGTACAGGGCCGTCCTCACCCACGGGTTCATCGTGGACGAGGAGCAGAAGAAGATCTCAAAGAGCTCCGCCTACCAGAAGCCCCAGACAAGCGACGCCTACATCGCCGACTACGGCGCCGACGTCATCCGCCTCTGGATCGCCTCCCAGGACTTCCGGGACGACATCCCGGTCTCCAAGGAGATCCTCTCCCACGTGGGTGAAACCTACCGGCTTGTCCGGAACACCTTCCGCTTCCAGCTGGGCAACCTGTTCGACTTCGAGGCGGCCCGCGACGGCGTGGCGCCCGAGCGGATGGACGCCCTCGACCGTTGGGCGCTCCACCAGGCGGCGGACCTCGCCCGGGCCTGCGGCGAGGCCTACGACGCCTACGAATTCCATCGCGTTTACCAGCTCTGCAACCAGTTTTGCGCGGTCACGCTCTCCGCGACCTACCACGACATCCTCAAGGACCGCCTTTACACGCTCGGCACGTCGCATCCCCTTCGCCGCTCGTCCCAGACCGCGATCCATCACATCTTCGGGATGCTCGCCACGATACTCGCTCCGGTGATCCCGTTCACGACGGACGAGGCATGGTCGTTCGCGGGAACAGGAACGGAGTTCGGGCCCGGCTCGGTGCACCTCGGGGACTGGCCGGCCACGCCCCCGTGGTGGTCGGTCCCGCGGGTCGAGTCCGACATGGCGTCCCTGCTCAAGGCGCGCGCGCGCGTCACCGAGGCGATCGAGCCGCTGCGCGCGGCGGGCCGCATCGGGAAGTCGCTGGATGCCACGATCGCAATCCAGGTGCCCGATACCGATCCCTTGCGTGAGATACTCGAACGGCATCGCGATTCCCTCGCGGAGCTATTCATAGTTTCCGACGTGACGCTTGAGGCGGCGCCCGAACCCAATGATGATCTCCCGCTTCGGGGCCCTGCCATGGGCGCCGCCTTGCTGCACGTCAGCGTGCGGCCGTGTTCCGAGCTCGGGCTGCTCCGCTGTCCCCGGTGCTGGCGCTGGGTGCCCTCCCTCGTGCACCACCCGCTCGCCGAGGTGTGCCCCCGCTGCGCCGAGGCCCTGAGGCCCTGACCCAATCTTTCCGTCCGAAATCCCAAGACTCCCCATGGCCAAGACAAAAAAAACCAACCCGTCCAAAACGAAACCATCCAGGACCGACACGCGGAAGGCGCCCTCCCCCAAGGCCGCCCCGCCCGCGCCTCCCGTCCCTGGAAAACGTCCGACCATGGAAAAGCCATCCAAGAAATCCGCGCTGCGCGACAGCATCCTTGCACGGAAAGCCGCGTCGAAGCCCATCGCGCTCAGCCTCGACGAGGTGCGCGCCATCGCGAAGACCGTATCGGCCAAGGCCGAATCCACCTTGAAGTCCACCAAGGCCGCGGCAAAGCCCGCGGCAGCGCAGCTCGCCGTGCAGCTCGAGAGGCCGCCGAAGCCGAACCACATCAAGGCCGCGTCGCTCGCCGAGATACTCGGCTTCAACCCGAAGAAGGCCCGCGCCGTCGAGGCGATCGAGGCGCGCAACGTCCCGGAGAAGTTCAAGCGCTTCCACAAGCTGCTGCTCGACCTGCGCAAGCACCTCACCGAGGGCATCGAGCGCCACTCCGAGGAGACGCTCAAGCGGTCCGTGAAGGACGACGCCGGGGACCTCTCCGCCTACGGGCAGCACATGGCCGACGCGGGCACCGACACGTTCGACCGCGACTTCGCGCTGAGCCTGGTGTCGAACGAGCAGGAGGCGCTCTCCGAGATCGACGCCGCGATCAAGCGCATCCACGACGGCACGTACGGCATCTGCGAGATCACCGCGAAGCCGATCTCGAAGGAGCGCCTGCTCGCCGTCCCCTTCACCCGCCACTCCGCGGAGGCCCAGAAGCAGATCGAGCGCAACCGCCACCACTCGCGGGCCCAGGCGGGCCTCCTGGGCGAGGGCGAGGAGGGGGGCAAGATCATGGACGACGACGGCGGCGGCGAGGAATGAGCCGGTCCCTGGATCCCGGCGTTTCGCTCGCCTGGCGCCTCCTCAAGTACAGGTGGCTCATCGTCATCTCCGCGGCCGTCCTGGCGGTCGACCAGGTGTCCAAGGCATGGATCCGCGCACACCTGCCGTTCAACACCTACGGCGAGGGCGCGATCACGGTCGTCCGCGGGTTCTTCTACATCGTGCACGTCGGAAACACGGGGGCCGCATGGAGCATCTTCTCCGGGAAGAGCATCTTCCTCGCCGTGCTCGCCGGCGCCACGCTCCTGGCGATCTTCCTCGGGCGGCGCGCGCTCGGCCTCGGCGTCACGCACGCGCAGGTCTGCTTCGGGCTCCTGTGCGGCGGGATAGCGGGGAACCTCGTCGACCGGATCGCGCGCGGGCACGTCGTCGACTTCCTCGACTTCCACTTCGGAAGGTACGCCTACCCCACGTTCAACCTCGCCGACTCGGCCATCTGCGTCGGCGTCGCGCTCTACATCCTGTCCTCGCTCAAGACCCCGAGGCTCGTCGCGTCGTAGCCCGGATGTTTCATGAAGCGGTTCTTGCCCGGTCAACGTTGAAGGCTCGATCTGTTTTCTCGAGAGGCGCTGCTTAGGTCCGGTTTGCTTGTTTCAATGTTTATTGCCGAGGTAATAGCGGGTTTCACGCGATGAATTGTCGTGTGCATGGTCCAAGGAAAACAAGCACGATCGTCGTACGCCACGCCGCCACTTTCACAATTAGGCCGCCGACATTCAGTTGATTTGGGTGTCGGGCAGGAATATGATCCGAGTCTGTTCCGCCAGCCATATCCACGAAGGCCACTCTTA
>PLKS01000250.1:0-5849 GCA_003140665.1 Opitutaceae bacterium
CTTGAAGGTCTCGCTGTCGTACTTGGCGCCCGTGTTGATGATCGACACGCAGTCGAGGAGCTTGCCCAGCGGGATCCCGCGGCCGAAGTCGCGGACGCGCGCCTTCGTGTCCTCGAGGTCGATCTCGATCTTCCTGCCGTGGCCCATCGTGAACTCGTCGACGGAGTTGTCGATCGTCTCCTTGAGGAGCACGTAGATCCCGTCCTCCGCGTGCGCGCCGTTGCCCAGCCGCCCGATGTACATGCCCGGGCGCAGCCGGATGTGCTCCGTCGAGGAGAGGGTCTTGATGCTCGCTTCGGTGTAGCCGGATGCCATGCCGCTGGAGCGTTCAGTTTTTAGCCAGCAGGTCCAGGGCCGCGGCGGTCATCGCGGCGATGCCCGTCTTGATCGTCGGCTCCGGCACCGGAGCGAACTTGCTCGAATGCAGGGAGGGCAAGGGGACGCCGGTCCGCCGGCTCTCGTCGATCTTCGCGGGGGCCGCCTTGGCGGGCTGGAGGGATGCGGCCAGTGCAGCCGCGAGGAGGGGGCGGAGGGATTTGTGCGCCATCCCTCAGACACAACCCCGTTCGGCCAGCTAGTTCAAGAACATCGCTTCGTTGGTCTGGAACAGCCCGTGCGCGAGCTTGGTCCATGCGTCGAGCGGCGCGCGGCTCTTGAACGCCTCGGCGCCCGGCTCCGCCTGGGGGGCGTTCTTGCGCCTCAGGTTCTGCTGCAGGGCAAGGGCCTGCTTGGCCTGGCGCTCGGCGATCTGGGACGCCCGCTCGGACTGGGCGGTCTCCGCGGCCTCGGTGGACGTGCCGCCCGGGTTGGACTCGACGTAGCGCAGGCAGAGCTCCGTCTCCTGCGGCGTCGGGGGACGCTGGAAGAGCGCGATGTAGAGCTCGGCGACGCGGAGCTCATCCGTGCTCTGCGAGAGGAACTCCGAGCTGTGCGTGAGCTTGCGCGCCGTCTCGATCACGAGGGGGCTGTTCATCAGGAAGAGCTGCTGCTGGGGCACCTGGGTAAGGAACCGCTTGCCCGTGGGGACGCTCGGGTTCGGGAAGTTGAACTGTGTCAGGATCTCCGCCGGGTTGCGCCGGTCGATGAACGCGTACACCGCGCGCCGGGTCGCGAAGCCCTCGCTCCCTATCGGAACGGGCCTGCCGCCCATGGTCAGGTCGATCGTGCCCGCGATGGCCAGGATGGAGTCGTGCATCTGCTCGAAGTCGAGCTGCCGCAGGTTGTACCGCCACTGCAGCTTGTTGTCGGGATCCGTCTCGGCGTACTGCGGGTTGTCGGTGCTGGCCTCCTGGTAGACGCTGCTGACCATGATGAGCCGCTGGAGCTTCTTGATCGACCAGCCCTCGTCGACGAAGCGCGAGGCGAGATAGCCCAGGAGCTCGGGGTCCGTCGGGGGCGCGGACTGGTTGCCCAGGTCGTCGGGTGTCGGGACGAATCCGGTCCCGAAGTGCTGCTGCCACACCCGGTTGACGAGCACCCGGGCGGTCATCGGGTTGGACGGGCTCGCGATCGCGCGGGCAAGGTCCATCCTGCCGCTCCCGTTCTTGAAGGGGATCGGGTGCTTCGGGTCCGGCGACAGGATACTGAGGAAATGGCGGGTGACGACGGGCCCCTTGTTCTGGGCCTCCCCCCTGAGGAGCACCGGGTAGTCCTTGGGGTCCGCCACGTCGATCAGGACGTCGGCCTTGGGCGGCNNCGCGGCGCTCCTTCGCCCGCTCGGCCTGCTCGAGCTTCGCCCGGCGCAGTTCCGCGAGCTGCCGCTCGACGAGCTCCTTCTGCTCGACCGCCGCCTGCATCTTGGACAGGTAGTCCACCAGCTCGGGCGTCTTCGGCATCGGGTGCAGCCAGGGCTCCTCCTTGGGCTCCGTCGTGTCTGCGAAGACGCCGTAAAGCGAATAGTAGTCGGCCGTCGGGATCGGGTCGAACTTGTGGTCGTGGCATCGCGCGCACGAGACCGTGAGCCCCAGGAACGCCTTCGTCGTGACGTCGATCCGGTCGTTGATGATGTCGTTGACGCTGTTCTCGAACCGGTTGCCGAGCGTGAGGAACCCGAGGGCCGCGAGCGGCCGCTGGTCCACCGAGCCGCCGGTCGACTTGGCCTGGCGCTCCTCGCCGGCGACGATCCGGTCCGCCGCCAGCTGCTCCAGGATGAATTCGTTGTACGGCTTGTCGGTGTTGAAGGCGTCGATGACGTAGTCCCGGTAGGTCCATGCGAACGGGTAGCGGGGATCCTCGCGGTTGGGCGTGTCGCCCTTCGTGTCCGCGTAGCGCGCGACGTCCAGCCAGTAGCGCCCCCACCGCTCGCCGTAGTGCGGCGAGGCGAGCAGCCGNNTCGACCACCTTGGCCCAGGCGTCGGGTGAGTCGTCGACCAGGAACCGCTGCACCTCCTCCTCCGTCGGCGGGAGCCCGGTGAGGTCGAAGGTCGCCCTGCGGATGAGCGTGTACTTGTCGGCCTGCGGGTTCGGCTTCATCGCGCCCTCCTCGAGCCTTGCGAGGATGAAGTTGTCGACGGGCGTCCTGCACCATGCCGCGTCGGCGACGAGCGGGACGGCCTGCCTCCTCACGGGAAGGAACGACCAGTGGTCGCGCCCCACGCCGCCGTAGGTCGAGGAGCTTCCCTTCGCGACCAGCGACCGCGGGTCGGGCGCCCCGCGGCGGATCCACTCGGTGATGTCCGCGACCTGCTGGTCGGAAAGCCGGTCGCCCTTGGGCGGCATCTGGAGGTCGTTGTCCCTGTAGCTGATCGCGTCGATGATGAGGCTGTCGGCGGGCTTTCCCGGCGCGATCGCCGGCCCCGTGTCGCCGCCGTGGAGCATCCCCTCGCGCGTGTCCAGCATGAGGCCGCCCTTGATCTTGTCGGCCAGGCGGCTGTGGCACTTGTAGCAGCGGTCGGCGAGGATCGGCCTGATCCGCGCCTCGAAGAACTGGAGGTCACCGGCGGAGATCGGCGTCGCCGCCGGCGCCATGGGCGCCGCAGGCGCGGTCGCGATGTCCGCGGAAAGGGGCGCCGCGAGGGCGGCCAGCGCCATGGCGGCGCCCACGGCCTTTCCGTTGAGGTGCATCACGCGAGAATCGGCTGGACCACGTTCCCGGCCACGTCGGTCAGCCGGAAGTCGCGGCCGTTGAAGCGGTAGGTCAGCTTGGTGTGGTCGAACCCCAGGGCGCGAAGGATCGTGGCGTGCAGGTCGTGGACGTGCACCTTGTCCGTCACCGCCTCGGCGCCGAACTGGTCGGTGGCGCCGTAGATCGTCCCGCCCTTTACGCCGCCGCCGGCGAGCCAGACCGAAAAGGCCCGGGCGTCGTGGTCGCGGCCCGGGTTCTCGTAGCCGTTCCGGTCCTTCGTGGGCTTCCTCCCGAATTCGCCGCCCCACAGGACGAGCGTCGTGTCGAGGAGGCCGCGCTGCTTCAGGTCCGCCAGGAGCGCGGCGACGGGCTGGTCGATCTCCTTGGCCTTCTTCGTGATCCGCTCCTGGAGGTCCTGGTGGTGGTCCCATCCGTCATGCCAGACCTGCACGAAGCGCACGCCCCGCTCGATGAGCCGGCGCGCGAGGAGCATCTGGTTGCCCTGGGGCGTCCTGCCGTAGGCCAGGCGCATCGCCTCCGGCTCCTTGTTGAGGTCGAACGCGTCCGTCGCGGCCGCCTGCATCTTGAAGGCGATCTCGTAGGACTCGAGCCGCGTCTCCAGAACCTGGTCGTGCTGGAGCTCCCGCGTCTGCATCTCGTTCAGCTTCTCCACGAATTCCATCTGGCGGCGCTGCTCGCCGCTCCCCACGTACGGGTTGCGGATGTTCTGGATCATCTGCTGCACGTTGGCCGCCTGCGTGTTGACGCTCGAGCCCTGGAAGACCCCCGGCAGGAACGCGGACCCGTAGTTCGCCGCCCCGCCCGAGGGCAGGCCGCCGCTGCGCAGCGCGATGAATCCCGGGAGGTTCTGGTTCTCGGTCCCCAGCCCGTACACGACCCACGATCCCATGCTGGGCTTCGTGATCCGGAGCGACCCGGTGTTCATGAACACGGTCGCGACCTCGTGGGCCGGGATGTCCGTGTACATCGAGCGCACGACCGCCATGTCGTCCACGTGCTGGCCGATCCCGGGGAAGAGCTCGCTCACCTCGGTGCCCGACCGCCCCATGGGCGTGAACTTGAACGGCGAGCCCATGGCGACGCCGCTGTCGCCGATCGTCCTGCCGTCCATCTTCACCAGCTCCGGCTTCGGGTCCCAGGTGTCGATGTGCGAGGGGGCCCCCTGGGCGAAGATGTGGATGACGGACTTCGCGGTCGCCTGGAGGGGGGGCGGCCGGGGCGCGAGGGGATTGGCGGCCGCCGAGGCGCCGCTCGCCGCGTCGGGGCCGCAGAGGAGGTCCGCCGGGTCGAGCATCGTCGCGAGCCCCAGGGCGCCAAGGCCCATCCCCACGCGGTTCAGGAATCTCCTGCGGGTCAGGAAATAGTCCTCAATGTTGGTGGACACGCCACAGCATGGACGCTCGTGGGTCATCGGTAGTTTAGACATATAAAATGGCGGGACTGTTGCAATCTAATGACGCAATCAAGAGACGTCCGCCCGGGGCCGGGGTTTCAACGGACATCCAACGATTCCAGTTGATACGCCGCCCCGCCCGGATAGCTTCCTGCCATCCTTTGTTTGGGAGAGCCCGGGGCGCCGGGCTGAGATGGCAGCGCGATCCGCCGCCAAATCCTCGGAACCTGATGCGTCTCACACCGCCGTAGGGAAAACAGGGCCGTCCGCGGCAAGCGGAGGGATCTGTGACCCGACCCGCGAGGTGGGACGCGGCCGCACATAATCCCCCCATGCCACACTCGAACGAAGCCGCACCCGCCGGCCACCGGCTCTTTCCCGCATCGCGCCGCGTCTACATCCCCGGCTCCCGCAGCGACCTGCGCGTCCCGATGCGCGAGATCGCGCTTTCCCCCACCCGGCTGACAAACGGCCCCGACGTCCACAACGAGCCCGTCCGGGTGTACGACACCTCGGGACCCTGGGGCGATCCCGCCTTCCACGCGGACGCCGGGCTGGGCCTGCCCGCGGCGCGCGCCGCGTGGATCGCCGAGCGGGGGGACGTCCAGGAGATCCCGGGGCGCGGGGTGAGGCCCCTGGACGACGGCTACCTCTCCGAGAAGCACCGGGAGCAGGCCGAGAGCGAGGGACGGCGCAACCCGATCAAGTTCTTCGATCGCAGCGCGCGGAAGATCCTGCGGGCAAGGGAGGGCCGGCGCGTCTCGCAGCTCGCGTACGCCCGCAGGGGCATCGTCACCCCCGAGATGGAATTCGTCGCCATCCGCGAGAACGCCAGGCTCCAGAGCGCCGCGGACCTCATGGAGCTCACGGCCGCCGGCCCGCGCAATTCGCTGTGGCGCCAGCACCCCGGGCAGAGCCTGGGCGCCTCCATCCCCGCGGAGATCACCCCGGAGTTCGTCCGCGACGAGGTCGCCCGGGGCCGCGCGATCATCCCCGCCAACATCAACCACCCGGAGCTGGAGCCGATGGTGATCGGTCGCAACTTTCTCGTCAAAATCAACACGAACATCGGCAACTCGGCGGTCGCCTCCTCGATCGACGAGGAGGTCGAGAAGATGCGCTGGTCGGTGAAGTGGGGCGGCGACACGCTCATGGACCTGTCGACGGGAAGGAACATCCACCAGACGCGCGAGTGGATCCTGCGCAACTGCCCGGTGCCCGTGGGGACCGTGCCGATCTACCAGGCGCTCGAGAAGGCGGGCGGCCGGCCGGAGGACCTGACGTGGGAGATCTTCCGCGACACCCTGGTCGAGCAGGCCGAGCAGGGCGTGGATTACTTCACGATACATGCGGGCGTCCGGCTGCGGGCGA
>PLKS01000250.1:5946-6124 GCA_003140665.1 Opitutaceae bacterium
CGCGCGTGGGAGCTCGGCGTCCAGGTGATGTGCGAGGGGCCGGGACACGTCCCGATGCACATGATCGCCGAGAACATGGAAAAGCAGCTCGACTGGTGCAAGGAGGCGCCCTTCTACACGCTCGGGCCGCTGACAACCGACATCGCCCCCGGCTATGACCACATCACGAGCGCGATCG
>PLKS01000250.1:6244-11818 GCA_003140665.1 Opitutaceae bacterium
AAGGCGCGCTTCGAGTTCCGCTGGGAGGACCAGTTCAACCTCTCGCTGGACCCGGAGAGGGCCCGGGAGTACCACGACGCCACCCTCCCCCAGGACAGCGCGAAGACGGCGCATTTCTGCTCGATGTGCGGGCCGCAGTTCTGCTCGATGAAGATCACCGACGACGTCCGGCGCTACGCGGAGGAGCAGGGCCTCACGACCGAGGCCGCGCTCGAGGCGGGGATGCGCGCGAAGTCCGACGAGTTCCGCGAGCAGGGCGGCGAGATCTACGTCGGCGCCGCCAAATGAGCGCGATCTCGGCCACGCGCGGGATATTCGTGAACGACCGGCCCCACGCGCTGGCCGGCGCCGCCACGCTCATGGCGCTCCTCGGCGAGCTCGGGCTCGCGGAACAGAGGGGCGTCGCGGCGGCCGTGAACGGGGAGGTCGTCCCGAGGGCCGAGTGGCGGTCGCGCGAGCTCGCGGAGCGGGACCGCGTCCTCGTGATCCGCGCAACCCAGGGGGGCTGAGCCGCCGGCCATGCGGATCGTCGTCATCTCCCCCGAATCCAGGGACCCGCGCGAGATCCCCGCGGTGGGTGGATTCCTCGCGGCCGGGCTGCAGCGCTACCACGTGCGCAAGCCCGCGTGGACGGAGCCGGAGCTCGAGGCGTGGATGCGCGGCCTCCCGGCGGAATGGCGCCCGAGGATCGTCCTCCACGGACATCGCGCGCTCGCCGAAAGGCTCGGGCTCGGTGGATGGCACGACGGGGACGCCAGCCCGGACGCGGTATTCGCGCCGGGCGCCGCCAGCCGATCGTGCCACGACCTTCCCTCGCTCCGGCGGCACCTCGGGGCGTATCCCTCGATCCTTTTCGGGCCGGTGTTCCCCTCGCTGACGAAGCCGGGATACGGGCCGGCCGCGGACTTTCCATGGGACAGCCTGAGGACCGTCCTGCGTGAGGCGAGGCGCCGGCGCGCGGCGGGCGACGATGGCTCCGCGAGCGTTTTCGCGATCGGCGGAGTCACGGCCAACAGGCTCGCGCGCTGCCGCGAGCTCGGCTTCGACGGCGCGGCTGTCCTTGGCGCGGTCTGGAACGATTCCGACCCGCTCCGGGCGTTCGGGCGCATCCGCGACGCAGCGGCACGACTGGAGGCCGCCCGCCATGCCGCTTGATCCCCGCAGGTGTTTTCCCGTGATGTGCCTGACCCAGGACGGCGTCGGCATCCCGCATGCCGCGCAGGCCGCGCGCCTGTGCGCCGCCGGGGCGCGCTGGATCCAGCTGAGGATGAAGGGCGCCGCGCGGGCATCGTGGCTGGCCGAGGCCGCCGCCTGCGTGGATGCGTGCCGGCGCCACGGCGCCGTCCTTGTCGTGAACGACAGCGTGGACATCGCGCTCGCGTCGGGCGCCGATGGCGCGCACCTCGGCGGCCCCGACGCCGACTGGGGCGACGCCCGGCGGCGCCTGGGACCGGACAGGATACTCGGCGGGACGGTGAACAACGGCGCCGACGCCCTCCGCGCCGCGGCGGACGGATGCCTGGACTACGCCGGAGTGGGCCCCTTCCGCTTCACCGCGACCAAGCGGAACCTGGCTCCCGTGCTGGGTCCAGGCGGGGTCCGCGCCCTTGTCGCGGAGCTGGGCGCCCTCCCCGCGTGGGTGATCGGGGGAGTCGGGCCGGCGGATCTCCCGGGCCTCCGCGGCGCCGGCGCCGCGGGCGTGGCGGTCTCATCGGCCCTGTACCACGGCGGCCGCGTCGAGGAGAACCTCCGCGCCTTCCTCGACGCATGGAGCCGGCCCGCGGAGCTGCCGGCAGAGCCCGCCCCACGCCCGTGATCCCGAGGCCCCTGGTCATCGCCGGCGCCGAGTTCTCTTCCCGCCTTTTTGTCGGGACGGGGAAGTTCAGCTCGGGGGAGATCATGCGCCGGAGCCTCGAGGCCTCGGGCACGCAGCTCGTTACCGTGGCCCTGAGCCGCGTCCGGACGGGGGGCGAGCCGGACGACATCCTCGGCCACCTGGACACGGGACGCTACCGCCTGCTTCCCAACACCTCGGGCACGCGAAACGCGCGCGAGGCCGTCCTCGCGGCCGAGCTCGCCCGGGAGGCGCTCGGGACCAACTGGCTCAAGCTCGAGATCCATCCGGATCCGAAATACCTCATGCCGGACCCGGTCGAGACGCTCCTGGCGACCGAGCTCCTCGTGAAGCGCGGCTTCATCGTGCTCCCGTACGTCCATGCCGACCCCGTGCTGTGCAAGCGCCTCGAGGAGGCGGGAGCCGCTGCGGTGATGCCGCTCGGCTCCCCGATCGGGAGCAACCTGGGCCTCGAGTCCAGGGCCTTCCTCGAGATCATCATCGCCCAGAGCCGCGTGCCCGTGATCGTCGACGCGGGGCTCGGCGCCCCTTCCCATGCCGCGGCCGCCCTCGAGATGGGCGCCGACGCCGTGCTTGTGAACACGGCGATCGCATCGGCGGCGGACCCCATCGCGATGGCGGAGGCCTTCCGCCTAGGCGTCGAGGCCGGGCGGCTCGCCCGGGAGGCGGGCCTCGCGAGGGCCGAGGCCGGTGACGGTGCGCCCCGCGCGAGCGCGACATCGCCCCTGACGGCTTTCCTCGGGGAGGCGGCCCCGTGAATTTCATCGACCTCTGGCGCCGGCACGAATTCGGGGCCGTTGCGAAAACGATAGCGTCGAAGAGGCCCGCGGACGTCCGGCGCGCGCTGGGCCGGGCCCGGGGCTCGGTCGACCTCGAGGACTTTGCGGCGCTCCTCTCGCCGGCCGCGTCGCCGTTCCTGGAGGACATGGCGCAGGCCTCCCAGCGCCAGACGGTCGAGCGCTTCGGTCGGACGATGAGGCTCTTCGCGCCGCTCTACCTCTCGAACGCGTGCGCCAACGTCTGCACGTACTGCGGGTTCAGCGCGCACAACCGGATCCGGCGCAAGGTGCTTTCCGACCCCGAGATCCTCGCCGAGGCCGGCGCGCTCCGGTCCCGCGGCTTCGACAGCGTGCTGCTCGTGACCGGCGAGACCGGCCGCGTGGGCCGAGACTACCTTTCCAACGCGCTGCGCCTCCTGCGGCCGCACTTCTCGGGCCTCTGGATCGAGGTGCAGCCGCTGCCCGAGGACGACTACGCCGCGCTGGCCGGAGACGGCCTGAGCGCGGTCCTCGTCTACCAGGAGACCTACGACGAGCGGGCCTACCTGAGGCATCACCTGAGCGGGCCGAAGGCGGACATCGCCTGGAGGCTCGGGACCCCCGACCGGCTCGGCCGCGCGGGGATAAAGAGGATCGGGCTTGGCGCGCTCTTCGGCCTGAGCGACTGGCGGGCGGACGCGTGGTTCACCGGGCTCCATCTTCGGCACGTCGAGACGGTCCACTGGCGGACGCGGACCTCCGTGTCGTTTCCCCGGCTGCGCCCCCACGAGGGCGGCGAGGTGCCGGTGACTCCCTTCGGAGAGCGCGACCTTGTCCAGGCCGCGTGCGCCTTCCGGCTGCTCAGCCCGGAGGCCGAGCTCTCGCTCTCCACGCGCGAGAGCGAGGCGTTCCGCAACCGCGCGTTCCGGCTCGGCTTCACCTCGATGAGCGCGGGCTCGCGCACGAACCCGGGCGGCTACGCGAGCGCCCCCGACTCGCTCGAGCAGTTCGAGGTCGACGACGGCCGGAGCCCGCAGGAGGTCGCCGCATTCCTCAGGTCGCAGGGCTACGAGCCCGTCTGGAAGGACTGGGACTCCACGTACGACGGGTTCGCCGGCCCGCGGCGGGCGCGAAGCCCTGGCAACGCGCCGGAGGCGCTGGTCTCCTAGCGGCCGCCCTTCACGATGGCACTCAGCCGCGAGGAAGTCGCCCGGTACCAGCGCCACCTGTCCCTGCCCGGCTTCGGCCCGGCGGCACAGGAAAGGCTCAGGTCGGGGAAGGTGCTCGTCATCGGCGCCGGCGGCCTCGGCTGCCCCGCCCTCCTCTACCTGGCCGCCGCCGGAGTCGGGCGCATCATCATTGTCGACCCCGACCGCGTCGAGGTGTCCAACCTGCAGCGCCAGGTCCTCTACGAGACCTCCGACCAGGGCGCCGGAAAGGCCGAGGCCGCCGCGCGCAGGCTCCGCTCGCTGAACCCCCTGATCCGGATCGACCCGCTGCCGGTCCGCTTCGAGCGGGCAAATGCGCTCGACCTCGTGGGCTCCTGCGACCTTGTCGTCGACGGCTCCGACAATTTCCCGACGAGGTACCTGGTGAACGACGCGTGCGCCATCGCCGGCAAGCCCTTCGTCTATGGCGCGATCCAGGGATTCGACGGCCACGTGAGCGTGTTCAACCTGCGCGGCGGGCCCACCTACCGCTGCCTCTTCCCGGAACCCCCGCCACCCGGCACCGTGCCGAACTGCGCCGAGGCGGGCGTCCTCGGCGCCGTCGCCGGGCTCATCGGCACGGCCCAGGCCTGCGAGGCGATCAAGGTCCTCGCCGGGATCGGCGAGCCGCTCTCGGGCCGGCTCCTCGTCTGGAACATCCTCACGATGGTGCCCTCCATTGTCGCCCTTCGGCGCGACCCGCACGGCCGCCGGATCACGGAGCTTCCCCCGGAGGGTTATGGCGGGGCGTGCGAAGCGCCCGAGCAGCGCGATGAAATCGGCAGCGACGAGCTCCGGCGCAGGCTCGGGGAAGACGCGCCGCTCCAGCTGCTCGACGTACGCGAGGATTGGGAGCGGGCCGGGTGCTCGATCGATCCGTCGGTCCACATGCCGCTGGGGCGCCTGGAGACCAGCTCGGCACCGGACATCGCGCCGCTCGATCCCGCGATCCCGACCGTCGTCTATTGCTCCGCCGGCATCCGCAGCCTGCGCGGGATCCAGATACTGCGGGAGAGGCACGGATTCCGCTCGGCAGTGAGCCTGCGGGGCGGCATGAATGCTTGGTTGAAATGAATGCGCCCTTCTGCGTCCTGACGATCGCCGGCTCCGACAGCGGAGGGGGCGCGGGCATCCAGGCGGACATGCGCACGATCCGCTCCGTCGGCGGCCACGCCCTCACCGCGGTCACGGCGGTCACCGCGCAGGACACGAAGCAGATCACCGCATGGCGGCCCGTTTCCGACGCGCTGATCGCCGCCCAGGTCGCCTCGGCGCTCGGGGGATATCCCGTCGCGGCGGTGAAGACGGGGCTCCTGCCCGGGGCCGGCGCGATCCGCGCCGTCGCATCCGCCCTTTCCAGGGTCGCGTCGATTCCGCTGGTCGTCGACCCGGTCCTCTCCTCGTCCAACGGCACGGAGTTTCTTCCGGCCGGCGACATCGAGACGCTTATAAAGCGGAGTGCCCGGCAAGGGAGTGAGCAGCCCGAAGATGGGCAGCCCGGGCGGCCAGCTTCGGACTTGCACCAGGGTGCGTTCGGCTGAGCCGACGGTGTCATTGTCCATGCCGAAGATGAATGATGTGATGGCGTAGACGTTGCGCTGGGCCAGGCGCTGCAGGACCGCGGCATATTCTTCCGGCTTATTGAAGCCCTTATTCATGTCCTTCAGATTGGCAGGATCGATCGACTCCATGCCGATGAAGACCCATTTCCCGCCCGACGCCGAGATAAGGTCGACGAGTTCCTGATCGCGCA
>PLKS01000047.1 GCA_003140665.1 Opitutaceae bacterium
TCACGCCTCCTGCTGGTGCAGGTGGCGCGCCATCCGTCGCCGCGGATCATTGCAACGTCCGGCCCGGTAAGGTTCTCTGGCCGGGTCCTGCGGCAGGCTTAATCGCCTCTTTCCTCGGACCCGGCCAAGGCATCTCTTCTGCATTCGTCTGCCGTCCGAGATCCCGAAATCAACCCAATAAATCGGTTTGACCACTTCAGTCACAAAAGCGACATCAACCCTTTAAATCGAAGACCGGAAAAAAATCATCCTTCAGGTCTGGCGCGAATGGCTGAAGCCGCTCGCATTGCTCTTCCTGGTGATCACCCCGCTCAAGTCCGCGGTGGTCGACTGGAACTGGGTCCCGAGCGGCTCGATGAAGCCCACCATCCTCGAGGGCGACCTGGTCCTCGTCAACAAGCTGGCCTACGACCTCAAGATCCCCTTCACCACGCGGCACCTGTCGCAGTGGGGCGATCCGGCGCGCGGCGACATCGTCGTGTTCTTCTCGCCGTCGGACGGCGAGCGGCTGGTGAAGCGCGTCGTGGGGCTGCCCGGCGACACCATCGAGCTTCGCGACGACGTGCTGGTCGTCAACGGGGTCGCCCAGCATTACTCGGTCAGGGATCCGCGGCCCTTCATGGGGGACCTGTTCGAGGACCGGCATCCGATCGTGGCCATCGAGAGCCTCGGGGCGTGCGACCACTACGTCATGGTCCTTCCAGGGCGCATGGCCATGCGCAGCTTCGGCCGGGTGGTGGTGCCGCGGGGCCGGTACTTCATGATGGGGGACTCGCGCGACAACAGCAACGACTCGCGCTACATCGGGACCGTGTCCCGGGGCGCGATCGTCGGGAGGGCCAGCGCGGTCATCGCCTCGTTCAACCCGTCGCGCCTCCTGCTTCCCCGGGTGAAGCGGTTCCTTCACTCGCTGAAGCTCGACGGGGCCTAGGCCGCCGCGCGGCATGGGCCGAAAGCAAAGCGTCTTGCCGCGAACGCCGATTTCGGCGATCAAGCGGACCGTGATTGCGCGGCGCGCCTTGACGCTCCTGCTCCTGGGCTTCGTCCCCGGGTTTCCCGGGCCCGGGGCGTCGGGCGCCGACAACCTGTCGCCCACGCGGCGGTTTGATGACCCGTTGCCTCCCCTGCATCCGACGGTGCTCACGTGTCTCTACAAGGATCACACGTGCCAGGTGATAGGCGTCAGCGGGAGCTATGGCATCGTCGACGACCATGGGGCGCCGGTCCGGCTGATCTCGCACGCAAGCTACGAAGCGGCGAGGGCGGTTGCCTTCCTGCCCGGGTCGATCGAGATCAGGGAGGAGACGGCGCTCTCGACCGACGTGCTGCGCGCCGTCAACGGCGACCCCAACCGTGTCGTGGACCGCAGGCCCGGGAACAGCAACTATGAGGCGACCGTCGTGGCCTCGCGGGCGTATTCCGATTGCTATCGGTGATGGTATATTTCGACGAGGGGTATCCCGGCGGCCGCACGGATGTTTCCTCGGCGACGTTCGCGTTCCAGAGGATCGGCGACCTGCCGGCGGGCGTCGAGACGAAGGTCACCGCGGTTTTCCACTATGTCGACCTGCACGGCCGCTGGATGGTGTATCTCCCCCTGTATTTCTCCCACGGGGCGGAGATCCGCACCAACCACGCCAACGACACCGCCCGGCTTTTCCGGCGCGGCGAGATGCTGCGCCACGGGAAATTGATCGAGGCCTATTTCCAGGAGAATCCACGCTCCACGCTCCGCGCGACGCCGTACCTGCGCTTTCCGCCGATCTTCCCCGGATCCGTCGACCCGGCGACGATCCCTTCCGGGCTGAAGGTGGATTTCACGGTGGGGGCTGACGGGACCGTGGAGGACGCCACGCTCACGGACAAGGTCCAGCCGGAGATCCTGGCCGGGGTCCAACGCGCGGTGCAGGGCTGGCTTTATTTCCCGAAGCTTGAAAGCGGACAGCCGGTCAGGTCGCGGGTCTCGATGGAGCTGGATTTCCAGGGCCCTCCGCCGAACGGGGGGGGCGCCCCGGCGAAGCCGCCGGCGGCCCCCTGACCGAGGCCGGCCGAAACGCGCGGGGCCAGCGGTCCCCTTAGGAGCAAAGCGTCTTGCCGCGAACGCCGATTTCGATGATCAAACGGACCGTGGGCATCCCCCGTTCGCCATCTGTCCGCCTGCTGGGGGCCGCCCTGGCCCTCTGCGGGCCCGGCGTGGCGCGCGGCGATCGCCCGGCTCCCGTCTGGGAGATCGACTCGGGACCAACGCCGCCCCTGCACCCCACGACGATCATGGGTACCTACAAGGACCATCCCTGCGAGGTGGTGGGTGTCAGCGGGAACGCGGGTCTCGTCGACAACCAGGGAACCACAATCCGGCTACCGGAGAACGCGACCTACCAGCCGAAGAGGGCGAGCGCGTTCATGCCGGGGTCGCTCGAGATCAGCAAGCAGACGGCCGAGTCGAACATGATGCGACGCACCGTGATCCTTTCCGGCGGCATGGGCGAGGTCGACGGCGGAGTCATGCACGCCGGCAGCTCCTACGAGACACGGGTGGTGGCCTCCCAGCCGTACCCGGGGTGCTACCTGGTGCTGCTGTTCTTCAACGACAACTACCTGAACGGGGAGACGGACGACCCCGGGGCGATCGTGGCATTCCATCAGATCGGGGACCTGGCGGCCGGCGTCGAGACGAAGGTCTCGGCCGACTTCGCCTACATCGACTTCAACAACCGCAGGCTCACCTATATCCCGCTGTTCTTCTCCCGCGGAAAGGAAATACGAACGAGCTTCGCCGAGGAATCGGCTCGGCTCTTCCGGCACGTCGAGATGCTGCGCCACAAGAAGCTGATCCCCTATTATTTCGAGAAGAATCCCCGCACCACGTCGCCGGCCAAGCCCTACCTGCGCTTCCCCCCGGTCTTCCCGCCGGGGACCGACATGTCCGCGGTCCCGGCGGTGCTCAAGGTGGACTTCACGGTGACCTCCGAGGGAACCGTTGAGGGCGTCCGGTCCGCGCAGGCCCTCCCGCCGGATGTCCTTGGAGCCGTCCAGCGCGCCGTCCAGGGCTGGCTGTATTTTCCGCAGCTGGACAATGGTCAGCCGATGACGTGCTTCGGCACGGCGGAGCTCGGCTTCAAGGCCCCGGCGCCCAAGGGGGGCGCGGCGCCTGCAAGCCCGCCACCCGGCAAGTGACCGGGTCCGCGCCGGCCGCGAACCCGTAGCTTCCCGGGGGACCCGGCTACAGCGAGTCGTCCTCCAGCAGGGCCGCCGCCACCACCGCGCGACGCCTGAGGTAGTAGATGGTCATTCCGCCCTGGTAGAGGAGGGTGACCAGGGCGACGCCGATGTACACCATCCGCAGGAACCCGAGAAGGGCCTCGTCGACGGTCATGCCGGCCTGCTGGACCTGGTCGGCGAACTCCTCCGGCAGGTGCTGCTTCCAGCTCGCTATGTCCGGCCTCACGAGGCCGTAGGCGCAATAGGTCATCATCACGGCCATCAGGTAGAGCTGGCTTGAGACGAGCCAGCGCATGCCCTTCATGTTGGCGGCCCGGAGCAGGGTGGCGCCGTGGAGCTCGATGGCGCCCGCGGCGGCGACAAGGAGGCCGATCACCGCCCCCGTGACGTCGCGCGCGGCCGCCGAGATCAGGGCGAACGCGCCCGCGACCCCCAGGATGGACATGCCGTCGAGCTTCGCCACGCGCAGCAGGCGGCGCAGGCGTTCGGACGGGAGAAGGGGAGGCTTCATGGGTGTGGGCGAAGGGTTGTGATGCCCCGGGATGGGGGGTGATCTCAAGCTTCTTCGCCGGGAACCTCGCGGGCCGGGCGGCGAACCCGGCGCTGTTTGGGGGTTGCGATCGCGGAGATTTCGGAGATAATGGGTTCAACACAAACCCCGTTACCCCATGGACACCCCAGTTGCGGCGCTCATAGAGCGCAAAGGGTCAGCAGTGCACGCCGTGGCATCAACGATCACCGTCGCCGATGCCGTGGCCGAAATGAACAAACACCGGATCGGCTGCATCCTCGTCATCGACGCGGGACAGATCGCGGGCATATTCACGGAGCGGGACGTGCTGCGCCGCGTCGTCGGCGCGGGCGTCGACCCGAAGGCCGTCCGCGTGGCCGACGTGATGACCCGCGAGGTCCACACGATCCCGCCGGACACGACCGTCGAGCAGACGATGGTGCTCTTTGCCGAGAGGCGATGCCGCCACATACCGGTCGTCGACGACGGCAGGCTCGTCGGCCTCATCTCGATCGGTGACATCTCCCGCTGGGTCGCCGACACCAGCCGCGCCGAGGCGGACCACCTGAAGAACTACATCGCGGGCGGGTTCTCCGCCTGAGGTCCTCCCCGGTCCCGGGGGTCGCCGGAAATCCGCGCCGCGCGATTTGACGCGGGCGCGGCACGCGGCACCATTGGGGGCCCCATGAAAACAATGACCACAGCACTCGCATTCCTACTCGCCGCGGTATCCGCCCGCTCCTCCATCGTGACCCGGGACGTCGACTACGAGCACAACGGCGTGAAGCTCCAGGGATTCCTGGCCTACGATGATTCCAAGACCGCGGGCGGCAAGCTGCCCGGCGTCCTCATCGTCCACGAGTGGTGGGGCCTCAGCGACTATGAGAAGGGCCGCGCGGTGCAGCTCGCCAAGCTGGGGTACGTCGCGTTCGCCCTCGACATGTACGGCAAGGGAAAGATCGCGGCGGATCCGAAGGAGGCCGGCGACCTTGCCGGGCAGTTCCGCGGGAAGCCCCTGATGGCGGAGCGGGCCCAGGCGGGCCTTGACCAGCTCCTGGGCTCCGGCCTTGTCGATCCCTCCCGGGTCGCCGCGATCGGGTACTGCTTCGGGGGGTCCACCGTGCAGGCGCTCGCCTACACGGGGGCGCCGCTCGCGGGTATCGTCAGCTTTCACGGGGGGCTGATACCGGCCTCCCCCGAGGTCGCGGCCAGGATCAAGGCCAAGATCCTCATCTGCCACGGCGCGCTCGACCCGTCCATGAAGCCGGAGGTCATCGACGCCTACAGGAAGTCGCTCGACGACGGCAAGATCGACTACGAATTCGTGCAGTACGCGGGCGCGCTCCATGCTTTCACCAATCCCGAGGCTGACGCGAAGGCCGCCGCCTTCCCGAGCATGAAGGGATTCGTGGGGTACAGCCCTTCCGCCGACCACCGCTCATGGGCGGACATGCAGGTGTTCTTCAACGAAATCTTCGCGCCGGAGAAGAGCTGAGGAGAGGTTTCGCGCGGGTCATGCCAGGCCAAACGGCTGTCAATCGCCGTCGCCGACCTTGATTGCGGCGTGGACAAGGCTTTCGGGACGCACGGCGCTCCGTGGCAGCCGAAGCGCGATCAACGCTGCGACCAGCGCAAAGGCGAACGTGCCCCAAAGGCAGCCCGCGAGCCCGATGAGCTGAAACAAGACCCCGGAAAGGAGGCATCCGGCGAGGCGTCCGCCGGCGTTGGCCATGTAATAGAACCCCACGTTGAGCGCGACCTTGTCCCCGGCGGTGTACTCGAGAATCAGGTAGGAGTGCACGGCCGAGTTGACCGCGAATGCGATGCCAAACAGCGCGAGACCCGCGATGATCACGGTGGGAGCCGGAACTCCCGTCGAGAGCGCCAAGGGCACGGCCGCGGCAACGCCCGCGAGCACAAATGCAGCCCGGGCTGCCGTGACCCCAGTCGGAGCGTGCCCGCGAAGCAGGACCGGCGCCAGGGACTGCACGATCCCGTAGCCGATTACCCAGAGGGCCATGAAGGAGCCAACCCGCGGGAAACTCCATTTCAACGTGCCTTCGAGGAAGATCGGCACTCCAACCACGAACCAGATGTCGCGAGCCCCGAAGAGGAAAAACCGGGCCGCCGAGAGGACGTTGATCTCCGGTTCCTTTGAAAAAAGCTGCCTGAACCGAACCTTCACCTTCGTCTGCCCCATGCCGGAGGGGATTTTCAGCCATGAGCCGATCGAAACCGCCAGCAACGCGCCGGCCATGATCCAAAGCGCCCCCGCGTAACCCGCGACACTCAGCAGAAAGCCCCCCATGAAGAATCCAACGCCCTTGAGGGCGTTCTTCGATCCCGTAAGTAGGGCGACCCACTTGAATAGAGTCCCCTTGGCGTCGTTTGGAACCAACACCTTGATGGAGCTCTTGGCGCTCATCTTGGTCAGGTCCTTGGCGATGCCCGACAGCGACTGGGTCATCATGACATAGGCTACCGAAACAGCTTCCGGCCAACCGGGGTTCAGCAGCGCAAGCAACCCCAATGCCACCACCTGCAGGAAAAGGCCGCCGATCAGGGTTACCCGCAGCCCCATCTGGCTTCCGAGCCAGCCGCCGAGCAGGTTGGTGACGATGCCGAAAAACTCGTAGCACAGGAAAAGAAACGCAAGTTGCACCGGACTGAAGCCCAGGTGGAAGAAATGCAGCAGCACCAACATCCGCAGGGCGCCATCGGTGACCGTGAATCCCCAGTACGCCCCCGTGACGACGATGTAGTTGCGCAGGTTCACCGGGTCACAGCGAAAGGGCGACCTTTCGAGCCAACTCGGCCATCCGGTTGGCGTAGCCCCATTCGTTGTCATACCACGCGTAGATTTTGACGAGAGTGCCGTCGACGATCATGGTGGAAGGCGCGTCGACGATCGCCGATCGCGGGTCGCCCTTGAAGTCGACGGACACCAGGGGGCGTTCCTCGTAGCCGAGTATGCCGACGAGCGGGCCGGCGCCCGCGGCAGCCTTGAGCAGGCCGTTTACCTCGGCGACGGTTGTCGGCCGTTTCACCTTGAACACGCAGTCCGTGAGCGACGCGTTCAAGAGCGGAACGCGAACGGCGTGGCCGTTCAGCTTTCCCAGCAGTTCCGGATAGATGAGTCCGATGGCGGTGGCGGATCCCGTCGTGGTGGGAATGAGCGACAGCCCCGCCGCCCGGGCCCGGCGAAGGTCCTTGTCGGGCCTATCCACGAGACTTTGCGTGTTGGTGGCATCATGGATGGTCGTGATGACGCCGTTTTCGATCCCGATTCCTTCGTGGATGACCTTCACTATCGGCGCAAGGCAGTTGGTCGTGCACGAGGCGCTTGTCAGCAGATGGTGTTTGGCCGGTTCGTAGAGATTGTCATTCACGCCCATCACAATGTTCAGGGCGCCGGTCTTCACCGGGGCGGCGACGATCACCTTTCTCACGCCCCGCTCGAAGAGCACCCCCAGGTCCTCCGGCTTTCGAAACCTGCCGGTGCATTCAAGCACGATGTCCACGCCGTGCTCGGACCAAGGCGCCTCGCATGGCTTTGCAGACTCCGTGAATGCGACGCGCCGTCCGCCGACGACGATGGCGCCATCGCGGGCGGTCGCCTCGTGCGCCCAGCGCCCATGAATGGAATCGAAGTTCATCAGGTGCGCGGCGCACGCCACGCCGCCCGTTACCTCGTTGACCAGCGCCCAGTCGAATTCCGGCCAGTCCCATGCCGCCCTGAGCGTCAGCCGGCCGATGCGGCCGAACCCGTTGATGCCCACGGTCGCCTTTTTCATGAATGCCGGATCACCACGGGTTGGCTCGCGCCGGGCGCCAGGACCTTCTCGGGCTCCCGGGTCACGCGGCTCCGCGACGGGATGAATCCGAAATGCGGGCCTTCTTGGCGCAGCAGATCGGGCTGGTCTCCTCAAACCTGGACTTCAGCCGCCTCAACCTTGCGGTATCGCGGCCAAAAATGGGGCTCTCCGCCAAGCAGTCCTGCAGGCACGCAAGATTGGCCGACAGATCCTTGGATGGCCGATCGGGCAGGCGGTAGACCATCCAGTTGGCCTCTCTCCTGACCGCGACCAGCCCGTGGGCCCGCAGATAGGCGAGGTGCTTGGAGACTCTCACCTGCCGCGCGCCGAGGATCTCCTGGATGTGGCAGACGCACAGTTCGCCGCCCCGCAGAAGGTTCAGGATGCGGAGGCGGGTCTCATCGCAGAGGCACTGGTAAATCTGGATGAGCTTCATCAGCTCCGAAGTTATATGCCGATTGGGGTATATACGTCAATAGGCATATTACGGCGTGATGCCGGTCGGGCCGGTCAGAGCCGCCGGCGCGGGTGGCCCGCACTCGTCACGTAGCGGCCCCGGACCTTCCGCACCGAGATCCGCGCCCCGAAGGCGCCGCTCAGGCCCCGCGTCGTCACGACCCGGAGCCTGGGGCCGGAGTCGTGGACCCGGCCCTCGCGGAGCAGCAGGGCATGCGTGAAGGCGGGCATGATCTCCTCGGCGTGATGGGTGACCAGGACGAGCGCGGGCCCGGACCGGCGCCTCGCGACGCCTTCCACGAACCAGAGGAACTCCTCCCTGGCCACCGGATCGAGCCCCGCGCACGGCTCGTCGAGGATGAGGAGCCGGGGCCGCGCCATGAGGGAGCGGGCGATGAGGATCCTCTGGCGCTCGCCCTGGGAAAGGTGGATCCATTCCCTGCGGGCCAGGTGCGCCCCGCCCACGAACCGCAGCAGCCTCGCCGCGCCGGCGGTCTCCGCGCGGGTCGGGTGCGCCCAGAGGTCGAGCTGGGCGTACCGGCCGCTGACGACCGTCTCCAGCGCCGTCTCGGCGGCCGGGATCGATGCCTGGAGGGCGCTTGTCACGATCCCGACCTTGAGCCTGAGGTCCCGCCAGTCGGCCTCGCCGTAGGTCTCGCCGAGGAGCGCGATCGAGCCGGACGATGGGGAAAGGTACCCCGTGATCGACTTGAGCAGGGACGTCTTCCCGCAGCCGTTCGGCCCCAGGATGACCCAATGCTCGCCCCGGCGAACGCGCCAGTCCACGCCGCGCAGGATTTCCGTCCGCCCGCGGGAGACGCAGAGGCCCGAGACGCTGAGGATGTCCGCCACGCCCGGGAGGCTGGGGGAGGCCGTCCCAAAATTCAACCGGGTCTTGAACGGCCGGGGCGGATGCCCGAGTCTGCATGCAGGCCCGGCCGCATCCCCATTGACCCTCGTCGACACCCACACCCACCTGGATTCCGCGGCAAAGGCGGGGGGATTGCCCGGGATCATCCGGCGGGCGCGTGACGCGGGCGTCGAATGGATGATCGCCATCGGGACCGCCCCCGACGACTGGGACCTCAACCGGGACCTGGCGAGGCAGAACCCGGGTTGCATCCGGCACTCGGTCGGCATCCATCCGTGCTCCGTCGACGGGGGCTGGGAGGCGGCTGTCGCCGGGATCCCGAAATACTGGGAGGGCGGGGCGGCCGACGCCCCGGTGGCGCTGGGAGAGTGCGGCCTCGACCGCTTCCATCTCCCCAACGACCCCGCCGGGGCCGCCCTCGCGTTCGCCCTCCAGAAGGCGGCCTTCGAGGCGCAGCTCTCGATCGCGAGGCGGCTGGGCTGCGCGGTCGTGATCCATTCGCGGGGCGCCTTCCGCGAGTGCGTCGAGACGATCGACGCGAGCGGCGTCGACTGGAACCGGGTCGTCTTCCACTGCTTCTCCGAGGGCGAGGCGGAGATCCTCGCGCTCGCGGCCCGGGGCGGGAGGGGGTCGTTCACGGGCATCCTGACCTACAAGAACGCGGAGGCGGTGCGGGCCGCGGCGAAGGCCCAGGGCCTCGGCCGCCTCATGATCGAGACCGACGCCCCGTTCCTCTCGCCGGTTCCCCACCGGGGCAAGCCCAACGAGCCGGCGTACCTCCGCCACACCGCGGAGTACGCGGCGGGGCTTTTCGGGGTGGGCCTGGACGCGCTCGCCGAGGCCACCACGGCCACGGCGCGCGCGTTCTTCGGCTTTTGAGCGCCGGCGGGCCTTTTCAGGCCTCGTCGAACTTGCGCGCGAAGAGCTGCTCCAGCTCGGCGAGCATCTGCTGCGCGTCCTCGCCGGTGGCGATGAACTTGACCTTGGAGCCCTTGCCCGCGGCCAGCATCATGAGCCCCATGATGCTCTTCCCGTTCACCTGCTCCTCGTCCTTTTCCACGAACACCTCGGACTTGAACTTGTTGGTGATGCGCACGATCATCGCGGCAGGGCGCGCGTGAATCCCGAGCTTGTTCTGGACGACAAGCTCCTTGACGACATGCGGGCCGGCCGGGGTCGTTTCAGTTGGATTCATGGGCTGGAAATTGGAAATGGGACGGGACGAGCCGCCTACCCTCCCTAGGTAGGCCCGGCTTGCAACTCAAAAACCTGATGGCAGCATCGCCCCGGATGCCACGAATAGCAATTATCGTACCGTGCCGTCTGGAGTCCAAGCGTTTCCAAAGAAAGCTCTTACATAAGATCAAGGGCAAGCCTCTCCTCTGCTGGGTGGCGGAGCGCATCAATCGGGTGGCACCCGATCTTGACCTGTGGTTTGCCGTCGACGACATCTCCCTGAGGGACAGCCTGGCGCCCGGTGGGTTTCGCACGGTGATGACGCGGGTGGACCACGCGAGCGGCACCGACCGGATAGCCGAGGCGAACCGGACGGTGGGGGCGGACCTCGTGATCAACGTCCAGGCGGACGAGCCGCTGGTCTCCGCCCAGCAGATCCGCATGCTGGCCGAGCTGATCCGCGGGCCGGCGGACATGGCGACCCTTGCGACGCGGTTCACGACCGCCGAGGACTTCCGCAACCCGAACCAGGTCAAGGTCGTCTGCGACCAGAACGGCCGAGCGATCTATTTTTCCCGCTCGCCCGTGCCGTACCACCGGGACCGCGGGGGCGAGGTCGACGACGCGTGGGTCGCCGCGAACCCCTGCTACAGGCACCTCGGCCTCTATGCGTACAAGGCCCGGCTTCTCGAGGAATTCCCGGGACTGCCGAGGGGCAGGCTGGAGGAGATAGAGCGGCTGGAGCAGCTGCGCGTGATCGAGAGCGGCCGCGGGATCGCCGTGGGCTTCACCGACGATCCCACGATCGGCGTCGACACCCCCGAGGACGCAGGGAAGTTCGAGGATCACCTCGGGCGCGGGCAGGGCGGCGCGTAGGCCGGCGGCCTCAGGCCTTTCCGGCCATGCGCGACTCCACCATCCGGTAGAAGTCCACGAAGAGCGGATCGGCGTCGCTCGGTCCTGGCGACGCCTCCGGATGGTACTGCACGCTGAACACCGGGAGCTCCTTGTGGCGGAGGCCCTCGACCGTGTTGTCGTTCAGGTTGTACTCCGTCACGATCGCGCCGCGGCTGGCGACGCTCGCCGGGTCGGTCGCGAAGCCGTGGTTCTGGGCCGTGATGGACACCCGTCCCGTCTCGATGTTCTTGACCGGCTGGTTGCCCCCGCGGTGGCCGAACTTGAGCTTGAAGGTCGAGCCGCCGAGCGCATGCGTGATCATCTGGTGGCCGAGGCAGATCCCGAACATCGGGAAATTCGGCAGGAGCTCCGTCACCGTCTTGTGGATGTACGGGAGGGCCGCGGGGTCGCCGGGGCCGTTCGAGAGGAACACGCAGTCGGGTCTGTGCTCCTCGACCTGCGCGGCGGTGGCCGTGGCCGGGAACACGTGCACCTCGAACCCATGGAGGACGAGCTTGCGAAAGATGTTTCGCTTGGCGCCGCAGTCGAAGGCGGCCACCCGGAACTTCCTCGCGGGGGTCGACGCGGTCCCGAAGGCGGTTCCCACGGGCGTGTAGGGGGGGAATTGTCCCCCCGGGTCGCCCTCCGGCCAGACATACGGCTCCCGGCAGGTGACATCCTTCACGTAGTCCGCCCCCGCCATGTCCTTCCAGCCGCGGGCCAGGGCCACGGCCGCCCCATCCTCGATGGGAAGCGTGCTCAGGCAGCATTTCATGGCTCCGTCGACGCGGAGCTTCTTGGTGAGGGCGCGGGTGTCCACCTCGCTGATCCCCGGTATGCCGTTTGCCGACAGGTAGTCGCCCAGCGACAGGCGCGAGCGCCAGTTGCTCACGACGGGGGACAGCTCCCGCACCACGAAGCCGCTCGCCTTGGGGGACGCCGCCTCGGCGTCCTCGTCGTTCGTGCCATAGTTGCCGATCTGCGCCGCCGTCATCGTGACGATCTGGCCGAAGTAGGAGGGGTCGGTAAGGATCTCCTGGTAGCCGGTCATCGAGGTGTTGAAGACGCACTCGCCCGCGATCGTCGCCCGGGCCCCGAAGGCGATCCCCCGGAACACGCTTCCGTCCTCCAGGGCAAGCACGGCTTGTTGTGTCGACGGCATTGGCGCTTACCAAAGTCTGCGCGGCCGCCCCTGCCAAGTAAAATGCCCGTCCCGGCGATCGGCAGGTGCCGTTTGACAACGTTCGTTAGGTGCCTAACGATGAGTCCCGACCCCCCGATGTCCTACACCGAAGACCGCTCCACCTGGCTGGAAGGCCAGGGACTTTGGCAGCACGTTCCCGAGTCCGATTGGCAGAGCTGGGCATGGCAGCTCAAGAACCGGATCACGACGAAGGAGCTGCTGGAGCGCTACATGACCCTGACGGAGGAGGAGAAGGCGGGATGCGAGTTCGCGAACAAGAAGCTCGCGCTCGCGATCACCCCCTACTTTTTCAACCTGATCGACCGCAACGATCCCGCCTGCCCGATACGCAGGCAGGTGATCCCCCGTGCCGAGGAGATGCTCGTCGGCGCCGACGAGATGCTCGACTCGCTGGGCGAGGACGGCCACTCGCCGGTGCCGGGACTCGTCCACCGGTATCCCGACCGCGTCCTCTTCCTCGTCACGGACCGGTGCGCGGCCTACTGCCGTTATTGCACGCGCAGCAGGCTGGTCTCGAACGCCCAGGACTACAATTTCCACCCCGAGTACGAGCAGGGCCTGCGGTACATCGAGGAGCATCCCGAGGTCAGGGACGTTCTCCTCTCGGGCGGCGACCCACTGCTCCTCTCGGACAAGAAGCTGGAGCACATCATCAGCCGCCTGCGCGCGATCAGGCACGTTGAGTTCATCCGGATCGGGTCCAGGATCCCGGTGTTCCTGCCGCAGAGGATCACGCCCGAGCTGTGCGAGATCTTCAAGAGGTACGGCCCGGTCTGGATGAGCATCCACGTCAACCATCCCAAGGAATGCACGGCTGAGCTCAAGGCGGCCTGCGAGCGGCTGTCCTTTGCCGGTGTCCCGCTCGGCAACCAGAGCGTGCTCCTGAAGGGCGTGAACGACGACGCCGAGGTGATGAAGGCCCTGGTGCACCGCCTCCTCAGGATGCGCGTCCGCCCGTACTACCTCTACCAGATGGACCTCATCACCGGCGGGAGCCACTTCAGAGTGGATGTGCGCAAGGGCATCGAGATCATCCGAGCGCTCCGCGGCAACACGACCGGCTATGCGGTTCCCCAGTATGCGATCGACGCTCCCGGGGGGGGCGGCAAGGTCCCGGTCAACCCGGAGTACGTGGAGAGCATCAATGACGACGAGGTCGTTTTCCGCAATTACGAGGGCAAGCTGTTCCGCTACCCGCTCAAAAAAGCGCCGGGAGCGCCCGCGGACGGGGCGATCCCGTTCACGGAAGTCCCGATCGTCGTCTATTAGACATTATCTTACAACACGTTAGGATAGGTTGTAAAAACTTTCCGGTTTTGCCGGAAATATTGAATGTTTTGCCCCAGGGCGCGTCTTACTCCGCGTAGTCAGCACTGTTCGCAAGAACGGTGAAAGTTTGTAGCTCTTACGGTTTGCTTGGTGTTAGGTCACACGGGCCGCTTCGCAAGGAGCGGCTCTTGTGTTTACGGGTTGTAAGAATCCGGCCGCCGGGACCGAAGTGCGCCTAGGAGGCTTGCCCCGTCCCTGCAGAGCGCGAAGCATCGGCCGAACGATACCCAAGGAGGCTCCTCCAGCTTCGGGAACTCGACGCATCCACCAAAGAGATGAAAAAATTCGTCGTTTTCATCGCATGCGTGTTCCTGGTTTGGTTCCTGGTCAAGATAAGGGGCTGCGCCATGAAGTCGGTCAACGCCGCCCATGACGCGCTGGCCGCCGAGAATGCAAAGGGACTAAAGGCGCTGGCGGAGCAGAAGGAGCTCGAGAGGGCTGCCGGTCCGACTCCCACCCCGACCACGCCTGCGGTTGTCGCCATCGACACGAGCCCCTTTCATTTTCTGGCGGCGACGCCTGCAGGCAAATTTGTCCGGATCGCCGGACCGCTGACGTTTCGCGCGAAGGATCCCGTGCGCATCGCGCTCGAGATAAGCCCGGACGTGGTCGGGCTGGATATGCCCAGTCCGGTCCAGAAGCCAGGCGAGCAGCCCCGGAGGGACGTTCGAATCTCGAACACCACCTTTGAGGTCATGTCCAACGGGGAGGGTGCGGCCAGGGCAGCCCCCTTCCGGGTTTTCTGCAGCCTGGCTCCAGAG
>PLKS01000195.1 GCA_003140665.1 Opitutaceae bacterium
CGCGGCACGAACACCCCATGTTTTTCCCCGACAAGGAACTTTAGATGAGATGTCGACCGCGGCCAGTCAGCATCGGGTTCGGCCATGCATCCTCAGGCGCCGGCGTCCCCACGCCTCGTCAATATGAACTGCAGCCCGAGCTCGGCAATCCAAACTGAAATGAAAACGAACGACTATGCCGCATACCTTGCTCTAGACTGGGGCGATTCCCATCACGCGTTTGCTCTGCAAATGGCCGATACTCAGAAGACCGAAAAGGGACAATTTGCTGCCCGACCGGAAGCGATCCACGACTGGCTGAAGGAACTCGGAAGCCGCTGTTCCCATGGTCGGGTGGCGTGCGCCATCGAGGCCGGTGGTGACGCATTGGTCTCTGCGCTCTTGGAACATAAGTGGATCGAGATTTATCCGGTGAACGCCGCCATGAGTGCTCGATTCCGCAAGGCACTCGTGCCCTCGGGCGCGAAGGATGATGTGCCTGATGCGAACGTCCTACTAACCTTACTGCTGCGCCACGGCGACCAATTGAAGCCGCTGCAGCTGGACAGCGCAAAGACCCGCGAATTAGCGGCGCTGGTCTTAGCGCGGAGGGGAGCCGTCGATCGGCGCTCGCAACTAGGCAATCAGCTACGTGCAGTGCTGAAAGGCTATTTCCCTCAGGCCCTTGCGCTGGTCGGGGATGATATACATGGGGTTATGGCACTCGATTTCCTCGAGCGCTGGCCCGATCTTGCCACCCTCCAGAAGGCGCGTGCCGCCACCGTGCAGTCGTTTTACGTCCTGCATCGTGTAAGGCGCCCGGAGCTCATCAAGAGCCGCCTGGAGCTCGTAGCTCAAGCCCAGCCGTTGACCCAAGACTCAGCGGTCATCGGCCCCGCCGTCTTGCAGGTGCAGATGCTGACCGCGATGATCAAAACCCTACAACGGCACATCGCTCGATTCGATGAATCGATCCAAGAACGGTTTGCTGCGCACGCTGAAAGCGCCCTCTTCCGGCAGCTCCCTGGAGCGGGTCCTCAGCTGGCCCCACGGTTATTGGTCGCTTTTGGCGACAATCGACAACGCTATCCGGACGCGACGAGCCTCCAGAAATACGCCGGCCTTGCACCCGTCAAAGAAAAGAGCGGCCGACAGCTTTGGGTCCATTGGCGCTGGAACGCGCCCATTTTCGTCCGGCAGACGTTTGTTGAGTGGGCTGGTCAGACCGTCGTCTACTGTGACTGGGCCGGCGTCTACTACGCCCGTCAAAAGCGGGCCGGCAAGGGCCATCACGCCATTATCCGCGCCCTCGCATTTAAATGGATCCGGGTACTATGGCGATGCTGGCACCGCCAGGAGGCCTATGACGAGGCACGATACTTAACCGCGCTCCGCCAGCGTAGATCACCCCTAATCCAGGATCTGGACCTGGCGTTAACCTAATCGAATTATGGTTGATCAGACCACCTCAGGCATCATCTAACCCACGGGAAACCGCAGCTGGAACCGGGCGCCCCCGCCCGGTGCGTCGCCGACCGTCGCGGAGCCCCCGTGCGCCTCGGCCACCGCGCGCACCAGGGTGAGCCCGAGGCCCAGTCCGCGCTGCGAGCGGCTGGCGTCCCCGCGATAAAGCCGGCGCCAGACCGCATCGCGCTCGGCCGCCGGAACGCCCGGGCCGGTGTCGTCCACCGTCACGGTCACCGCTCCGGGCTCCGCAGCCACCGCGATGGAGACCCGGCCCCCTTCCGGCGTGTACTTCAGGGCGTTGTCGACGAGGTTGGAGAGGGCCTGTCCCAGGCGGACGGGATCGCCCTCCATTTCCGCCGGCGCGGGAAGGTCCGGCTCGATCCGGATGTTCTTCTGCTCGGCGACCTCGCGGTACAGGTCCGCCGCGCGGGTCGCCAGGGCGCGAAGGTCCAGCCGCTCGCGCCGCAGCGTGAGCGCGCCGGCCTCGGCGGCCGACACGTCGAGCAGCACCTCGAGCAGGTGAAGGACCCGGTCCGTCTCGTCGATGCAGGCCGCAAGGGCCGACCGCGCCTCGGCCGGGTTGCCCCCGTCCCGAAGGGCGAGCTCCGCCGTGCCGCGCAGGCGCGTCAGCGGCGTGCGCATGTCATGCGCCAGGTCGTCGAGGGTCTCGCGGAGCACGCGCACATGCGTCGCGTTCTTGTCCAGGAGCGTGTTCAGCTGGCGGGCGAGCACCGCGAGCTCGCCGCTGCCGCCGGGGGCGGGGACGCGGGCCGAGAGGTCGTCCTCGTCCAGGATGCGGCGCGCCGTCTCGGCGACCTGCCGCAGCGGCCGGGTCGCGCGCCAGGCGAGGAACGTGCCCGCCGTCAGCGAGAGGCAGAGCGCGACCGCCCCCACGCCGGCGAAGGCCTTCCGGAGCGGCGCAAGGAGGACCGCACGGCTGTCGGTGCTCCGCGCGACCTGGATCAGCCGCCCGTCAAGGAGGATGCGCGAGGCGACGGCGAAGTCGCGCACGGCGTCCCGCGGGATGCGGACCGAGTGGATTTCCTGGGTGCGCCACCCGCCCCAGCCGTCGGGGACAAGGCGCCGCTCCACCTGCGGGTCGACCCAGTCGGCCGGGACGGTCGCAAACAGCGTGGTGCCGTCCGTGGCCATCAGGCGCACAAAGAGCGAGCGGGCGTCGGGAGACGTGTCCGCGTCCAGGCGCTGCCGAACGCCGAGGGGTCCCCCGGCCTCGTACGCCCGCGCCAGGTTCTCCGCCCGAAGCTCGACCGCCTCGCGGTCCCTCGCCTCCAGCGAATGGGCAAGCACCCAGTAAAGGACCCCGAAGAGCGCGGCCGCCCCCGCCGCGAAGACGAGCGCGTAGATCGCGGCGAGCCGGATCGCCAGGGACTGCCGGAACCGCTCAAGCATGGGGACGGAACACGTAGCCCACGCCCCGGAGGGTCTCGATCCGCGCATGGTCGGGATCGATCTTGGCCCGCAGCCGGTGCATGACCACGTCCACCACGTTGGTCTGCGGATCGAAGCTGTAGTCCCAGACCTGCTCGAGGATCTTCGTCTTGCTCACGGGGTGGCCGGAGTGCCTGAGGAGGAACGCGAGGAGCGAGAACTCCCTGGGCTGCAGCTCGACGGCCTTCCCCGCGCTCGTGACCTCGCGGGTCACCAGGTCGAGCGAGACGTCCCCCGCCACGATGCGCGTGGCGTCTGGGGCGTTCGTGGCGCGCCGGATCAGCGCCTGGATCCGCGCGAGCAGCTCCGAGAAGGCGAACGGCTTCGTCAGGTAGTCGTCGGCGCCGCTCTCCAGGCCTCGGACCCGGTCCCCGACCGCGCTCTTCGCGCTGAGGAAGAGGACGGGCATCCGGCTCCGGGCGGCCCTGAGCCTGCGCACGACGCTGAGGCCGTCCAGGCCCGGCAGCATCACGTCCACGATCGCGGCGTCGTACCCGGTGCACTCGGCCAGGCCAAGGCTGGTCTCCCCGTCCGGGGCGTGGTCGACCGCGTAGCCGGCCTGCTTCAGCCCGCGCACGACGAACGAGGCGATCTTGGCATCATCTTCAACGACTAGGACGCGCATGGGGCTAGTGTGTATGAATGCGCATTTCTTGCAAAGGGGGGATTGGCGTCAAAAGAAAGACACCGGCCCGCTAAACGGAGCCGGTGTCCAACACAAACCACCTACTACACCTGGCAAATGGAGGGGATCAGGGCGCGGCCTCGGCGGAGGCCGTCTCGTCGACGATCACGTAGACGGTGTTCCCGTGCGACCAGAGCTTGAGGAGCGTCTTCTTGCCCGTGGCGCTCACGCTCAGGTCCACCGCGGACTTCGCGGAATCGACCGGGTGGCGGTTGATCTCGAGGATCACGTCGCCTTCGCGCAGGCCCGCGCGGGCGGAGGCCGAGGCCGGGTCGACGCCGGTGATGACCGCGCCGGAAAGCCGCTCGGGAAGGTTGAGATCGCGCCGGGCGCTGCTGTCGATGTCGCCGACCCCGACGCCGTTCAGGACGCCCTGGTCGTCGCCCGGGGACATGGACTGCCCGTCGTCGCCGCGTCCGTCGCCGGACGGCTTGCTCGCGGTCGTCACGGCGACCTGCTCGGTCTTGCCGTCGCGCAGGACGTCGAGGGTCAGCTTCGTGCCGGGCGCGGTCTCGCCGACCGAGAGGCTCAGGCGGCTTGCGGAATCGACCGGCTGCCCGTCGATCGCGGTGACGACGTCGCCGCTCTTGAGGCCGGCGCGGGCCCCCGGGGTGCCAGGCCTGACATCGGTGATCAGGGCGCCGCTCTGGGCCTTGATCCCGAATGAATCGGCGAGGCCGGGCGTGAGGTCCTGGATCCCGACGCCGAGGTATCCGCGCACCACCTTGCCGTGGGCGACGAGGTTGTCGACGACGTTGCCGACCAGGTCGGCCGGAACCGCGAGGCCCACGCCCTGGAAGCCGCCGCTGCGGCTGAGGATGGCGGTGTTGATGCCCACCAGGCGTCCCTCGACGTCGACGAGCGCCCCGCCGGAATTGCCCGGGTTGATGGCCGCGTCGGTCTGGATGAAGTCCTCATAGGCGAGCCCGATGCCCGCACGGCGGCTGGTCGCGCTCACGATGCCCGTCGTGACGGTCTCGCCGATGCCAAAGGGATTTCCGATCGCGAGCACCCGGTCTCCGACCTCCACCTTGCCGCTCGACGCGAACGTGATGGCCGGCAGGTCCCGGCCCGAGACCTTGACGACCGCGATGTCGGTCTGGGGGTCGCGTCCCACGACGCGGGCCGAAAGCTCGCGTCCGTCGGACAGGACGACGGTGACCTGCTTGGCCCCGTCGACGACGTGGTTGTTCGTGACGATGTAGCCGTCGGGGCTGACGATGACGCCCGAGCCGAGCCCGCTTTCGGGGGTTTCCGGGAGGGAGGGAAGGCGGTTGCCGAAGAACTGGCGGAAGAGCGGGTTGTTCATGCCCGGGTTCTCGCCGTCCTCGCCGCTGTTCATCGAGGCGTGCCTCGGGCTGATCTGGACCGTGATCTTCACGATGCTCGGGGCGACGCGCTTGACGACGCCGGCAAAGCTCGAGGACTCGAGCGGACCGCGGTTGACCTCCTGGTTGTCCCGCTTGAGGACGAGGCTGTGGGCGGAGGGCTGGTCCGCGTCGACGGCGGCGAGCAGCCCCGCGGCGGCGAGTGCAAAGGCCGCGCCGATCGAGGCGCGCCTGAGGAGGATGGAGCGAGAAGCGTTGTTCATGGGTGTCGCCCAAGGTCGCACGCCCTCCTTTCCCGGGCCTTTCGGGAAAATGACAGTATTGTAAGGCTGCGGGCATCTCTTCGCAGCCTTGGCGACAATCCGTCCTGAGGAGTTAACCAAAACAGCGTGAAAGGTTTCCGGTATTCGATTTATCGGGTTGCGTTAGCCGTTGCGCTAAAGCAACAGGCGCAGGACCTCGATTATCCGCCGGCCAATGATCCTGCGTCGCTCCGGAGAGACACGGCCGATTACCTCTGATATGCCGTCCTTTGTGATGACATATAGGAACCGAGCATCGACGGTTGTTTGGAATTCCAACCCATCGACTCCGTTTAGAACCACCTGATGGGGCTTCACCTGGTCGCGAGGTACGCGTTTGGAGCACGCCAGGACGTTCAGGTTCGTCATGTGGGCGGAAGCGCACCATTCCTCTCCCGAGAGAACGATCCCGGGATGAAGATCCCGATCTTGCGGGCGGATGCGAAACCGCACGATGTCCCATTGCCGAACGGGGATCATCGTGGCGGGGAGAAGCTGGCTGGGGCCGAATTGGCGAGCGCTATCATTGGGTCATCTGCCTCAATAGCAAAGTACCCAAAGGGGCGGTTGGGGATAGGTTCGATCTCCGTTACGGGCTCGATACGGAAAAGCCGCTCCTTGCGCCTGACATAGACGCTTTGCCCATCGCCAGCCTTGTCGAGGAGTTGGCCCAGCTTGGCCTTCGCCTGTGAAACCGTGAGTGTTTTCAGCATGGTCTAATAATGGTCCGAAAAACAGACCACGGCAAGAACAAAGGTAGTCCGCTCATAAAACTCGGCAAGTCCGATAGAGATAATGCCTAACCCTGAGGCGAGCCGCCGGAGCGCTTGAATGCGAACTCGTTTATTTCCTGATCCAAATGCCTGCCTGCGCCCGCCCTATCATATATTCTACCGCAGCTGGTTCAGCAGGAACGTGTAGGAGAGCGCGAAGAAGTACGCCTGCTCCTTGTTGTTGGCCCCGGCGGAATGGCCACCCTCGATGTTCTCGTAATAGAGGACGTCGTGGTGCTCCTCCTCCAGCCGTGCGGCCATCTTGCGCGCATGGCCCGGGTGCACCCGGTCGTCGCGCGTCGAGGTGAGGAAGAGCACGCGCGGGTATTTCACGTCCGCACGGGTGTTCTGGTACGGGGAATACTTGCTGATGTAGGCCCACTCCGCGGGGATGTCGGGATCGCCGTACTCGCCCATCCAGCTCGCCCCCGCGAGCAGGTGGCTGTACCTGCGCATGTCGAGGAGGGGCACCTGGCAGACGACGGCGCCGAAAAGGTCGGGGCGCTGCGTGAGCATGACTCCCATGAGGAGGCCGCCGTTGCTGCCGCCCATGATGCCGAGGTGCTTCGGCGTCGTCACCTGCCGCTTGACGAGGTCCTCGGCGACCGCGATGAAGTCGTCGTAGGTGTGCTGGCGCTTTTCCTTAACGGCGGCCTGGTGCCACGCCGGGCCGAACTCCCCTCCGCCGCGGATGTTCGCGAGCACGTAGACGCCCCCGCGCTCGAGCCACGCCGCGCCGACCCCCCCGCTGTAATACGGGGTCATCGAGATCTCGAAGCCGCCGTAGCCGGTGAGCAGCGTGGGCGCCGAGCCGTCGGCCGCGAGGCCCTTGCGCGCGACCTCGAAGTACGGGATGCGCGTGCCGTCCTTCGACACCGCCTCGTGCTGCGTGACCTCGAGCCCGTCGGCCGGGAAGTATGCGGGCAGCTGCTTCAGGAGGGTCTGGCCGGGCGTGCCCACGGTTCCGACGTAGAGGCTCGAGGGCGTCAGGAAATCGGTGGCGGTCATGAAATAGTCGTCGGATTCCCGCTCGACGGCGGTGACCGCGGTCGTCCCGAACTCCGGTGCCGGGAGCGCCACGCGCGACCAACTCATGTCCGCCTCCGGCGTGAGGACGTAGAGCCGGTTGCGGACGTTATCGAGCTCGTTGACGATGAGGTGGTGCCGCGTTCCGCTGACCGCGTCCAGCGCGACGCGCGGGCCGGGATGGAAGAGCACGGCGAAGTCGCGCCCGCCGGCGAGGAACTTGTCCCATGCGATCGCCAACAGCGCGCCCGCGGGATAGGTCCTTCCCCCCACGGTCCAGTCCGTCCGCAGCGTCACGGTAAGCTGGTCGCGGAAACTGTCGCAGGTGGAATCGGCCGGAATCTCGAGCCGGACCAGCTTGCCGCCGTCGACCAGGTAGTTCTCCGAGGTGTAGAACGTGATGGAGCGCTCGATGAATTCGCGGTGGAATCCCGGCTCGTCCGACACGAGGGCGTTCACGGCGACATCCGCCTTCTGCCCCTCGAAGACGACGGCCGCCTGGTCGAGCGGCGTGCCGCGCAGCCACAGCTTGACGATGCGCGGGTAGCCCGAGTCGGTCATCGTGTTCTCCCCGAAATTGGTGGCGACGTAGATGCTGTCGCGGTCGCGCCAGGCCACCTTGAGCTTCGACTCGGGCAGCACGAAGCCGTCGCTGACGAACGCCTTCGCCGAGAGGTCGAACTCGCGCACGACGTCGGCGTCGGCGCCGCCGCGCGAGAGGCTGACGAGGGCCCGCGTGTAGTCCGGATAGCGGACGCTCGCGCCCTTCCACACCCAGTTCTCCTTCTCGCCCGCGGCGAGCGCGTCGAGGTCGAGCACCGTCTCCCACGCGGGTTCGCTCTTGCGGTATTCCTCGGGCGACGTCCGCCGCCATATGCCGCGGGTGTGCTGGGCGTCGCGCCAGAAGTTGTAGTAGTAGTCGCCGCGCTTGGAGACGTAGGGAATGCGCTCCTTCGAGTCGTAGATCGCGAGCAGCCGGTCGTGGATCGGCTTGAAGTCGGGCGACGCCTCAAGCTCCTTCTGCGTGATCGCGTTCTGGGCGCGCACCCAGTCGAGCGCGCGCTCGCCCGTCACGTCCTCCAGCCAGAGGTTGGGATCGGCGGGGGCGTCCTGCGCCAGGGACCCGCGGGCGGAAAGGAGGCCGAGCATGACGAGGGCGGGCGTTCTCATCTTAGGATCCTTGACCAGCTCGGCGCCGGAGGCAAGCCGGTGCCGCGATTCGGGCCCGGCTGCGCCCGCCCGGCGGGCATCCGAACCCCGCGCGCCGCGGCCGAAGCGTTCGGCTTGCCCCGACGGCCGATGCGGCGCAAGGTCGAGGGACATGAAATTACCCCTCCTCGGTTTCATGGCCTTCGGCCTCGTCGCGGGCGGGCCGTTCGCGGTCCCGGCCGCGGACGCCGGCGAATACGACAACAACCCGCCCGGGTTTCACCCGCTCCAGATCGGCGACCGTGCCCCGGACTTCTCGCTCCTCGGGATCGACGGGAAGACGCACACCCTCGCCGACTACCAGGACTCTCCGATCCTGATCGTGGTCTTCCTCTCGAACCATTGCCCCGTCTCGCACGCGGCCGAGACCCGGTTCATCCCCTTCGTGGCCGGCCTCAAGGGAAAGGGCGTGGCGGTGGTGGCGATCAACCCGAACAGCCTCGAGGGCCTGCGGATCGACGAGCTCGGGTACAGCAAGTACAGCGACAGCTACGAGGACATGAAGCTCTACGCGAAGGAGCGGGGCTTCAACTTCCCCTACCTCTATGACGGGGGCACCCAGGCCACCGCCATGGCGTACGGCTGCCTCTGCACGCCCGACCTCTTCGTCTTCGACGGGGAGCGGCGGCTGCGCTACAAGGGCCGCTTCGACGACTCGCAGGTGGCCGATCCGGCCTCGGTCCACTCGACCGACGGCGCCAACGCCGTGGAGGCGCTCCTGGCGGGCCGGCCGGTCCCGGTCGAGACGACCCGGCCTATGGGCTGCTCGACCAAGTGGCTGACGAAGAAGGGCGAGGTGGCCGAGGGAAACGAGGCATGGAGGAACATGCCTGTGTCGCTGGAGCCGATCGACGCCGCCGGGATCGCGGCGCTGGCGCACAACCCCACGGACCGCCTGCGGGTGATCAACCTCTGGGCGACCTGGTGCGTGCCCTGCGTCGAGGAGTTCCCGGGGCTGGTCTCGATCTCCCGCCGGCTCAACAGCCGGGACTTCGACCTGATCACGGTCAGCGTCGACGAACCGAAGGACGCGGACAAGGCGCTGCGCTTCCTCGAGCGCGAGCACGCCGCGGTCCCGCCCGGCGCGAAGGCCGCGCTGGAGAAGCAGGGCCGCAAGACCAACAACTATCTCTATTCCGGGGCGGGCGCCGACGCCCTGGCGCAGGCCCTCGACCCGCAGTGGCCGGGCGGCTACCCGTACACGGTCGTGATCGCGCCCGGCGGCAAGGTTCTCTACCGCTATTCCGGCGCCCTCGACGTGGGGCAGCTCCAGTCCAGGCTCATCGACACCCTCGGCATCTATTACAAGTAAGGGCGCGAAGCCGGCGCGGCCGCCCAAACCCCGCCATCCCACATGACCACCCCCGAAAGCTACCGTCCCTACAGGGACCTGCCGCCCATGGCCGGCATCTGCACCGTCCCGGAGGCGGCGCGCATCGGCTTCTCCGTCGACGAATGCGTGAGGCGGCTGAAGCGCCAGCACTGGGCCTTC
>PLKS01000191.1 GCA_003140665.1 Opitutaceae bacterium
GCCCATGCCATCCGGCTCAGCCGCTCTGCCGGCGGGCGGTGCGCTGGCGCCGGCGGCTTCGGGGGCCGCCCCGCCGACACCGACGGGATCGGCCGCGCCCGCGGGAGCGACTGCGCCCACCCCTGCGGTTTCAGGTGGCGCAGCGCCCGCGGCTTCGCCCACGCCGACCCCCACAGCCCCTGCAGCTTCCGGAGGCGCCAAATGAGCGAGCAGCCCCCCCGCGACCCCCGTCTGGACCAGGCCGCCGTCACCGATGAGAGCCTCCTGGACGCCCACGAGCAGCTGCTGAGCCGCCATCCCGATGACGGCGCCCGCTACCGCCTGCTCCCGATCGGGATCCTTTTCACGCTCAGCGGGCTGGTCCTCTTCGCCGGGACGTACCTCAACCGGTACACGGGCCACTACAGTTCCCTGATCTACAATGAAAACGCGAAGCCGGTCTCCGGGGTGGCGGCCGCTCCAAAGGTGGATCCCCTCGTCCTGGGAAAGAATCAGTTCGGCATGGTCTGCGTCACGTGCCACCAGGCGACCGGCCTGGGCATACCCAACACCTATCCGCCGCTCGCCGGCTCGGAGTGGGTGAACGGTCCCGCCGCGCGCGTCATCAGGATCGTCCTCTACGGGCTCAAGGGCGACATTCACGTGGAGGGCCACGACTTCAACGCGACGGCGATGCCGGTCTTCGGCCAGCAGGTCACCAATTCGCAGTACAACTGGAGCGACGACAAGATAGCCGCCGTGCTCACCTACATCCGCCAGGAGTGGGGGAACAAGGCGGGAGCGGTGACGACGGACGACGTCGCCGCGGTCCACAAGGCCCTCGGCGACCGCACGGAGATGTCCGAGGCGGAGCTTGAGCAGGTGAAGTGAGCAAGCGCCCGGGGAGGCCGGCGCCCGCTCAGGGAACCTGGTCCCGATACCTGGACCAGCCCTGGAGCAGGCTCAGGGCGACCACGCTGCCCACCCGGTAGTCGGCCTCGAGGGCGGGGAGGTAGGCGACCCCGCTCGAGTCCGAGATGGTGTCCCCAAAAAGGCTCCTCTCCGCGGTGACGCCCGTCGGCGGGACCGTGAAATTGCAGGCCGTCCTGAGGATGAGCAGGCGTCTGAAGTCGACGCGGCCCATCTGCGCCAGCCGCTGAAGCGCGAGGCAGACGCCGGCGTCCTCGCAGTCGGAAATGGCCAGCTTCCCGGCTCCGCGGGTGTAGATGCGGTCCCAGTCCTCGGCCCAGCGTGCCATGATCTCCCCGTGGAAGAAGCGGTCGGAGCCGATGCTGTCCCCCATGAGGACGAACGGCGGCCGCAAGGCCACGGGATAGCCCTCGAACCTGCGGCCGAAGGCGCGCAGGGGTTCGCTGTCGGGAATGGGGACGTCCTTCGTGAGCTCGTAGGCCCATCTGACGAGGGACGGGTTGAGCGTGAAGGCGACCGTGCCCACGCCGCCCGACGAGTCCTCCGAAACCCCGGCGGGCGGCACCGAGTCGACGTTCTTGGAGCCCTGTCCGGGCCTTGTCGCGCCGATGGCGACCAATCCCGTGGGCCAGTCGGCCGGTATCTCCCGGCTGTCGATCTCGAAGGCCGGGTTGCCGTCCACCACGCGCTGGACCCATACGGCGCTCGCGAGGGACATCACCTTGGGGAACCCGCCGCCGATCCCGCTGAGGACAAAATAGGTGTGGGTCAGGTCGAACCGCGGGTCGGCCGCCAGCGCCATGATCTGGAGGGCGCATCGCGAGGTCGTGCCCGACACCATGGCATAGAGGCCCTTCCCGTTTGTCAGCAGCGGGTGGTCGACGCCGGGCACCGTGATCTCCTGGGCAAGATCCTGGCGCTCGGCCCAGAACTGCAGCTCCCCGGGGGTGTCTCCCCGGTCCTTGCCGGTCTCGTAGGTCGTGATCACCAGGACCGGGACCGGCACGGCGGATTCAGCGCCGCGGGCCCGGGGCAGCGCCAGGAGCGACGCGCCCGCCAGGAGCGCCGGCCCCAGCCGGGATGAAAGGGACGTCATTCGCATGGCTGGAAACCTAGCTTAAATCGGGCCGCGGCGAAGGCCCCTTTACTCCCCGAGCCGCTTTCCCGTGGCGAGGTAATTCCTGACGTAGTCGCCCACGGCCTCCGCGAGGGGCGTGACAGGCCGGTCATAGCCCGTCGCCCGCAGCTTCGCGATGTCGGCCTGCGTGTAGTACTGGTACTTGGCGCGCAGCGACTCGGGCATGTCGATGAACTCCACCCTCGGCTCGCGCCCGAGCGCGCTGAAGATGGCGCCGGCGAGCGTCGTCCAGGTGTTCGCCTGGCCCGAGCCCAGGTTGTAGAGGCCCCCGGCCGACGAACCCTTCTCGGCGAAGTGAAGCGTCATCTCGACCGCATCCTTCACGTAGAGGAAGTCGCGCATCTGGCCGCCGTCCTGGTAGCGGGGGTCGTAGCTCTTGAAGAGCTCGATCCTCCCGGAGTCCCGCACCTGGAGGTGCGCCTTGGAGACCACCGAGCGCATGTCGCCCTTGTGCTCCTCGTTCGGGCCGAAGACATTGAAGTACTTTACGCCCACGATCCGGTCGAGCCAGCCCAGGCGCCTGGCGTACAGGTCAAAGAGGTGCTTCGAGTACCCGTACATGTTGAGCGGCCGCAGCCGGTCGATGCGCGGGTCCCTGTCGTCCATTCCCTGGGCCCCGTCGCCGTAGGTCGCGGCGGAGGAGGCGTAGATGAACCGGGAGCCCGAGCCCAGGGCCCAGGCGGCGAGCTCGCGGGTGAAGGAGGTGTTGTTGTCGACCAGGTACGATGCGTTGCGCTCCGTCGTCGACGAGCATGCGCCCATGTGGAGGACCGCCGAGAACTTCCCGAAGGCCGTCGGGCTCTGCGCGAGCCTGGCGCGGAGATCGGCCCCCTCGACATAGTCCGCGTACCTGAGGGGGACGAGGTTGCGCCACTTCTCGTCCGAGTGGAGCACGTCGCAGACGAGGATGTCGTCGATTCCGCGCCGGTTCAGCGCCCAGACGAGCGCGCTCCCGATGAAGCCCGCCCCCCCGGTCACAAGGATCCGTCCGCCGAGGGCGTTCATGTCAGGCCGAAAGCTCCTCGGAGCGGGCCTTGGCCGCCAGCACGCACTCGCGGATCATTCCCCTGAAATCGCGCTCGGACATCCGGCGCAGTCCCGCCGCGGTGACGCCGTTGGGCGAGGTGACCTGGTTGCGGAGGGTCTCGGGGTCGATCCCGCGGCGCGCGAGGAGCCGCGAGGCGCCGAGGAGGGTCTCGACGGCGAGGGCCCCCGCGGTCGCCGCGTCGAGGCCCGCGGCCACGCCGGCGTCGCGCAGCGCCGC
>PLKS01000164.1 GCA_003140665.1 Opitutaceae bacterium
CTGGAGACGGCGCCGAACTGACGAACCTCACCACAGCGGTCGCCTTCGGCGACCGCGATCACTGTCGTATCTTTGTGGACATCCAGGCCCACATATTTTTCAGTTTTCATGTGCTTGCCCTCGAGTTTTGGATTATTGGTAACAACCACATCCATGCGGATAGGCTTCACTCACGTGAAGTAACCCGCGTGAACGGGGACAAGCACACTTATCTTCTTAGCTGCTCGTCGCGCAGCTATAATGTCTGATCCCGGGGCGCCATTTTCTTGTTGCCCGGCAATCCGAGTCCGGCGATATAGGAAATCGTGACCCCGGCGGAGAAATACGCCAACGAAGTCTTCACCCCCTCGCAGCTAGGCGCGGTGGTCGCGAAGCTGGAACCCCGGCCCTATGCGGCCGCGGCCGGCGCAATCGTTGCGGGAGTGCTGGGCCTTGCGGTCGGCACGCCCTGGGGAGCGCTCGCCGGCGCCATCGCGGGCGGACTTTTCGGGTATTGGGCCGCGGGAAACAAGGTGGCTCCTCCCCACGAGGACGCGTCAAAGAAGCTCGAGTCCCTGCTGGAGGAGCGGCTCGACGCCGGTTTGCCCGGATTTTCGGCCGCCGAGCTGCTCCGCCTGCGCACGCGGGTCATGGCCGGCTGAGGAGGAAGGCACGCCCGCACCCGGAGCGAGGGGGCCCCGCAAATCTCCCCGCCATTCACGCAGGACGCCCATGGGTTCAATCGCGATAGTATTCCTCGGGGCATGGCTGCTTTCGACGGTGATCGTCCTGATACCCCAAGCCCGGGAGGCGATTCGCGCCTGGGACCTTCTTCAGCTCATCCCGGAGTGGCGGTTCTTCGCTCCCCGGCCTGGCCGGAACGATTATTTTCTGCTCTATCGCTGCCATGATGCGGATAGGAAGCCGACGCCGTGGAAGGAGGTCAGTCTCTCCCGCGATCGCGGATTCCACAATGTGATCTGGAATCCGTGCCGGCGCGAGCGCAAGGCCTGGCTCGATATGGTGAGCGAGTTGCTCGACGTCTATAAGGGTCAACCCAACGCGGGCGCCCAGGCCAGCGTCCCCTACATTGCGATCCTGCGCGCCGTGTCCCGCGAGGCGAAGGCATCCCATCCCGGCCATTCGGTCCAGTTCCTTATCGTGAGCAGGGATGGCCTGGCGGGCGCCATCGAGATGGCGCCCGTCCTGATGAGCTCCGTTCATTCGCTGTGACCGGCGTGCCTTCCGCCGGCACATGCCTGCTCTGGAGCGCGAGGCTGGTGTCGGTCGGCCTGGTCATATCCTGCCTTGAGTACATCGCCGAGCGCGGGGTCCTGTCCAACGCCGGCCTGATCGACTGGGAACTCGGAAGGACGCGCACGCGCCTGGGGGTCACGGGGCCCGGTGCCCGGATCTTCAACGCGCTTTTCAGCTACCCGAACGTCCTGGCGCTGGTCGCCTGCCGGCTGGTGCTCGCCGTCATCATGCTGGTTGCCGGGCCGGCCGGATGGATCGTGACCGTCCCCGCGTTCGCGCTGGCCGTCGCCTTCTGCATTCGCTCGCCCTATGGCAAGGACGGCGCGGACCACATGTCCAACATCGTGCTCGGCGCCCTCGCGGTCGCCGCCCTCGTCCCGCAGCCCGGGGTCCGTTTGGCCGCGGTCGCCTTCATCGCCCTCCAATGCGCGTTGTCGTACACGATTGCCGGGATCGCGAAGCTTCCGGAACGCCAATGGAGAACCGGTGACCACCTATGCGGCATCCTTGGGACGGAATGCTACGGCCTGCGGCCGTTTGCCCAGCGCCTCAACCGGAAGCCGGCCCTGGCTCGCGCGCTCTCGGTGGGGATCCTGTTCTGGGAATCGACGTTCATCCTCGGAATGCTGGCCCCGCGTCCCGTGGCGCTCGCGTACCTGGGCTTGGGGATCGCCTTTCACCTGACCATCGCCGTTTTCATGGGGTTGAACTCCTTCGTCTGGCCGTTCCTGAGCGCCTATCCCTGCCTGTTCTATTGGCTGGAAGTGCGGCCCTGGTGATCGCCGATGCGGGCGGATGCCGAACTCGCCAGCTGGTCCCAAATGACGCGACCCGTTCTTTTGGTTTGACTTCGACCATCATGTGGCCACTTGTGGCCACATGAACCGCAAACGCAGGGTGCGCTCAACCTACCCCGAGGCGAAGGCGTGTGCCCTCGAGATCAAGGAAGCCGCGGCAGCCTACGGGGTGGAATGCGACGTGGTCAACGTGCGCGAGGCGAAGGACCAGCTCTCGCGCCTCCTGGACCGCGCCGAGCGTGGGGAACAGATCATCATAACCAGCGATGGCCGGCCCAAGGCTATGATCGTGCGCTACCGGCCGATGACCCACGGGGCCACGTGGACTTCGCAACGGGCTCTCCGCCAAAAGACACCGATCTCCGAGGATTCGGCCACGATCATCCGCGACGGCGGCCCTTGAAGCCATGTACATCGACGCCTCGGCAGCCATCAAGCTCTATGTCGGCGAACCTGATTCCGAGGCATGCGAGGCGACAGTCGCCGGGATGACCCTGGTCTCATCCCGGCTCCTCTGCTGCGAGTTTCGATCCGCGCTTCTCGGCAAGGTATCCCGCGGGATAATTCCCGACGGGCTGGCGACCGAGGTGTGGCGGGAATTCGAAAAGGACGTCGCGGCCCGCAAGATCCTTCTCGTCTCCCTGTCCGACATGCTGTTCCAGGATGCCGCAGACCTCCTGGGCGAAGTGCATCCCGACGTGCGCCTGCGCACGCAGGATGCCCTTCACCTGGCTACCTATCTCAGCATCGAGACGGGCCGTCTCTTCACCAAGGACGTCCGCATGCTGCAAGCCGCGGTGCAGCTGGGCCTTCCCCTCGCCGGATAAGGCCGGATTGTCGGAACCCGCAACGTCCTGCAAGCCAAGCGGGTCGACAGCCTGTTGATCTCCGGAGGCAGCGGCTCGGAAAACGCAGGCTCGGATCCCCTGCTCGTCGCCCGGGTCAGAGTCAACAGGCAACCGATTGATTCGCCGGCCGCTCAAGCACCGGCAGCAAGCTGGTCAGCCATCCCCCAATAACACCCCATAGCGGCGCACGGCCGCTGCGCGTACCGTGCTGGGATCACTTGGCCATGTCCTTCCTTGCTCCCTCTTGGCGTTCTTCCGTGACCGCAGCCTCGGGCGATGCGGACCAACGGGTGGCGCTTCGCGATTGGTCGCACCCCAAGGCTTGATCCTCCATGCAAGACGCGAGCCCGCCAAGGCGAATGCCAACAGATCCGCAGAGGAGGCACCCAGGCTTGAAGATGCCCGAACCTCGCCTTCGCATGGATCGCGGGGAGGCGAATCTTCATGCGCATGGCAAATCGGATGATCATCTGACGGTGGTCTGCTTTGGGGCGTCGTCAGGCGGGTTCGAGGCGTATTGCACCATTCTATCCCTCCTCCCGTCAGACACCGGGATGGCCTACATCATCGTTCATCACCAGCCGGCCGACGGAAAATCGCTTCTCGTCGAAATTCTCCCCCGCATGACCGATATGCCGGTGGTGCTGGTGGCCGACGGTGAACGCGTGAGGGCAGACCACGTCTATGTGGTACCCGCCGGTATGCAGGTAACCATGGATGGAGACGAATTCCGCATTAGGACCCTGCTCAAGACCTCAGGTTGGCCCAAGAACATCACCATTTTCCTGCAATCCCTGGCAGACGATCGCCAGAAGCGCGCGATCGCGGTCATCTTGTCTGGATTCGACTCCGACGGGGCGGCGGCGCTCAAGTCGATCAAGGAAGCGGGTGGACTCGTGTTTGCACAGGAATTCCGAACGGCCAAGCAGCCGGACATGCCGCAGAGTGCCGTTAAGACGGGATGTGTCGACAGGCTGTTGCAACCGGCCGAAATCGCATTCCAGCTGGGACGCATCGGCGAGGAACGGGCTTGGCTCAAGGACAACCCCGGCGAAACCAAGAAGGAAACCACGTTGCCCAAGAGCGAACAATCCAGTCGCACCGGAAAAACGAAACGTCAGGCGGCACATATCGGGAGAAGCCACGGAAAACGGCTGTCGGCGAAAAAATCCTCGGAAAAGCGGGCTCGGGCCGCCGCCAGCAATCTTTCGGGCGGAGGAGAAAAGGGCCGTTCCGGACAAAATAAGGGTTGATTTGAGGCCGGTGCAACCAATCCAGCCGATGCACCGGCGCCGCACCGGCATGTAGCGCCAAATGGAAGTTGCTGCTGGAACATAGCTTGCGCCTTTCCGGCCCTCTCGGCGCCTTCGGACAGACCCAATCCGGCAGGCTACAACGTGATCCGTGCTGCCCTCCCACCCTTCACTGCGCCGCCCCCCCCTCCCCCGACGGAGGAGTGCCTTGGGTCCGACCCCTTTGCCTGCAGGCCGCCTTTGCCAAATGGTAGCACGGCCCGGATGGTCGTGCCCGAGCCCGACGCGGATTCGACGCTGAATCGGCCGCCGACCATTTCCACGCGCTCGCGCATGCCCGTCAATCCGAGGCGGTCGCCCCATTCAGCGGACGAGAGACGGCCAATATCGAAAGCTTTGCCATTGTCGGAGATTTCCAAACACGCGCCCCCCCGAACCTTGATTATGAGCACCTTCACCACGCTGGCGCGCGCGTGCTTTGCGACGTTGGCGAGCGCTTCCTGCGTGACGCGGTAGAGCACCGTCCGTTTGTCACCTTCGAAGGCCTCGACGCCGTTAAAGGCCGTGAATTGAATCTTCAGGCCCTTCCGCTTGGAGAATTCGGCGATGTACGTGTCAAGCGCCGGGATCAATCCGAGATCATCCAGCATCGGCGGCCGAAGTTCACGTGCAAAATCATGCACGACTCGCACCGATTTTTCCACAAGCCAGCGCACGCGAGTGATGCTCCGCCGGATACTTTGCGGATTATTTGCCGCGTTGCTGTCAAAGATCGCCAAATGGACGTTGATGCTCAACAGGAGCTGGCTGATTTCATCATGCAACTCGCGGCTGATCTCCTTTCGCTGGTTCTCCTGCACGAGAAGGATCTGATGGGACATTTGGCGCAATTTATTCTGCAGGTGGCGCGAGTGCCCCAACAATTGATGGGCGCGTTGCTCGCTCTTCCTGAGTGAAAGCTCCACGGCCTGGCGCCGGATGATTTCGCCCTGCAACTTCCGGTTCGTGGCGCCGAGGATATCGATACGGCGTTGCGCCTCCTCCGCCTGCTTTCGAGCCGTGATGTCGACGATCGCCATAAGGCACATTTGCGGCGCGGCGCGGCGGGAAACGGCCGACATCGCCTGCAGGTCGGCCCAGAAAGCCGCGTGATCGGCGCTCATAAGTGACACCTCGCAGCCCCGCTTTTCGTGTCCCGCGAATATGCCCTCCAAAAAGACATTAAATGCCGGGCGGCACTGCGGCGCCACAAAGAGCTGGAATCGCCGTCCGGCTATGCGGGATCTCTCCGTTCCGAGCAACGCGGCTCCGGTAAGGTTCACCTCATGCACCAAGCCTTGCTCATCGAGGGAAAAATAACCCACCGGAGCGAAATCATAGAGATCCGAGAACTTCTGAAACCCAGCTTCAACATCGGCCTTGGATTGTCTCAGTTCCTCATTTTGCAGCTCCAACTCGATCTTATGGATCTGCAGTTCCTGCAGGAGGCGTTGCGTGTCGGCCCTTGTTTCGATTCGCCCCCGTTTTTTCGGCTGCCTACGCAGCCGAGATTCAGCGAGCCTGCGCAGCTCGCGGGCGGCTTTGGGGGTGTGGGCGGCCTTTTTTATCTTCTTGTCTCCCCTGCGGCGCCAGGCGCCGTCCGGATAGTTTCGACCTTCGCCTTGCGAAGGGGCGCCTTCGGGTCCCGACCCTTCAGGCGCTCCAGGGCTCGATCCAGCGTGAGGCCCTGCTCCGCCGAGTGCGTGGCCATTTCGCTTTGCCTCGCGCGCAGGCCTGCCTCCACCCTCTTGGCCGCTGTGATATCCGCGTAAGTGATCACGACGCCGTTAATCCGGTTATCCATGGTGCGGTAGGGCATGACGCGCACCGTGAACCAACGCCTGTCTTTGGTGGCGATCGATCTCTCGGAAAAGACCAGCGTCCGCAGCACTTCATGCGCGTCTTCTACCAGTTCCGGGTAGAGCAGGTCGGAGGCGAGGTCGGTGATTGGCCGGCCAACGTCGCTCGGGATCAACTTGATGATCGCCTGCGCCTGCAGGGTGAACCGCCGCACATGTAGATCGTTGTCTAGGAATACCGTGGCAATGTCCGTGCTGTTGAGCAAATTCTTCATATCATTGTTTGTTCCGGATAGCTCATCCAGCTTGGATTGCAGCTCGGCGTTGACCGTCTGCAGTTCCTCGTTAAGAGACTGCATTTCCTCCTTTGAGGTCGTGAGCTCCTCGTTTGTGGACTGCAGTTCCTCGTTGGAGGACTGCAATTCCTCGTTCATGGACTTGAGCTCCTCTTGCGACGTCTGCATCTGCTCGCGGGCCGCCAGCACCTCTTCGTGCGAGCGCTGCAATTCCCGCTCCAAATCCCTGTTTCCGTCGCCGCGGCCCGAGGTTTTTGCGATCCCGCCGACCGGCCTGCTATCGGCCGCGATGACCACGTCGGAAAAAACGNNGTCCACGAACCGGGAGTCGGCGCCGATTCCGACCTTGATCCCATGTATGGTAACCGTGCATTTCTTCACGCGCGCCTTTTGGAGGGCGCCGGCCAGGTCGTAGCGCAGCCCCTCGCGGGCCATGGCAATGATGTTCCAGTTGGCCTTGCCGGCCGCCGGCTCCAGATATTTTCCTGTCCGGCCGCTGACGTAGAGGATGTCGCCCTGGTCGTTGACGANNGGGGGCGGGGCGGGGCGCCGCAAGCGGCGCGGATGTCCGTCCCGGCCGCACCGGCAGGGCTCCGGGGTGAAAATCGAGCTGCTTGCCCAGCAGAATGGATTCACTCCGTTGGAAAATACGCTCCTTGAGCGCCAACGGGGTGAACAATTTGGCGGAGCCTCCGATGCTTTCCGCGCTGCCGAGAAAGAGCACGCCGCGAGGATTCAGGCTGTAGTGGAAAA
>PLKS01000013.1 GCA_003140665.1 Opitutaceae bacterium
CTTACACGGACCACCCAAAATCCGTTCAATAGCGATGGTTCAGGAGGCGGTAGCGAAGAGGACACCTACCAATTTGATGGACGACTTGCCTCAGTTGCGGGAAGCGCGGTGGTCGCCGAGAACTATTCGTATTCCATCCTATCGGCCACCGGGGCCGAAATGCAAACCGCGAGCACGGGTACCGCTATGCGCTATAAAGAGGTCATCACCGACGCGTTCGGGCGAATCCAGGAAACAATTCGCCCTGGCTTCGGCGGTATACCAGCGCTTAATATCGCCGGACAACAACCATATACGGAAAAATACTCGTACGGGCCAACGACGGGGCAGCTTACCACAGTGATGCGTTCGGGACTCGCGAGTACGTTGTATCAGTACGATCCGGTCGGCCAGGTTTTACTCCGGGCGCTTGATATGGACGGGAATGGAACGTACGACACGAACACGGATCGAATCAGCGAAGCGAATCATTTCATCGAGTCGTGGTCCGGATCGTGGTGGGATCACGTTGATGAAGTGATTTATCCAACCACAGGAGCGGGATCGAGCATTCCGATGACCGTCGTGACAAAACGCACGCGGCTCACGGGATTCGCAACCGGTGAGCTCGCCGAAACGAATATAATAGACGCATACCAGAATCAGGTCATTCAGAAAGTTAGCAATCCATCACCCGGGGTCATTCTCGTCTCGACGACAGATACGGGCGTTGCTGCACCTGAGACCGAGACAATCGCCTACGGACTCAAGCAATCGCTGGCCAGCTCGGCGGGACTTATAACGACTTATCAGTACGACGGCTTGGACCGGCTGTCATCGATAACAGACCCGCAGAATAATAGCACGACAACGAAATACTACTCTGGAACGGCGTTAGAGTCGAAGGTGACGGATGGTGCGGGGAATGCCACAAACTTCGGCTACGATGCGATGGGTAGGCAGACTTCGGAAACCAATGCGCTCGGCTTCGTAAAGACTGTTACNNGCCGTTGGAAGAGTGATTGAAGTCTCGGGCACCGGGGCGCACACGGTGCAGTACTCTTACGACCCGGTTTATGGCGATCGACAGACTATCGCAACACAGCCGGGTTCCGGTGGGTGGGCGACCACGACATGGGCCTACGATGCGGCTTCGGGCTTAGTCATAAGCAAAAAGGATCCCGGCAATAACGTGGTCTATTATAACTACAACGGAACTGGGAGACCGTCCGCAAGGGTATGGGCACGCGGTGTAACGTCCAACTATCAATACGACCCTAACACAGGAGAGCTCATTGAGACCAGCTACAGTGACGGCACACCGCCGGTTGGATATTCCTATACCCGCTTCGGAAGCCTGCTCACCGTGACCGATGCCACTGGATCACGTACCTTTGGCTACGGATCGAATAATCCAAATGTACTGACGGAGTTGGATACGGAGAGTTTGGATACTAGCTTTTATTCAAGTAGGGTTCTGACGACGGTTTACAATAGCGTGAATGGTTCGGGCGAAACCAACGGCCTATATGTGCCGGGCTACGTGCCTGGGAGGACCGTTGGTTTTACGCTCGGGAGCGCGGGAAGTCCGTCACGCGACCTACAGCAGAATCTCACCTATAGCAACATTGGCCAACTTATGGGCGTCCATACTGTGGCCTCGGCGAGCGCGGCAAAAGACATCTACTACGCGTACGGCCAGCCGAGCGGATCGAACGGCTCCTATGCGGGCCTGATGTCTGGGTATAGCATTGCAAATGGCGCAAATAGCACCTTCTCAGTATCATACCTTTACGATCCCCAGCGCCCGCTCATGACTTCGGTGAGGTCGCAATGGTCGGGGTCCTCGACGCCGATTACCCAGTTCGATTATACAAACTCATCTACAGGGCAGCGGCTGTCCGAGATGAAGAGCGGTGCGGCCTTTGGGGATTATTATGCGGGGATGAGTTACTCGCATGTATATCGCACATTTAACTACGATGGTTTTGGTGAGCTGAGCAGCTCGGCGATGTATAGAGGTGATATTGTCAATCCAAACGCAGCTGACCAGCTTCCGGGTCAGGCGTACTATTACGGTTATGATGCTGCTGGGAACCGACTGTCTGCAGGCGAGGCGGGGACCAAAGCCGACGAGCAATATGCGCCGGACTCCCTTGACCAGTATTCATCCAAGGAGAACAATCTTGTCCGCATTCTTGGAACGTCCTCGAATAGCGCAGTTGTCACCACATCCCCTGTGGTGCCGGGAGGTACGGTGCAGCTAGATCGGGTGTTCGGGGCGGGATTGGTGCCACCTAATGCCAATGCGGCCACGGCCGGCACTGTGACGGTAACAGGCACTACAACGAGCGCTTCATATTCTGCGCCGCCCGCAGCTTATATCGTTGGTTCGCTTAATCAGGCGTTGACATATGATCCTGATGGAAACCTGACAAGCGACGGGGTCTGGAACTACACATACGACGCTGAGAATCGCCTGCACTCGATGGTTAATGCAATCCCGGAGGCTAACGGCGCGGTTAACACGATTCAGTTCACGTACGATTATCTAGGGCGAAGGGTAGAAAAGTCCGTTAGTAGCTCACTAAGCTCATTCGACCATAGATATGTTTATCTCGGAATGAGCCTCATCGCCGAGATAAATACCAGCTCGGGCAACATCACGCGGAGTTATACTTGGGGATCCGGCCCTTCCGGTACGTTGCTTGAGCTGACCAACTTCAATTCGGATGGCACGACGACCGACTATTGGCCGACCTATGATGCCAATGGCAATGTAGCTTCGCTTGTCCGGTCGACCGATGGATTCATAGCCGCGATATATGAATACGGACCATTCGGCGAAATTCTGCGGTCACAGGCCAACGACGCTGCGGTAGCGGACAATCCTTTTAGATATGGCGCAAATTACGCCGATATCGAAACCGGACTTGTCTACTTCGGCCAGAGATATTACAGCCCGACCTTGGGCCGTTTCATAAACAGGGATCCGATAGAGGAAGCGGGAGGAACCAATCTATACGGATTCTGCGGCAACGATCCTGTCAATGAGACGGATTATTTGGGATTGCTGCCGTCCATACAGATCGAGGAGGATGATGCTAACATCATAAGTACATTGGCATGGCAGGATTTCTGGTGGCATGGCAGAGTTCTAACGTTCCTCATTCAGCCGCCCGAGGTGCCGGCCTGGGTTTATTATGCCGCCGACGCCTACGCGGCCGCAGAAGCGCAAAGAGTCGCGAATGCAGCTCAAAGCACAAATCAGCTATTCGACGTTGGGGATCCTGGTGATGCACCAGTAGTGATGGGTACGTTTAATGTGAATGAGAGCCTGTATTCATGGTCAGATGCTGTGAATAGCGTTAGCTCATATGGGGCGAATTCAATAACGCTCTTGTCTTCTCGAAGCCCATCGACTAAAGCGAAACAGGCAGGAGGCGGCCATATTCCCAAGGGTGCGATACCAGTTTCGAATTGGGGAAATGGTACGTCCGGCTATTTGACAAACAGTGCCGACGGGAAAGGCATTGTTTATGTTCCGACGGGTCCGGCGCAAGCTTCCGATGTGGTGATATCACCTCCGCCGCCCTCGCCACCAACCGCACCGCCAGCCATACCTTCGGTTACAGGAGGTGGAAGCCAAGCACAGGACTCTGACAGCAGCTGGTCGGAGAAGGACTCAGTGGAAGCAGCGAGTCTTGTAACCGACGGTGCCGGACTCATCGCTGACCTTAGATCGAAGATAATTGTTAACAACTATTTCTGGGTACAAAAGAACGGCATTGTCCGGCTGGTAACGGCCGCGAATAAGTCAAATTTCCTCTATAACCGTAGTCTTACCTTGGCGCTCGGAAGGGTTAGCCCACTCGCCGAAGGTTTTTCCAAGTATCTTGGCCCGCTGGGTCTCGGCATCTCGATATACGAGGACGTGACACATCCCACCTGGAAAAGTGGTGCTGATACCATCTTCGGCCTCGTAGGTCTTGCCCCCGGGATTGGTAATGCCATTGGCGGGGCATATGTCCTATTTAATCTGGGTTATAAAGTGGGGACGCTCGTAGATTCCTATATCGATGTATCGGGCTTTTACGCGAATTTGCTCGAAGCGCCTCCCGATTTTCGGCATTAGTCGCTTCGTGGCAGGTCGATTTGCATCACCCCTCTCTTTCAATGAGGATTCTTAATGATTTATATGCGACAGCATATTCATGCTACGCTCCGAGAAGCAGTGCATCGGAATTAGTAGCACTTCCGCGTTCAATCTGCGCCATTACACTGATGGTCGCGATCGGCAACGTGCTTCAATTGACAGAGTTAGTTACCGGATATAAGGTCGTGCCTACTTCGCTCGGAGATCTGCCTGATTTTGGCATCGGTGCCGGCGTATTTGTTTTAAGTCTTTGGTGTTCACGAGCCTATTTGCAACGCCAAGTGATTTTCCGTTCAAAAGAATCGATTTTGGAATATGGCAACGCCCTCTCTCGCGGCCGGAAGATCTCGGTAATGTTGTTGGCGGCAGGCAATTTCATGCTCCTTATAATATTGTCCCTTATTCGACATCGACACTGAAAATGGGAATGCAAGTATTTGTCACCGGGTCCGGTTGGCCGGTTGCGCGTTGGCGCTTATGGCGGTGGTTGATTGTGGAGGAGCGGCCAAGACATTGCGGGCGTTCGCCTCATAAGGGAAACTTGCTCCCAATGGACCTATAATTACCTTGGGAAAGTTCTTGTTCTGCCACTTCACTGGAATTTCCAAGCTACAAGTGGGACCGTTGTCCGTGGCCTTGGCGTTCTTGATGGTTCCGTGCTCGCGAGGATCCGGACTCGCGGACCGGGTAGTGATTGTCGCCAATAGGGATGCACCGGACTCGATGGCGATAGCGGAGCACTATGCGCAGGTTCGCAAGGTTCCCTCGGCCAACATCATCGCTCTCCATATGCCCGTGGCCGAGACGATCTCATGGAGGGAGTTCGTTTCGACCGTGTGGCAGCCGCTTGAAGACGTACTTGTCGAACGCGGCTGGATCGACGCAATCAAGATGGAGCTCTTCGACGACGTGGGACGGCGGAAATACGCAATCTCCGGCCACAGGATAGCGGCGCTCGTGGTGTGCCGGGGCGTGCCGCTCAGGATCGCACATGACCAATCGCTGTTCAAGGAAGCTAAACCACTCACCGACCATGTGGAATTCCGGACGAACGAGGGCGCCGTTGATTCCGAGCTCAGCCTTCTCGCCCGCACGAATTACCCTATAAACGCCAGCGTTCCCAATCCGCTGTTTCACAGGGTGCACCCGACCGACGAGGAGCGGTCCCTCGTGGTGGAAGTCTCCCGGCTAGACGGGCCTACTGCAGCTGATGCGATGGGGCTTGTAGACTTGGCCGTCGAGGCGGAGCGGACCGGACTCCTTGGTCGCGGATACGGGGACGTCGCCGGGCCTCACGAGAACGGGAACCGCTGGCTTGAGTCGGCCGCAGAACAGATTGCCGACCTTGGCTTTGACGTGTCGGTGGGCCGCGGACCTGGGACGATGCCCGAGACCGCGCGGTTCGACGCGCCCGTCCTCTATTTCGGATGGTATGCGCAGGACCTGAACGGCCCCTTCGGCCTTCCGGGATTCCGTTTCCCGCCGGGGGCGATCGCCGTCCACATCCACAGCTTTTCGGCTCACACCCTGCGGTCGGCCACCGAGGGCTGGTGCGGCCCCCTGATCGCCCGCGGGGTGACGGCGACCGTGGGAAACGTCTACGAGCCGTACCTGGAATTCCTTCACCGCCCGGACCTCCTGGTGGAGGCGCTGGCCCGCGGCGAAGACCTGGTCGATGCGGCCTATTACGCCCTGCCGGCCCTCAGCTGGCAGTCGATCGTCATCGGCGACCCGCTTTACCGGCCCTTCGCGGTTCCCTTGTCCGCGCAGATGAGGAACCTTTCCGCGCTTCCGCCGCGGCTTGCGGGCTATGCGGTCATTCGCCGGATGAACCTGCTCGACGCCGAGGGCAGGAAGGCCGAGGCGATCGAGGCCGGAAAAGCCGGAATGAAGGAGGTGCCGAACCTTGCCCTGGCACTTGCGCTTGCCCGCCGCCTCGACTCCGCGGGCATGGGGAACGAGGCCGCAGGAGAGCTGGAGGGCTCCGCGGCGTTGGCGGGCACGACATCCGACAACTGGGAGGTGATGCGCGAGGCGGCATTGTTCCTTGCGGCGCACAGGAGATTCGCCGAGGCGATCGACCTCTTCCGCTCGCTGTTCTCCATCGATGCCATCCCATCCGACGTGAGGTCGTCGTGGCTGGTCGAGGCGCGCCAGGTCGCTCTTGATTCCGGCGACGCGGTCCAGGCCGCCGAGTGGAAGCAGGAGATCAGCCAGGCCGTCGAGAAATCGCTCAGCGGAAAACCCTAATAGGCGGTCTCGGACCCGCGAGTCCGATCAGATCTTGTCGACGATCCTGTCGGCGAGCCCGTAGGCGACCGCCTCCTTCGCATTCAGGTAGAAGTCGCGGTCGCTGTCCTTGGAAATCTTCTCGATCGGCTGGCCGGAGGCGTCGGAGAGGATCTGGTTCAGCTCGCTGCGGAGCTTCTCCATCTCCTGGGCCTGGATGTTGATGTCCGTCGCCGGGCCGATGAAGCGGCCCGAGATGAGCGGCTGGTGGATGAGGACGCGGCCGTGGGGATAGATGAGGCGGCGCCCCTTTGCCGCCGCGCACAGCAGGATGGAGCCCATGGACGCGGCCATGCCGGTGACGACGATCGTTATCGGCGACGAGACGAGTTTCATCGTGTCGAAGACGGCCATCCCGGCCGTGATCGAGCCGCCGGGCGTGTTCATGTAGAACGTGATCTCTTTTCCGGGGGACGTGGATTCCAGGTACAGGAGCTTCTCGCTCAGGTCCTTCGCGGTTTCATCGGTGACCGGGCCCCAGAGGAAGATCTTCCTCTGGTTCAGGAACCGCTTTTGGATGAGGAGGGATACGGAAGGATCCCTCTTTGCGACAAGGGCTTCCTCGACCTCCTCGTCCTCATCCTCGTCGTCGTCGAGCCGGGGTAGTGGGGCGCTCAGGCCGGGCTGAAAGTTGTTGAAGTCCATGGATAGCCAAAATGGGCAGTTCGCCCGTTTTGGCAAGTCACTGCGCCGGCTTGGCCTGCCGGACCGCAAGCAGCCCGGGAGACGCCTGGACCCGCACGCCATTGGCTGGCAGGATCGCGCCGGCGCGTTGAGGGCAGCGGCGCGTGATGCAAACCCATTCCGAGGCCCGCTAATACCTGACCTTGTCGGGCTTGCCCGCCCACTCGGTGAACGCGGTCCTTGCCTCGCCCGCGAGGAGGGGCTTCATCGAGACCCGGCGCTCCCCGGGTGGAAGCGGGATCTGCCCGTAGATGAAGTCATCGTCGAACCCTATCTCCGCGGCGTCCTGCCGGGAGTTGCCATAGTACACGCTCGGAATGCGCGCCCAGTAGATGGCGGAGAGGCACATCGGGCAGGGCTCGCAGCTCGCGTAGAGCGTGCAATCGGCCAGCTGGAACGTGGAGAGCGCCCTGCAGGCGTCGCGGATCGCGACGATCTCGGCGTGCGCCGTGGGGTCGCACGTCGAGGTCACTTGGTTGTTCCCGCGGCCCACGACCCGGCCGTCCCGAACCACGACGCACCCGAACGGGCCGCCCCGGCCCGAGCGGACGCCGTCCGTGGAGAGGCGGATCGCCTCGCGCATAAAGTCTTCGTTGGTCATGGGCTTGGGCTCGGAAAATGCCGGTGGACGGGGCGCAAAAAGCCGACGGTACTATGGAGGTGACAGGTTACAATGAGGAAGTTATCCCTCCCTGTTCAAACCCGCAGCATCATGACCGCCACAACGATCTCCGGCCTCGAAATCCGCGGACCCATCCCGCCGCACTACGCAGAAATCCTGACGCCGGAGGCCTGCGCCTTCCTCGCCGGGCTGTTTCGCGCGTTCGAGCCCCGCCGGGCGGAGCTCCTCGCGGCCCGAGTGGCGCGCCAGGCCGAGCTGGACGCGGGCGTCCTCCCGGATTTCCTCCCGTCGACCCGGTCGATCCGCGAGGGCTCGTGGACGGTGGCGCCCGCGCCGGCCGACCTCCTCGACCGCCGGACGGAGATCACGGGCCCGGTGGACCGCAAGATGGTCATCAACGCGCTCAACTCGGGGGCCAAGGTGTTCATGGCCGACTTCGAGGACGCCACGTCGCCGACCTGGGACAACCTGCTCGAGGGCCACATCAACCTCAGGGACGCGGTGCGGCGCACGATCTCGTTCACGAGCCCCGAGGGGAAGGCCTACCGGCTGAACGAAAAGACGGCGACGCTCATCGTGCGCCCGCGCGGCTGGCACCTTCCGGAGAAGCACGTGCTCCTCGACGGGAAGCCCGTCTCCGGGAGCCTGTTCGATTTCGGGCTCCATTTCTTCCACAATGCGGCTGAGCTTCTCGCGCGCGGCTCGGGGCCGTATTTCTACCTGCCGAAGATGGAGAGCCATCTCGAGGCCCGGCTCTGGAACGACGTGTTCGTCCATGCCCAGGCGGCGCTCGGGATCCCGGCGGGCTCCATTCGCGCGACCTCGCTCATCGAGACCCTCCTCGGCGCCTTCGAGGCCGAGGAGATCCTCTATGAGCTCCGCGAGCACGCATCGGGCCTCAACTGCGGCCGCTGGGACTACATCTTCAGCTTCATCAAGAAGCGCGCCGAAGACCCCACCGCCGTCCTCCCGGACCGCTCGCAGGTCACGATGGACAGCGGGTTTCTCGCGGCCTACGTCAAGCTTCTCATTAAGACGTGCCACCGCCGCAACGTGCACGCGATGGGCGGGATGGCCGCGCAGATCCCGATCAAGGACGACCCCGCGGCAAACGAGGCGGCGCTCGAGAAGGTGCGCGCCGACAAGCTTCGCGAGGTGAAGGCAGGGCACGACGGGACGTGGGTCGCCCACCCCGGCCTCGTCCCGATCGCGAAGGACATCTTCGACGCGCACATGCCCACGGCGAACCAGCTGGGCGTCAAGCGCGCCGACGTGACGGTGACTCGCGACGACCTGCTGCGCGTGCCCGAGGGGACGCGCACCGACGCGGGCCTGCGGCACAACGTCCGCGTGGGCATCCAGTACATCGAGTCGTGGCTTCGCGGGAACGGGTGCGTGCCGCTCTATCACCTGATGGAAGACGCGGCGACGGCGGAGATTTCGCGCGCCCAGGTGTGGCAGTGGCTGCACCACAAGGCGACGGTCGACGGCGTGCCGCTCGACAGGGACCGCTTCGCCCGGGTCGTCGACGAGGAGATGCAGCGCATTCGCCGCGAGGTCGGCGACGCGCGCTTCCAGGGGGGACGCTTCCCCGAGGCGCGGGAGCTCTTCGTACGCCTCTCGACCACCCCCAAGTTCGAAGACTTCCTCACGTCGGCTGCTTACGATTTGCTCGCTACGGATGCGTGAACCAGGAGAATAGAAGACAATGTCCAGTGCCACCAAGCTCGAGTCCCAGGTCGTCGACGAACGCATTCACGGGCGTCGTTTCGAAGGCATCCTCCGCCCCTATGCCAAGGCGGACGTCGAGCGCCTTCGCGGCTCGGTACACATCGAGTACACGCTCGCCAAGCTGGGCGCCAAGCGCCTCTGGGAGCTCCTCCACACGGAGGCGTTCGTCCCCGCTCTCGGCGCGCTGACCGGCAACCAGGCCATGCAGCAGGTGAAGGCTGGATTGGATGCCATCTATCTCTCGGGCTGGCAGGTCGCAGGCGATGCCAATCTTTCCGGCCACATGTATCCGGACCAGTCGCTGTATCCCGCAGATTCCGTGCCGCATGTGGTCAAGCGCATCAATAACGCCCTGCAGCGCGCGGATGAGTTGCACCATGCGGAGGGCAATGATTCGATCGACTGGTTCAAGCCCATCATCGCCGACGCCGAAGCAGGCTTTGGCGGCGTGCTCAACGCCTTCGAGCTCATGAAGCAGATGATCGAGGCGGGCGCCGCCGGCGTGCATTTCGAAGACCAGCTGTCTTCGGCGAAGAAATGCGGCCACATGGGCGGCAAAGTCCTCGTGCCGACGCAGGAGGGTGTCAACAAACTGGTCGCCGCCCGCCTCGCGGCTGATCTCTGCGACGTCCCGACCGTGCTGATTGCGCGCACCGATGCAGAGTCCGCGACGCTGATCACATCCGACGTCGATGAGCGTGATCGCCCGTTCATCAGCTCGAGCGAACGCACCGTGGAGGGCTTCTTCAATGTGCGCGCAGGCCTCGACGCCGCCGTCGCGCGCGGTCTTGCTTATGCACCCTATGCGGACCTTCTCTGGTGCGAGACCGGAGTGCCGGATGTGGAGGACGCGCGGCATTTCGCCGAAGGCATTCACCGGCAATTTCCCGGCAAGCTTCTCGCCTATAACTGCTCACCCTCCTTCAATTGGAAGAAGAAGCTCTCGGATGCGCAGATCGCGAAATTTCAGCGCGAGTTGGGCGCGATGGGCTACAAATTCCAGTTCGTGACGCTCGCAGGCTTCCACGCGCTCAACTATTCGATGTTCGAGCTCGCCCGCGGCTACAAGGAGAGCCAGATGAGCGCCTATGTCGAGCTGCAGCAGCGCGAGTTCGCGGCCGAGAGCTTGGGGTATACCGCGACCAAGCATCAGCGCGAGGTGGGCGCCGGGTACTTCGACGACGTCACCCAGGTGATCAATGCCGGCACCTCTTCGATCACCGCCTTGAAGGGCTCAACCGAGGAAGCGCAGTTCGCGACAGCCAAGCGCTAGGGGCGCAACGAAGAAACAAGGACGTTTCGACCCACCCGTGATTGCGAAACGTAGTGGAGCAAGAACGCCAGTGAAGAGTGATAATACTCTCATGCCGCCCTCGTTCACGCGCACTCTTCGCTTGAAGGTTCGCTCCGAAGCCTATGCATGGCTCAATGCTGCGGC
>PLKS01000062.1 GCA_003140665.1 Opitutaceae bacterium
CTTCAAGGTTGAAGCCAATCGAAATTCTGCCCGCACTCGGCTGAAAAGCCTGTTTCCCCGCTCCCGACCATCCAGAATTTGACCGCGGGCCGGGGCCTCGCGGAACGTTTTTACAACCGGGATCTGCCAGTGGGAGGCGCTAAGGTGCCCATCCAGCCGGACCTTGCGAATGCCCGTTTGGAAAAGGGCCACTTCGCGCTTGCCAGCGGCGGCCCTAGACCCTGTTTTGGACCTTCCGTCAGTCAAGAACAACCAACGTCAGTCCCAACCTCGATCGCAAGGCGGCCCTTTCTGGCCGACCTGTGTACGCGCCAGATACATAGATCCGCATGAGCATCAGCATCACTCCCAAAGACCTGCTCGANNCCAGACCAAGCGCTGGAACCCGCGTTCGAAGCCCTTTATCTTCGACCATCGCCAAGGCGTCACGATCATCGACCTCGCAAAGACGCACGAGGCCCTCGAAAAGGCCTGCGCGTTCATCGAAAACCTCGTTGCAAACGGGGGAAACGTCCTCCTGGTCGGCACCAAGCGCCAGGCAAAGGACATCGTCCGCGAGGCTGCGGCCGCGACCGGCATGCCATTCTCGGTCGACCGCTGGCTCGGCGGCACGCTGACCAACTACGAGACCGTCAAGCGTTCCGTCGCGAAGTTCAAGAAGTACCAGCAGATGGAGACCAGCGGCGAGCTTTCCAAGCTTCCCCGCAAGGAGGAGTCGGCCATCAAGCGCGAAATGGGCCGCATGCAGCGCAATTTCAACGGGATCGTGGAGATGGGCGGCCTGCCAACAGCCCTCTTCGTGGTCGACGTGGGACACGAGAAGATAGCGGTGGCGGAAGCCGCGCGCTGCGCGATCCCCTCGATCGCCCTCGTGGACACGAATTCGGATCCGTCGCTTGTGACCTATCCGATTCCCGGCAACGACGACGCGGTCAAGTCCATCAGGATAATCGTGGAGACGATCGTCGCGGCCATACAGTCCGGACTCGCCCAGCGCGACTCGCGCCGCGTCCAGCGCGGGGCGGATGCCAAGGCCGCCGCGCAGGCCGCCGTTGAGCCCGTCGCGCCGCCCCCCGCCGCGGGCGAGATTGACCTTTCCAAGATCGACATACCGATCGACCTCGCGGCCCTTGACGCCGACACCATCGCGAAGAGGAAGCCAATCCGTCCCCGCAAGACGCCCGTCAAGGCCGAATGACATGAGCACTCCCGTCACCGCAAAGATGGTCAACGACCTGCGCATCCAGACCGGCGCCGGCCTCCTGGACTGCAAGAAGGCGCTCGTCGAGGCGAACGGCAGCACCGAGGAGGCCATCACCATCCTTCGCAAGAAGGGAGTCGCGTCGGCCGCGAAGAAGGCGGACCGCACGACGAAGGAGGGCCTGATAGACAGCTACATCCACGTCGGCGGGAAGGTGGGAGTCCTCATCGAGGTCAACTGCGAGACGGACTTTGTCGCGCGAAACGACGGCTTCAGGGCGTTTGTGAGGGATCTGTGCCTTCAGATCGCGGCGACGGACCCGCTCTATGTTTCGCGCGAGCAGGTGCCCGAGGCGGACCTGGCAAAGGAGCGCGAGATCGCCGCCGCGCAGGTGCAGGGGAAGCCGCCCGCGGCCGCCCAGAAGATCGTCGACGGAAAGCTTGAGAAGTACCTGTCGACCGTCTGCCTCGTCGACCAGTCGTTCGTGAAGGTCCCGGAAAAGACGGTGAAGGACATCCTCACCGAGGCGATCGCCAAGACGGGCGAGAACATCCAGATCCGCAGGTTCGTCCGCTTCAAGCTGGGCTCGTAGGCGCCTCCGCCGGGGCTCTCCCATGAAGGTCACCCGGCTCCAGGTGGTTGCCCGAGGGCTCAGGAACCGCTGCCCCAACTGCGGCGCGCCCACGCTGTTCCGGAAGGGCTCCTGGTTCGACGTCAACAAGGAATGCCCCAGCTGCGGGCTCCGATTTGAGCGTGACGAGGGGTTCTTCCTCGGGTCGATGTCGCTCAACTACGGCGTCACGCTCGTGTGCTTCCTGACGCCCGTCATGCTGCTTGCCTACAAGGGCGTCTTAACGACGACGGCCGCCATCATCCTCGCGGGCGCCGGGTCGATCGGGTTTCCGCTGCTGTTCTACCGCTCGTCGCGCAGCTGGTGGCTCATGCAGTATTACGCTCTTTTCCCGCTGCACCTTCCGGCCAACAAGGATGCCGGCGGAAGGCAGGATGGTGACGAGAACGTGTGAGCTACGGCAGCATCCCTCTTGACCTCGCCGGAGAATGGGTCATTCAGGTCAATTTTCCGCAGCCGGGAACCCTCACGGAGAGGTGGCAGAGTGGTCGAATGCGCCTGACTCGAAATCAGGTGAGCCCGCAAGGGTTCCGGGGGTTCGAATCCCTCCCTCTCCGCCATTTAACCCGCGACGAAGTCGCGGGTCGGGTAGTTAGCGCCGGCATCCGATTTGGCCATTGAGCGGCCAAATCGGTCGTGAAACAAAAGAGTCCATTCGTCATCTTCTTAGAGCTCACGAATACCTCCGGGGCTATCGTTTTCCAGCTCGACGCCGCTCTCGACGGGAAACGCTTCCGCAAGAAGTTTCCAACTCGCGCGCCGCTTATTCATGTTTGATCGCTGGGCACCGGGCGCACAGCCTCGCCGCATGCCCAAAACACTCCCCAGCCTCGACGAATTCCTCGCCGCCCTCCCCGCCGATCGCCGCGACACGATGACGACCCTGCACAAGGCAATCCGCAAAGCCGTGCCGAAGCTCGCGCCGGCAATTATGTCCGGAATGGGGCCGTCGCCCATCATCGGCTACGGGAAGTATCACTACAAGTCTGCCAGCGGTCGCGAAGGCGACTGGTTCCTGATCGGACTCGCCGCGGGAAAAAACTACTACAGCCTCCACATCTGTGTCGGCGACAAGGACGGCTACCTCGTCGAGCGGAATGCCGCGAAGCTCGGCAAGGTGAAGGCCGGCCGCAGTTGCATCAACTTCAAGAAGCTCGAGGACCTGAAGCTCGACGTCGCGATGGGGCTCGTGAAACAGGCCGCGAAATCCGGGGGCATCAACGCCGTGGTGTGATGTGGCGAAACGCGTGGTCACCGAACCTGCCACCCTCCGCCGCCCGGCCTATCTCCAGGCCTAGATTTCACCAAAAAATATTGGGGCAGATCTTGGACAAAACGTATTTCTGGTTTGAATTCCTTGCGACTGGTTGTATCTTGTTTTCTGTTCCAACTCATTCGTAACAAATCAGAAACGCGGTTACCGGACCCGTTGTGTTGTCAGCGCTCGGCAGTTCGAGTCTCTCTCTCCGCCACTTAATCCGCGCGAATAGCGCGAGCTAAATCCGCCCAATACCCGATTCGCCAATTGATGTGGCAAATCGGTCGTGAATCAAGGCGCACCGTTCGTCATTTCAGAATTCGCGAATTCCTCCGGGAAGATTGTTTTTTGCATTTCCGGTTGGTTGGACGGAAGGTGTATCCGTAAGAACTTCTCCACTCGCGCCGAGGCGGAAGCCGAACGGCAGGCGCTGGAGGGCCGGGGCCTGCAAGGTGCGACCGATATCCGCACCGCTGCCACCCGCCTCGTGGAGGATCAGCTCCACACAGCAAAATGCAGCCAGCAGGCCAGAAACGCGATCGTGGCTATGAGCAGCACGGCAGCAAGGATCCGGAGTCGCCTGTGAGCCCCATAATAACCGTTCCGAAAACCACGAGGGCGCAGCGCGGGTGGCTGCTGGGCACACGCTCGGCGTAAGTTCAACGAGGCCCAAGCGGAGGCGCCGAAAGCGACCCCGGTCGTGCTCAAACTGACGACATCAGAACCTTTTTGACACCGACTCAGTAGGACTATCGTCACCGCCTGTTGAGCCGCTCCAAGAAATTCCACCTTTGGGGTTCTTTTTCGATTTGAGGTCCTTGAATTTGACACTGGCTTTTGCCGAAACCTTTTTCTTTGTGGAGGCCATGTTGTTCTTTGGGTTGTGACGTTTTGGTCGAGCGCCCTCTTTTTTGATTAGCGATCTGGCAAGCGCCAAACCGGCAACGCGGGGAGGTTCGTTGGCCGGATCCTCGGAATGTTGCCATGGGGTGGTCAATTCTTTTGCGCAACCTGCCAAGCTGAAGGCGCAGCTGTCTCTGCCCGACCAGCGCCAAACCCCTGGGATGCTAGCCACTTGGGGGCGCGATGGATTAGCGATGCCAATCGTCTTGAGGAGTCTTGGCGTCGGTCATTCGGCTGCGCGCAGCGCCGCGACCGGATCCAGCCTCGAGGCCCGCATCGAGGGCACCAGGCAGGCTACGAGAGCCACACCGGCGAAAAGGAAAGCCGCTGCGCCAAAAATGACTGGATCGAGCGGATCAACAAAGTAAAGCAGCGACGCGATGAGGCGCGCCCCGCACGCCGCCGCGGCAAGCCCGATCACAAGGCCAATCGCCAGAAGCCTGAGACCGCTGGACAGTACCATTGCGATGATCTGGCCTCGCTGGGCGCCGAGCGCCAGGCGGATGCCAATTTCACCGGTGCGCTGCGCGACGCTGTAAGCCAAGACAGAGTAAAGGCCGACCGCGGCAAGGATGAGAGCCAGGCCGGCAAAAATGAGAGTGATCCTTGCGGCGACTTGTTGGGAGCCAAGGCTCTGCTCAGCGCTCGTGTCCATTGTCTGAAAAAAGGAAATGGGCTGCTCCCGATCTACGCCCGCGACGGCGGTTCGAATAATGCCCTCCAAGGAGCGGGGATTCCCGTCGGTGGCGGCTATGATCACCATGCCAGGATATCCTGTCTGCGCCATCGGATAGAATACCTCGTCGGGCACAGGCACGTTCAATCCATTTGATTTCACGTCCTCAATCACCCCCACAATCTCCATGCGGATATCGGCGTTTCTCCCATGGAGCAAGGCGTGGCCCAACGCCGACTCGCCCGGAAAGAGATGTTTGGCGAGGGTGGAATTTATGATGCAGACCAAGGGGGCCCCCTTTCGGTCCTGAAGGGTAAAGAAGCGGCCAGCGTGAAGCGGGATCCTGAGCACGTCGAAGTAACCATCGCTCACCACCCAGTAGTTGGCCAAGGGGCGTTGCGGGAGGGGGAGAATGGGCCGGCCAACCACGCTATAGGGCGATTGAGGTATGGTACCTGACAATGGCAGCGCGGTGGTCGCGGCGGCCGCCCGCACCTGAGGAACCTGACGCAGCCGACCGAGAACCTGGTTGAAGAACCGCGCCTGTTCATCGGGGTTGCCATATCGGTTCAACGGAATGCCGACAAAGGCGCCGGCGACACCGGTCGTTTTGAAGCCGGACGGAATTCGCTGCAGCCGAACAAAGCTGACTTCAAGCAGGCTGGAGGCCACCAGCAACGCAACGGAGAGGGCGACCTCGGAAACGATCAAAATGCTGCGGAATCGGCTGGCTCGCGCTCCACCGGAGGCTCCGCGAATGTTATCCTTCAGAACCTCGGAAACCTGCGGCCTCGATGTCCGGATCGCCGGATAGATTCCGACCACCAGGGCGCTCGCCAACGCCATTGCAGCGGTATACGCAAGCGCGAGCCCATTCATCCTTAGCGTCGTGGTCAGGGCGAGCTGCGAGGCGACAACGCCCTGTATCCAGGAGAGCGCCAGGTGAGCGAACAGGATTCCGAGCAACCCTGCAGCTGCACAGAATATCAGGCTTTCGACCAGAAACTGTCTGATAATCGCGCCACGGCTGGCGCCGAGGGACTGGCGCACCGCAATCTCCCTGTGCCTTGCGGAAAGGCGCGCGAGGAAGAGGCCCGCAACATTGGCGCTGGCGATCAGCTGCACGAGAACGACCGCCCCCAGCAGCATGAGGAATGTTGGGCGCAGATTGCCGGCGACGGTATCGGCAAACGAGCGGACATCCACGACGCTATGCGAATCCAGGAGCGATCCAAATCGCTGGGCATAGTCTTTCCCCAAAGCCACCATTTCAGCATTGGCCTGCTCAACGCTGATTCCGGGCCGCAGGCGGGCGATGACCTGGAAGGCGGTGGCGCCGGCCTTGATCTGCTGCGGTGAAAGTCCGGAAAACTCGAAAATACGGGGTACGAACACCTGCGTTTGGGTGAAGGGATTGCTCAGGAGGGGCGGCATGATGCCGACGACCTCACAAGGCAGCCCGTTCAGGCGGATGACGTCGCCGATGACGGATTCACGCCCTCCCAAATGCGTTTGCCAAAATTCGTAGCTCAGAATGCACACGCTGGGACCGTTGGGCACATCCTCCGTCGGCTTGAAGCCGCGGCCACGGACGGTGGAGACGCCGAGCGTTGGGAGAAAACCGGGGGATATCCGCAGCCCGTTGAGCTGTTCGGGCTCGCTGGTGCCCATGAGCGTGAAATTCTCCGGGCAGTAGCCGCTTAAGGACGAAAAAAAACGGCCATGGTCGCCAATCTCCTCGATGCGCGGCCATGACACGACCGGCGCGCTGAAGTTGAGGGTGGTATTCGACGTCCAAGCGACAACGAGCGAACCTGGCTCGGGCACCGCCAGCGGTCTTAGGACGATTTGGCTGAACGCGCTGAAGAGCGCTGCATTGGCGCCGACTCCGACGGCGATCATCACGATGGCGAGCGCCGTGAAACCCGGAGATTTGCACAATGCCCGCAGTGCGTATTTGCAGTCGGAAAACATGGAAAGCCGAGGGCGCCAATCGCCTGCGACGATCTGCATGGGCTGTGCCATTTCCTGCTTATCGCGCTAGCTTCTGACAGACAATGTAATGCCGCGCGGCCTCGAGCATGCCCTGGCACAGGTTGAGTTCGAAAATGGAATTCCTTCGTCCCACATACGGGACGGGCGGCGCTGTCGACACCGGCGGCCGAGGGCTGATTTTCGATACGGCCACCTTCCCTCGAGGGCCCTCGAATGATCGGACGCGATTGTGAGGAATCGCTCCCTCTCCGCTATCTTCGAGCTTTCATCCAGTTTGAGTTTGACCCAATTTTTCAGGTTTTGGCGGAGTCAGGTGAACACCCCCCTTGGTTGATTTGGCACTTTTTGTTATTTTCGCCCGTGTCACCTACAAGTGACATCTTGCCTCTGAACAAACGGCCCCAAACTCCTCCCCCAGCCTCTCGTTTGGCCCGGTATCCTGCGGGTTTCCACGGCCCCGACGAAATTACGAGAACCTCCTTCGGCAGTAACCGCGCGCCTATCGGCTTGGATTTTCGCGCATGAACGCGACCGAATCCAGCCGCGCGACGCGGGGCCTTGACGATGCCGTGGCCACCAGACCCGGGGAAAAATATCTCTTCCGACTCTACGTGGCGGGGGCAACCGCCCGATCGCGCCAATCCCTCCGCCGCGTTTGCCAACTGTGCGAAGCCGAACTGAAGGGTAAATACGACTTGGAGGTTATTGATGTCTATCAGCAGCCGGAGCTTACGCGTGACGACCAGATCGTCGCGACTCCGACACTCGTCAAGGTGCGCCCCCTTCCGATGCGCCGCGCAATCGGCAACCTGGCGAATGCCGCCGACTTGTTCGTCGGGTTGGACGTGGTCGGAATCGACAGGTAAGGCCGCATTCCGAGAACGGCACGGCGACAACGCGCCTCGTACCCCGCCCTGTCCGAGATGGAATCCGCTCGCCGCTCAGATACGGAAATCGAAGTGATTATTCCGCCTTCCCCGGGCACCACGGCAACTCGCTGAATGGGCCCGAGGGCAGGTTCAAATGCGAATTCAGTTTCGGGACAACCGTGACGAAATTGCCGGTTCCGAGCGGCTTGGCGATGCGACTCGCCGCCCTCAGCGGGCCACGCTCGTTGATGACGCGGTCATTCAGAGCCTGTCAGGATCAATATTGGGATATCGCGCGTGCGCTGGTCTCCCTTGACGCGTCGCAGGAACTCCATCCCCGACATCTTGGGCGTGTGGAGACCGAGCAGAATCAACTGCGGTCGCACGTGCTCCCGCTTCGCATACCGACCTGTGCCGAACAGGTAGTCCAGACCGCTCTCCGCGTCGCGGATAATCCTGATTCTCGCCCGTTTGAACGTGCGCGCCGTCAGGTCCGCATCCGCCGCATTGTGGTCCACCAGCAGAATGTCCTGCACCTCGTTTGGCGCAGTCGCGGCGCCGATGCGCGGTGCGGCCGCCTGTCGCGCCGTGACATACGCGAACAGGGTCCCAACGGTGATTTGCAGCGCCATGGCCAGATGCGCGACCGTCCGCAGCGTCACGTTGCGCGCCCCGCGCTCGATGTCCGCGACGTAGGTGCCTCAGTAAAAAGTAACGTGGCTACGTTACGTAAGTCACTGCCGCAAAGTTGCCATTTCTTTGAATTAGAGCTGAGCCAGAGAGCAGCAGCATCTCTTAAAATAGGGATTGACCGAACGCGATAATGCCCCCTTACTCTGTAAGGGCCGAATGAAGCTAACTTTCATCGAGTTACCGCTGTTCACTACTCTTGTCACGCAAGTCACCGACGACCATTTTCTTAACCAACTTCAAAATGACCTGCTGAAAAACCCGGAAAAGGGCGACATTGTCCCGCATTTGCAGGGCCTGCGCAAGGTGCGGATGGCTTTGCGGGGTCGGAGCCGAGCGGGAGGTGCGCGAGTCATCTACCTTTATCTTTCTCAACACCATACGGTCGTTTTCTTTTACATTTATACCAAAGCCAAGTCGGAAAACCTCACCCCGGACCAGGAGAAGCGGTTGAGGACCGCCGTCGAAACCATCAAACGAGAATTCAGACATGAAAACCAAGGACATTGAGTTTAACGCCGACGATCTCCTCGGCAGCGTCGAGGCGTTCGCCCAGCACCTGACGGGCAAGCAAAAGCTTACCCTGCGCACGGCAACGATGCCGCTGCCGCCGCCGGTCAAATCGCTGACGCCGTCACAGGTGCGGTCAATCCGCAAGGGACTGAACGTCAGCCAGCCGGTTTTCGCCGCGATGATGAACATCCCAACGGTGACCGCCGCAAGCTGGGAACGCGGGCGGAGGAAGCCCACCGGAGCCGCGCTGCGCCTGCTCGACATAGCCCGCAAGCATCCGGAGATCTTGGTTGCCGGCTAACGCGGAATGACAGCAAAACGAGTGCTAGAGTGAGAGCGCGACTAGCCGCTAAGTTACTCTCCCTGTTCGTCATCATGGCTTGCCCACTCTTGGCAGAGCCAAGCGTCGATGATCTGCGTTCAAAGGCAGAAAAAGGCGACGTCGAAGCGCAGGTAGAGCTCGGTCGCATCTACCAAGATGGCAATGGCGTTGCGAAAGACGATGCCGAAGCCACGAAGTGGTATCTCATGGCCGCCACTTCAATCGAAAGTGTGCCTGTCTTTTTGAATGAGAAACGAATACATTGTCGCTCCTCGCCGCCGCGCATGATGAAGCTGTCAGCCCCAAGGTTGCTACTGCACGTCGAAGGTGGGGTCGTTTTGATCGCAGCGTGCATCATCTATGCCCAACTCGGGGCTTCCTGGGGGAGATTTGCCGCGCTGTTTTTGGCTCCGGACCTGTTCATGCTGGGTTACCTGGCGAACGTGAGAGTCGGGGCGACTCTCTACAATCTCGTCCATACTTATGCCGCGCCCTTCATTTTATTTCTGGTCGCGTATTTCGCCCACATGCCCGGGCTTTTCGCGATCTGCACAATTTGGGTGGCGCATATCGGCTTCGACCGTTTGCTGGGCTACGGTTTGAAGTATCCGACTGCATTCAAGGATACGCACATTGGGCGGCTATGATTCGCTACCGTGCAGTGATCTTGCAGGGGCAACGCGGCCTGGAAAAACTGGAAATGGTCAAGTTGCTGCTGACTCCGTCGGGCGAGGGCCATTGCTGGCGGTGCGGCGTTCGCAAAAAGTGCTCTTGGTGGGTGGAGTGAAGGGAAAGATTGTGATGCTGCGTGAGTTGGGCTGGTCGTGACCGGCAAAAATATTTGCCACGGATTTGCCAGCGGCATCCATTTAGATTGAATTCGTTAGCACTGGATTAATCTTGTTCTTCGTTCCAAGTTACTCGTAACAACACAAAAGCACGCTCGATGAAGCTTTTCGGTTGTTGGGCCTGAGCGGTTCGAATCCCTCCCTCTCCGCCATTTAGCTCGCGATGAACTCGCGGGTTGAGATGCCCCCCCGAGATCCGGTTTGGCCGTTGGCCGGCCAAATCGGTCATGAAACGCACAAGTCCATTCGTCATCTCGGAAGGCGGCGGCTGAGCGCGAACCTTGATCGCTAAGACAAATGACGTGGTCTCGACCCTCCGATCAAAGCAGCTGACAGGCTTCGCCGAAATCGAGCCGCGGCCCGCGTGAATGAAGTTTCGTGGTGTCGCCATAACCGAGATTGCACAGGAAGTTCGACTTGATGGCGCCAGCCGCGATAAATCCCCCGTCGTTTGCACCGGTCGAAGGCGCCGCAGTAGGGAAAAATTCCTGATCGACCTTCGCATTGTCGAAGCCGGACATTGGCCCGCAATCGAGACCGAGCGAGCGCGCAGCGAGCATGAAGTATGCGCCTTGCAGGCTGCCGTTCCGCATCGCGGTCGAGTCCGCCAGTTTCGTCGACTTTGCGAACATTTCCTTCGCAGTGGCGTCCGCCGGAAAGAGCCGAGGCAGCAACTCGTAGAATTTCGAATCATGGGCAATGATGGCGGTTACGGGGGCCTTCATCGTTTTGTCGACATTACCCGGCGCCAACGCGGGTCGCAGCCGTTCCTTGGCCTGCCGGCTGCGCAAGAAGAGGATACGCACCGGGCAACAGTTGGCGCTCGTCGGTCCCCATTTCATCAAGTCGTAGAGCTGGTGCAGAAGATCGTCCCCAACCGAACGGTCCAGCCAATCGCTGTAAGTCCGGGCCTCGCTAAACAGCACTTTGTAAGCGTCATCGCTCAGGCGGTGCGTGGTGGAATCGGGTGCGGCGGAGATCATGATGGTGGCTTGGTCCTTCTCGTTTTCACGTTGATTGAGTGCTTCGGCCGGGTTGGATCGGTGATGGGCGCATCTCGGCACGCGCATTTGCCTGGCCCGGGTCAGGGAACCGTGAGCTCGAGCGGGGCAAATCCGTCGGCCGTGACCGTTACCTTGTCGCCTGCCGCCAGATCACTGACCGTCCAGACTTGGCCTGCATCGATAGTGTGATCGGGAACGGTCCTGTCCTTGTTGTTGGCATGGAACGCCACGCTTAGGTGAATCTTGACGTTGACCTTGATGGCGTCCTTGGAGGTGTTCTTTAAACTCAGGATGTACGGGCCGACGTCGGGGTCCGTCCCCTTGTCAAAGGCGGCGGTAAGGGGCAGAGCCGGGAGCTGGTCGTCCAGAGGCCGCAGCACCGAGACATCACCAGCCCCCGCTGCTGCAACTTGAACAAGGGCGAGACCCAAGGCGCAGCCCAGCGCAATCAGGGCCGTCCTTCCGACGGATGAGCGGACACGGAACAAATTGGGGGTGGTCATATTGGTCATAATTCGAGCAGCGGCTTTTCTGTTAATTCTATCGTTCGATTAACGGAAACCCGATCTTTCAGGGCGTACTTGACACCTGGGACCCTACGGCATCGGGCGGTTTCGGTCTATGGGGTTTAACCCTTCCGTTTGCCGTGGGCAGAGGCGGGTTCCTCCCGAGTCTTCCCCCTTTCGTTCGCGGACAAACCTCGCGCTTGCCGCATTTGGCCCCCGCAGCGACCGGGAGGCATCGGACGCCTGCGATGATTAAGCGCGGTTGGATCGCCTTTGGTGATTTGAAGCCGACCAGAATTGGTAGCCCGCGCCGATTGCAAAGGAGACAATCGCCAACCATGGACGGATGCCGTTGGTGAGGAAATACCAATAGCCCCAAACGCACAACGGAATGTACAAAAGCATTCCCGTCACTATCCCGGGCGAATACCGATGGGAACGTATCATGCCTCGCACGTGAAACACTCCGTTACAGGCGAGTGCGGCCATCAAGCCTAGCCAAGCGGAAACCCCGCGCGAGGAAGTGGGTCCGGAAACCCCGAGCCACAGTGCAAATAACAACAACAGTGCATTGACGACCACGACAAAACGTACGCTAAGGCTAGCGGCGAACTCAGGGCGATACAGCCGGTACCAAGCCAAGAAGCAACCTGGCCAAGCAAACTCTTCGAAGACATGAAGCGCCACGCAGATCGCTGGCAGCCAATACAAGAAAGTCATGAGATTCAAAACGCCTCAGATGGCTTGGTTTAGCGATGGCGGGAATGCCATGGGACGTCGCTAGGTCTTTGACTCCCGGGAGTACCGATTCGGGGTTCCTGCGATTCTGCTGGCCCCGCGCGAAGAAATCGCGGAATGGCTATTTCGCAGGCTCCTTCGGCAGCGGCAGCGAGGCCTGGCCGAAAACGTACCGCCAGCCGGCCGGAGTCCGAACGTAGATATCGCTGAACCACAACCTGTAGTCGATGGGCTTGCCGTTTCGGACGCCCTCGATCCACAGGAGCGCGGTGACCGCCGCGGTGTCGCCCCACACCCGGACCTTCTGGGTGCCCTCCTCCTCTTCCTGGTGCTCGTATACGGTCTGCTTCTGGCGCGCCTCGTCGAGTTGGCCGGCTTTGTCAAAGAAGCGTCCGTTGCCGATCACCAATACGAAGTCGTCGGCCACGATTCGATCGATCGTCGCGACGTCGTTCGCCTTAACGGCGGCCTGGAACTCGGTGTCCAAGGACGCCACAGTCCTGGCGTCGTCCGCCGGTGAGCCCGACAATGCGGTGCCGGCCAAGAGGCAGCCGGTTCCCAGCGATTTCAGAATTTTGGAGGTATTTTTCATGGTGCTCATCGGGGGTTGAATTTCCGTCGGGGCCCATACCTTGGACGTTGGCCCATCCTTACTCAAGGCGGTAGACATGGCTTGCCGCCGACGAATGGATTACGACACTCCGGCCGTCATTGCCCCGCTTCATGCCTTTCGCGCCCCTTAGATCAGACCCGTCCGCCGAGCCCACGATCAACGGGACAAGTCCTTTTACGAAAAGGGATGTGGCATTCCTCGGCCTGCTGGCGCTTTGCGGCTTGGTCGTCGGGGCATTGGGCATCGTTCACTATGGCTACATCGGCCAGGATTTCATTCTGCACCGCGGGCTTATCCTTTCCTTTCCGGGCAGCTTCAGCTTCAGCCTGGGCAACCCGCCGGCCCTTTATTGGATCGGGAGTTCGATCCGAAATCATGTCAGCCCGACCCATTATTTGGAGGTCATCGCCGCGGTGTTCCTGGTCCTAAATTCCTCGGCTCTCTGGATAATCTATCGGTTTATCTGGATATCCATCAACCATTGGCAGCTTCGCTATGCGGCGGCTGCGTTCAGCACCTTCATTCCGGTACGGGTCATCCATTCGATCGTGCTTGCCGCTGACGGTCTGACATTGCCCGTTTTCGCGCTGGTCGCCCTGTTCGTCCACCGCCTTTTCGAGAATCCCCGCCGCATCGGTTCCTGGGTGGCGATGTCGCTCTGCCTTTCGGCCGGCATGCTCTGCAAATACACATTTGTGGGCCTGCTGCTTCCGGCCGCCCTCGTTCTCGCGATTGCAATCTGGAAAAGGGCGATGAAGGGTCAACGCCTCCGCTGGGGCGCGGTTGAGATCCTGGCACTCGCGGTTCCGGCCGCGGTGTTCCTGCTCGAGATGCACGAAAGCGAAAAGAGGACCGGAGTGGTGACAAACCAGGAGTGGCTCGCAAAGGGCGTTCCGCCGGTAATGCGCTGGAGCGACATGCTCCTTCCCAAGAGGAGCGACCTCGGCCTGATTCGCTCCGCTCCCGAATACCTCCAGGACAAGCTCTACGGCTTTAGGAATTACAGTTACATGGGACTGCTCCACGTCGCCGTCTTCGCCGACATCCTTAATTTTTTCCAGTCCCCGCCGCCGGAGATGTCGGAAGGCTGGAGCAATCGCACCCAGGACCCATTCGTGCGCCACCGCACCGCGCTTTCGCAGGCGCTACAGACCTGGTCGGTGCGCCTGTGCCTGCCATTCTCCGCCCTGGCCGTGGCGGGGACGCTTTTCTCGATCGTTCTGAGTTTTCAATCGCTCCTGGCCGGCAAGCCATTGTTTTCGGGCGCGGCCGTGGTCATGACCGCATTGGCGACAGGGTTCTATTCCACGGTGTTCTTCAGCCTGCACAGGATCAACGATCCCTACACCGCAGGGTTCTGGTTGCCGCGGCTTGTCCTGGCCGCCCTCTTGATCTTTTTCATCCTCGGGTTCCTCCTGGTGGACTTCATCTGCCGGCACCGCGAGCGATCCGGACGGGCACCGCGGCTTTTTCTGTCGTGTTTCCTCTGCTATACGCTCTTGGCCTGCCTGCTCTTTATCGGCTTCCTTGCGTGAACGCGGATTCTTGGGGCAACGCGTCTTCTTGCGTCACCGCCCATTCCGGCCGAGGATGCTTCCTTCTTCTGCAACGCCCCCGGGAATCGGAAGGTGACTATCTGGCGGGAACTGAAGGGAACGGGCGCCCGCCGGTGTTATGCCCCCTAAACCCACACCAAGATGAAGACCCTTCAACTCCTGCGCCTTCCCCTGGCCTTCCTTTGCGGCGGGCTCGTCGCGGGCGCCCAGTTCACCCCCCAGCTCGTGCCGGCCTCCGACTACGTTCCGATGAAGTTCATCCAGACCGTGGCGCCGGTGTTCCCCCAGAAGGTGCTCGCCCTCGGCCTAAAGAGCGGAGAGGCGACCGTGGCCATCCAGATCGACGCCGACGGAGCGCTGACGGACTTCCTGGTCACGACCTACTCGCATCCGGCGTTCGCCGAGGTTGCGGTCGCGGCGCTGAGGAAATGGCGGTATGAGCCGGCCCGGATACATGGTGCGCCCCGGAGCGCGAAGGCCGACCTGACGTTCAACTTTGAGGCGCAGGGCGTCGTGGTGGTGGACATGAGCGTCCTGGAGCAAGCCGAGATGCTCCGATTCCGGATCTCCCCCAACGCCATGACCTACAGCGCGTCCACGCTGAGCCAGCTGGACCGGATCCCTACGCCCATCAAGATCGTCAAGCCGGTGTACCCGGAAAACATCGCGCGCAGCAGCCACGGCGGCCGCATCACGGTGGAGTTCTACATCGACGAGCAGGGACACGTGCGGCTGCCATCGGTGGACCGCGAGACAATTGAGGCGAATGGGGAGCTGTCGGCCATGGCCATCACGGCTGTGGAGCAGTGGCAGTTTGAACCGCCGCTCGTGAATGGAAGGCCCGTGGTCACGCTGGCCCAGCAAAACTTCAACTTCAAACCCGCCGCGCCCTGAGTCAGCATGGGGAGGTCTCGCGGAGGAACGCCGCCAGTTGCCGGCGCAGCTGCCGGCGGGCGCGGTAAAGGCGGGTCTCCACGCCGCGCTCCGAGCAGCCTGTGATCGCCGCTATCTCGCGGTAGGGGAGGCGCTCATAGTGGTGGAGCAGCACGGTGACCCTCAGTTCGTGGGGAAGCGCGTCGATCGCGGCCCGGACGGCCTGGAGGGACTCGTCCCGTACAAGCGCGGCGTCCGGGCTTTCCTCCCGGGCCGCCAGCCCGGCGATGGCCCGGCTCGTGCGGCTGGCGTCGCCCGGCTCGGCGGGCGCGTCGAGGGCCACGGTGGGATGCCGGCGCTTCCAGCGGTGGTGGTTGTGGCAGAGATTCGTGAGCGTGGTGAAGAGCCATGCGGCGAGATTGGTGTCGGGCCGCAGGCTCGCGCGCCGCTGGTAGAGGCGCACGAACGCCTCCGCGACCAGGTCGCTCGCGTCGGCGGCGTTCTGAACGTATCGGTAGGCGAAGCCCACAAGCGGGCGCTGCCATCTTGCGATCAACCGGTTGAGCGATGCCGCGTCGCCGCGCCTAAGCTCGATCAGGCTCGCGCGGTCGGTGGCTGGGTCGGTGGACACGGGGCGCGGGGCTGCGCTCAGTTGGTCACGTCGCTGGTCGTAGGTTCGGCGGGGGAGACAATTCCGAGATAGCGCTCGCGCTGAACTGGCGTCATCTCGTTCGCGGCGGCGCGCACCAGCTGGCGGGTCGAGTCGAGGCACTGGCGGCTGATGCTGCGCCTGGCCTCGACGAACCGCGCAAATTCTATGAAGTCGACGCGGTCGGTTGCGCGCCGCGTGTTCTCGAATGCGGCGAACTCCGCCTGCATCTGTGCGACCTGCGACGCAAGGGCTCGAAGGCGGGGGCTTGAGGCCTCGTGGAGCTCCCTTATGCGCGCAAACTGTCCATCGCTCAGCTGCAGCTCGCGCTTCATCCACACAAGCTGGGCGTCGATCGAGTCGGAATTCGGGGGCAGGTGCAGCCGGAAATAGACCGTGTGCGCCGCGACCCCGACGGCGAGGCCGAGCAGGAGGACGAGGAGGCCGCGCTTCATGGCGTGTCGGCGGCCGGGGCCGCCGTCAGCAGGGGATCTATGAGCTGCAGGTAGCTGCGCGCGAGCTGCGCGCTCTGCTCTCGCTGCAGCCGGTTCACGCGAACCTCGGCCAGAAAAAGTCCGAGGAGCGCGCAGCACGTGACGAAGAGGATGGCAAACGGAGGCCGCGAGAGCCAGGCGTCGGCGTTCCTCCAGAAGCCCCCGGATTCGGACGCGCCCTGCTCCGTGAGGGCGATGCGGCGCCAGACCTCGGGTGCAAGGCTGCGGGACAGGTCGGGCGGCTCGCGCCAACGGTCGAGCAGTGGGTCGAGGGGATCGAATGGGTCGGGCATGGGTCGGGGATGGAGTGACGGCAGACAGCTTAACACCCGCGGGCACCCGGTCCCTTCAACAATCCGTCGCCCGGGACGGGGGCGCGTCAGGTCTGCTTCTTGTCATAGAAAACGCGAACGTCCAGCGACTCGCCCGGCAGCAGCTCCTTGGCGCGCTTGAGCGCGTTGCGGGTGGCCACCGTCGGGTTTGCCTCGGCCGGGAAGATGTTCTCCTTGCCGATCTGGTCGAGGAGCCCGCTGTTGTCCAGCACGCGCGTGACCTCGGGGCTGCTTCCGCTGATCAGCAGGTACCGGCCGGTCTTGCGCAAGTAGTCGTGCAGGTACTCCATGGCCATCACGGTCGAGGCGTCCAGGTGGCGCGCGTTCTTCATCCGCAGGATGAACACGCGGATGTTCTGGTTGTCGGCGAGGCTGCGGACCTGCTCCTGGAACAGGTCGGCGGCGCCGAAAAAGAGCTCGCCCTCGACGTGGATGATCGAGATCTGGGGATGGAGGCGCTGGGACGGGTCGTCCAGCGCGACGAGGTTGCCGCCCTCGTTGATGGCATATTCAACGAGGGTGGGGGTGCTGGTCTTCCTCAGGAAAAGGGCGAGCGAGACCCCGATCCCGACATAGATGGCGGTGTCCAGCCTCAGGAAGAGGCAGGATCCCAGCGTCACGACGAACACGACCAGGTCCGAGGGCGTCGAGCGGCACGAGATCCTGATCTGGTGCCAGTTGATCATGTTGAATCCTATCCGGATCAGGTGGGCGGCCAGCGCCGCAATCGGTATGAAATTGAAGATCGGGGTGATGAACGTGAGGATGCCGAGGACAACCACGCTGCTCAGCATCGATGACATCTGCGTCCTCGCGCCGCTCTGGTAGTTGACAGCCGAGCGGGCGAACGACGAGGAGCCGGGCACGGCGCCGAAGAACGCGCAGGCGATGTTTGCGGCGCCCATGCCGATCAGCTCCTGGTTGGGCTCGATCTTCTGGCCGCTCTTTGCCGCGAGCCCCTTCGTGATGGAGGCGGCCTCGAGCATGCCCAGGATCGAGATGGCGATGGCTGTCCCCGCGAGCTCGGGCAGGAGGTGAAGCCTGCGGGGGCCGAAGGGGAGGCCGGCGAACGCGGGGATGATCCGGGTCAGCGCGCCCTCGTCCCGGACCATCTTGAAATGACTCGCCGCATGCGGGTCGAATTGGGTGAGCAGCTTCGCCCCGATGCAGAGGAGCGCGAGGCCGATGAGCGCCTCGGGCCAGCCGGGGCGGAACCGGCGGACGGTCCAGAAAATCGCGAAGGTAAGGCCGCCTATGGCGATCGCCCATGGGTAGACCTGGGCGGTGCCCAGGTCGAAGATCGCCTGCAGGACATTGGTCGAGAAGTCCTGGCCCTTCTCGACGTCGTACCCGAGCAGGTTGTGGAGCTGGCTCGCGATCAGGAGGATGCCGATCCCGGTGCTGTACCCGATGACGACCGAGCGCGAGATGAACTTCGTGATCTCGCCGAAATTCAGGAGTCCCGCGAGGAGCTGGATCACGCCGATCGCGAACGCGAGGAAGATCGCGAGCGTGAGCGGCGCCATCCCGATCGCCGAGTTCGCGGCGATCGTCGCCGCCACGATGAGGCTGATCGAGCTCGTGGGGCCGAACACGTGGTGGCGCGACGAGAAGAACAGCGAGCCCACGAAGCCCCCGATGATCACGGAGGCGATCACGGCCTGGGCCGGCAGGTTGAGGATCAGCGAGAAGCCGATCGCCTGGGGGATGGACACCAGCGTCACCGTGGCACCCGCCAGCAGGTCGGCCCGGAACTTTTCCCACGAATACTGGCGGAGCTCCGCTACGAACGGCAGCCGCACCCTGAACATGTGCGATCCCATCGCCGCTACCTCCTCGGTGAGCTCCGTCACGCTGTCCATGCGCAAGGTCTCTTATCGGCGCACGAGGATCGCAAACGCGATCTTTTTTGGGCCGTCCGCCAACCGCCCTTTAACGGGAGTGTCACCGGTGCGTCACGCGACCGTAACACGCGGCGCCCACTATGGCCCCGATCCGCCCGTTTCGACCAAATCAACCCACACCGTCCTTTCCCATGCTACCCAACAAAGCCAAGTGCCTGGCCCTCCTAGGAGGCGTCCTCGCGGCCCTCAGCGCGGCAACCGCATCTGCCCAGATGCTCATCAACGGCGCCGGCGCCACGTTTCCATTTCCGATCTATTCAAAATGGTTCAACGAGTACGCAAAGGTCGATCCATCCGTGCAGTTCAACTACCAGTCGATTGGTTCTGGCGGCGGCCAGAAACAGATTCTGTCGGAAACGGTTGATTTCGGAGCCTCAGACGGCCCGATGTCCGACGACAATCTTGCGCGGGCCCCTCGGACTTTGTGGCACTTCCCGACGGTTGCCGGTGCGGACGTCATCACCTACAATCTTCCCGGGAACCCCAAACTCAAGATCGATGGCCCAACGATCGCCGGCATATTTCTTGGCACGATCACGAAATGGAACGATCCGGCCATCAGTGGCCGGAATCCTGGCGTCAATCTGCCTGACATGGATATCGTTGTTATCCACAGGTCGGATGGAAGCGGAACGACCTATATTTTCACGGACTACCTCAGCAAAGTGAGCCCCGCATGGAAAGAGAAGGTCGGCAAGGGCACGTCCGTGAGCTGGCCCAGTGGAATCGGCGGCAAGGGAAATGAAGGCGTTTCCGGCCAGATTAAGCAGGTGCCCGGGTCGGTCGGCTATATCGAACTCGCATACGCCAAGCAGAACCAGCTGGCCTACGCCGATGTGAAGAACTCAGCCGGCAACTACATTACGCCTTCGATTGAGTCCGTCACCGAAGCGCTTGCTACAGCCGACATCCCGGACGATTTCCGCTTCTCGATGGTAAATCCGCCAGGGGCGCAGGCCTACCCCATTTCAGGTGCCACATGGCTGCTTGTTTACGCGGAGCAGAAGGACCATGCGAAGGGTGAAAAGCTCGTCCAGTTCCTCAAGTGGGCCTATTCGGATGGCGAGAAACTTGCCCCCGGGCTCAATTACGCCCCTTTGCCGGACGCTCTCATCAAGCGCGCGCTTGAAAGAGTGCAAAGCATCAAATACTGACGGGGCTACAAGGAGGCAGGCGGCATAAACGCCTGCACATTCGTTCGATGAGCACCCCGTCCTCCACATCCATCCTCCCTGCCCCCGGTTCGCGGTTTCCGAACATCGCCTTCAAATGGGCGGCTGGCTTGGCCGCGGCGATGATTATCGTGCTCATCATCCTTGTCGGCTGGGAGCTCTACGCCGGGTCGCGGCTGTCCCTTTCCAAATTCGGTGCCGGGTTCCTCTGGAGCTCGGAATGGGACCCGGTCGCGGAGAAATACGGTGCGCTCCCCTTCATCTTCGGGACGCTCGTGTCGTCGCTCCTGGCCCTCCTGATCGCCGTCCCCCTCGGCGTCGCGACGGCGCTCTTCCTCACGGAGCTCGCCCCCATGCGGATGCGCCAGCCGATCACCATGGCGATCGAGATGCTGGCGGCCGTCCCGAGCGTCATCTTCGGCCTCTGGGGCATCTTCGTCCTCATTCCCTGGCTGAGGGATCACTTGTTTGTGTGGCTCAAGCACACCCTGGGTTTCCTGCCCCTTTTCCAGGGCCCGATCTACGGGGTGAGCATGCTCGCGGCAGGCGTCATCATAGCGATCATGATCCTTCCCATCGTCACCTCGATCTCCCGTGAGATCCTGCGCTCGGTCCCGAACCTCCAGCGCGAGGCGGCCTATGCTCTGGGCGCGACCCGGTGGGAGGTCCTCAGGATAGCGGTGCTCAGCTACGCGCGCAGGGGCCTGTTCGGCGCCGCGATCCTCGGCCTGGGGCGCGCCCTCGGGGAGACGATGGCGGTCACGATGGTGATCGGCAACCGACCCCAGATCAGCGCGTCGCTCTTCGCGCCCGGGTACACGCTCGCGAGCGTGATTGCCAACGAGTTCACGGAGGCCACGACGGACCTCTACCTGAGTTCGCTATTCGAGCTCGGCCTCGTGCTGCTCGCCGTGACGATCCTGGTCAACATCGCCGCCCAGATCATGCTCAAAGGCATCACAGGAAGCGTCTCCAGCAAGGTCGCCTGAACCCATGGACGCATCGCCCTACCTTCCCAGCCCGCGGTTCGCGCGATGGCGCAGGTGGAAGAGCGGCGCCATAACCGGGATCCTCGTGGCTTGCGCCCTTGCGGTCATCGCGCCGCTCTTCCTCGTCATCTACTTTCTGCTCGTTCGCGGCTACAGCTCGCTTGACTGGAGCTTTTTCACGCAGCTGCCCAAGCCCACCGGCGAAGTGGGAGGTGGCATGGCCAACGCGATCGTCGGTACGCTGACCCTTCTCGCCATGGCTACCGTCGTTGGAGTGCCCTTCGGCGTCTTCGGGGGGATATACCTTGCCGAGTACGGTTCGGACCGCGCGAACGACTGGATCCGGTTCGCCGCCGACGTGCTCAACGGCGTTCCCTCCATTGTCTGGGGCATGGTGGTCTACCTGATACTCGTCGTCCCATTCAAGACGTTCTCGGCGTATGCGGGCGGCGTCGCGCTGGGGCTCATGATGGTGCCGCTCGTCATGCGCACCACCGAGGAGGTCCTGGTCCTCGTGCCCCAGAGCTACCGGGAGGCGGCCTTGGCCCTGGGAATCGCCCGCTGGAAGGTGATCATGGTCATTGTGGTGAGGACCGCCCTCAAAGGAATCGGAACAGGCGTCATCGTGGCGCTGGCGCGCATAGCCGGCGAAACAGCGCCGCTTCTTTTCACCGCCTTGGGAAACAACTTCTGGAACCACAACCTGAAGGAGCCGATCTCGGCCCTACCGCTCCAGATATTCGCCTATTCCATCTCGCCCTACGACGACTGGCACAGGCAGGCATGGGCGGGCGCCCTTGTCCTCATGGCATTGATCCTCGCCCTCAATATCACCGTCCGCGTACTCTCGCGCGACCGCCAAAGCACCCTTTGACCGCCATGTCCACACTCCCTGAAACGGCCCGGATCCCCGCTGGCGCCGCGCCAGTCCGGGTGGCTGCGGCGCCCGCGACGGCCTCAACGGCCGACGTTCCCGTCGAGGCGGAGGAGGTCGCGTTCGACATCCGGAACTTCAGCATGTGGTACGGACAGCGCCAGGCGCTTCAGGAGATCACGATCAAGATTTCCGCGCGGAAGGTGACCGCCATCATCGGGCCGAGTGGCTGCGGAAAGTCGACTTTCCTCAGGTCACTCAACCGCATGCACGACCTGACGCCGGGCACCCGCCTCGAGGGGACGCTGAGGCATTTTGGCAACGATCTCTACGGTCCCGGCATCGACGCCACGGCCGTGCGCCGGCGCGTGGGGATGGTGTTCCAGAAGTCCAACCCGTTTCCGACGATGTCGATCGCCGACAACGTGCTGGTGGGCCTTCGGCTCAATGGCATGCGCGACCGTTCCGTGCTGCAGGAGCGCCTCGAGCAGTCGCTGAGGATGGCCGCCCTGTGGGACGAGGTGAAGGACCTCCTCAACCGTCCCGGCACGAGCCTTTCGGGCGGCCAGCAGCAGCGCCTCTGCATCGCCCGGTCCCTGGCGGTCCAGCCGGACACGCTCCTCATGGACGAGCCGTGCTCCGCGCTCGACCCGATCGCCACCGCGAAGATCGAGGACCTGATCCAGACCCTGCGCGAGAAGTACACGGTCGTGATCGTGACCCACAACATGCAGCAGGCGGCGCGGTGCTCCGACCGGACGGCCTTCTTCTACATGGGCCGCCTCATTGAGTTCGATAACACGCGCAAGATCTTCACCAATCCGAGCAATCCCCAGACCGAGGCCTACGTGTCCGGCCGCTTCGGGTGAGCCGGACGGATCCCCCCTCTGAAATGACCCACTACAACGAAGAGATGACCCAGCTGAAGGAAAGCCTGCTCGCCATGGCGAGCCATGCCGAATCGGCCCTGACGCGGGCGATGAGGGCCCTCGTCGAGCGCGACGACCTGCTGGCCCAATCCGTGATCGACGACGACAGCATCGTCGACCAGTTCGAGGTCGAGATCGACGATATCGCGATCCACCTGCTCGCCAAGGCCCCCGTCGCGACCGACCTGCGCCTGACCACCGCGGCGATGAAGATCTCCCAGAACCTGGAGCGCGTCGGCGACTCCGCGGTGACGATCGCCCGGCGCGCGATCGACCTCGACACGGAACCGCAGCTCAAGCCCTACGTCGACCTGCCGCGCATGGCGACGATGTCGCTCGAGATGCTGCGGGACGCCATTTCGGCGTTCATCAACCGCGAGCCCGACAAGGCGCGGGCGGTCGTTCCGCGGGACCTGGAGGTGGACAACTTGAACCGCCAGCTTCATCGGGAGCTCTCGAGCTTCATGATTGAGCGCCCGGCGACGATCTCGCGCTGCCTGAACCTCATGGTTATCTCCAAGTGCCTCGAGCGCATCGCCGATCACGCGACGAACGTCGCCGAGGAGGTCGTCTATCTCTACGAGGCGATCGACATCCGCCATTCCGGCAAGAAAATCCATGAAGACAAAGATACTGGTAGTTGACGACGAGCCCGACGCGCTCGAGGTCCTGGGCTTCAAGCTGCGCGAGGCGGGCTACACCCCCATCTTTGCCAGGGACGGCACGCGCGCCATCGCGATAGCCCGGGAGGAGCACCCCGACCTCATCGTGCTCGACCTCATGCTGCCCGAGGTCGACGGCCTCGAGGTCTGCAAGATCCTCCGGCGCGACGCCTCGACGGCCTCGATCCCCGTGATCATGCTCACGGCGAGGGCGGCCGAGATGGACCGCGTGCTGGGGCTCGAGCTCGGCGCGGACGACTATGTGACGAAGCCGTTCAGCCCGCGCGAGCTGGTGATCCGCATCCGCAAGCAGCTCGCCCGGATGCGGGCCGGGGACGAGCCGGGCGCCCACCTTCGGGTCGGCGACATCCAGATCGACGTGCCCCGCCACGTGGTCCAGGTGGGGACCCGGGGGATAACCCTTACGGCGACCGAGTTCAGGCTTCTCGAGATCCTCGCGCGAAGGAGGGGCCGGGTCCAGTCGCGCGACCGGCTGCTGCAGGATGTCTGGGGATACGAGAACCCGATCGACAGCCGCACCGTGGACACGCACATGCGCAGGCTTCGGGAAAAGCTCGGCACGGCGGCGCAGCTCCTCGAGACGGTGAGGGGAGTGGGCTACCGCTTCGCGGCGGAGGGGTGACGCCCGCGGATGGAAGCGGCCCTGATCCTGCTTGCCGCCGTTGCCGCAGCGTTGGCGCTTGCCCTGGCCCGGGAGCGGCGGATGCGCAGGGGCGAGGATGAACGGTGCAGGCGCGACCTGGCCGAGCAGCGGGCCCGCCGCGAGGCCGAGCTCAAGGAGCAATCCCAGAGGACCTCGGCCCTGTTCGACCGCATGGTGGAGGGGCTGATCGTCGTCGACGCGGGAGGCCGGATCCGCCTGGCCAACCGCGCCGCGGCCGGGCTATTCGGATTCGACGCGCCTGCCGCCGGCAAGACCATCCTGGAGGCGACCCGGCACCACGAGGTGGCGGCGGTCGTGGCCCGGCTCGACCGGGAGCTCGAGGTGCTCGGACACGAGCTCCGGATCGACTCGATGGGGGCGCCCCGGTTCCTCCAGGTCAACGCGCTCGCGCTGCGCGACAGCGGCGGCGCCAGCGACGGGGCGATCCTCGTCTTCCACGACCTGACGCGCCTGCGGCAGCTTGAAGGGGTGCGCCAGGAGTTCGTGGCGAACGTGAGCCACGAGCTGAGGACGCCCCTTTCCCTGATAAAGAGCGCCGCGGAGACGCTGCTCGACGGGGGCAGCGCGGATCCCGCGACCCTCGTGCGATTCCTCAACATCATCGACAAGCACGCGAACCGCCTGGCGCTGCTCATCGACGACCTCCTCCTGCTGTCGACGCTGGACTCGGGGGGTCTCCGGCTGAACCGGCAGCCGCTTCCGTTCAGGGACACCGTCCAGGACGCGATCGACGACCTCCAGCCGCGGGCGCTCGCTCGCGATGTGACGCTCGAGAACTCCGTCCCCGGCGCGCTCATCGCCCTGGCGGACAACGACCGGATGCGGCAGGTGATCTTCAACCTTCTCGACAACGCGATCAAGTACGGGCGGCCGGGGGGGAGGACATCGATCGGCGGCCGCGTGCTCCCCAGCGGACGGATCGAGATCACGGTCCTCGACGACGGGCCCGGGATCCCGAAGGACGCACAGGAGCGGATATTCGAGCGTTTTTATCGCGTGGACAAGGCGCGGTCCCGGGAGCAGGGGGGCACGGGGCTCGGACTGGCGATCGTCAAGCACGTGATCCAGGCCCATGGGGGCGACGTCCGGGTGGAGAGCGCGCCGGGATCGGGATCCGCCTTCATCTTCAGCCTCCCGGCCGCGACGATCCCCCAATGATGCGGGCGGTGCCCCGGCGGGTTCAGAATGCCCGCGAAAACGCCTCGAAGGCGGCACCCAGGAGCGCCGTCACGGGAAGCGTCAGCACCCAGGCCCAGACGATCCGCTCGACAATCCCCCACTTGACGGCGCTCAGGCGCTTGGTCGCACCCACCCCCATGATGGAGGTTGAGATCACGTGGGTGGTCGAGACGGGCACGCCGATCGTCGAGGCGCCGTAGATCACGAGCGCCGCGGTGGTCTCGGCCGCGAATCCCTGGACCGGCTGCAGCTTTACCAGCCTCTGGCCCATCGTGCGGATGATCCGCATCCCTCCGCCGGCGGTCCCCGCCGCCATCGTGACCGCGCACGCGACGACGATCCACTTGGGCACCGTGAGAAAAACGGGGATCCTCAGGAATGCGGCCCAGGCGGGCAGGTGCGAGAAAAGCCCGTCGCGCGTCGCCGTGACCAGCGTCAGGGTCACGATCCCCATCGTCTTCTGGGCATCGTTCGAGCCGTGGCTGAAGCCCATGAACCCGGCGCTGGCAAGCTGGGCCTTGCCGAATACCGCGGAGACGATCCGCGGGCGCACCTGGCTCAGGCACAGCATCATGGCGCTCATGAGCAGCATGCCGCCGAAGAAGCCGGCGAGGGGGGACGCGAGCATCGGAAGGATGACCTTCGGCCACAGGCCCGTCGACCAGCGCAGGACGTCCCAGTTGCCCCCGGAACCCGCGACCGTCGCGCCGCACAGTCCGCCGATGAGGGCGTGGGACGAGCTGGACGGCAGGCCGAGCCACCACGTGAAAAGCCCCCACACGATCGCCGAGAGAAGGGCGCACAGCAGGACGGGCATGTTGACCGCGTTCGTGTCCACCAGGCCCTTTCCGATGGTCGAGGCGACGGCGGTCCCCGAGAGCGCCCCGATCAGGTTCCAGAACGAGGCCCAGGCCACGGCGAGCCGGGGAGTCAGCACCTTGGTCGAGATGACGGTCGCTATCGCATTCGCCGTGTCGTGGAAGCCGTTGATATACTCGAAAGCCAGCGCGGCGATGAGGACGAGGGCGAGAAGCGTCATGGGGCGCTTCGAGTCACGACTGCTTGAGCACCACCTGTACGACGATCATTCCGGCGTTGCGGCACCGGTCGACCGCCTGCTCGACCATCTCAAAGAGCTTCTGGAGGATGACCAACTCCTTGGCGTCGCAGGGCCCGTTGTAGAGCTCGCGCAGCTGGTCCAGCATCACCTTGTCGGCCTCCGCCTCCGCGAACTGCAGCCTGTCGTTGGCCTCGCGGATCGACTCGATGGTCGTCCCATGCCGGAGCTGCTTCACCATGAAGACGAGGGCGGCGGCCGCCTGGCTCATCAGCTCGGCCTGCCGGCTGAACATCCGGTGGGGAACATCGCCCGGGTAGATCGACAGCCGCTCGACGATCTTCTCCACCTGCTTCGGTATCCGGTACAGCGCGACCGAGAGCGCCTCGATGTCCTCGCGGTCCATGGGCGTGACAAAGGTCCTTCCCAGCGCCTCGGTCATGAGGTGCCGGATGCGCTTCTCCTTCCGGCGCGCCTGGATGAAGTCGTCGAGCCCCGCGGGCTTCTTCTCGACGTCCATCTGGCGCAGGAACGTGACGAACAGGTCGACGCTCACCTTGGCCTCGTCGGCGCCCCCCTCCAGCAGGTCAAAAAAAACCTCATTTCTTCCTATCAGCCGGTTGATGAAATTCATGGGCGAGGCTGGTTACTGGACCGTGGTGCCGATGGCGACCCCAAACGCCCGCGTCAGGCGACGCCCCGCAGGCGCAGCCAGAGGAGGCCGATCCACTCGTGGACCGCGAGCGTGCTCCGCTCGAGCGACTCGCTGTCCCACGAGAGGCTGCCCCACCGGAAGCGGGGATCCTCCCTGGCGACGAAATCGGCGGGGCAGGGGGTGAAGTCGACGCCCGCGCTCCGGAACAGCGCCGCCGCGCGGGGCATGTGCCAGGCGGAGGTGACCAGCGCGACGCGCGCGCGCCCCGCCAGGCGCGCGACGGCGAGCGACTCGTCCTCGGTGTCGAGCGCGGTGTCGACGAGGATGATCCGGGCCGGGTCGATCCCGAGCGACGCGGCGGCACGCGCCAGCACGGCCGCGTGGGAGGGCCGGCCCGGTTCGCCTGGCCCGCTCACGACGAGGCGCGCGGCCGGAAGCACCCTCAGCAGCCGGGCCGCCTCGACGATCCGGCCGAGCGCGGACGACGAGAGCTGCCCGGTGGCCGGGATCCCGGGCATGTCGGTGTGGCCGCCCCCGAGGACGACGACAAACCTGCAACCGGCGATCGCGGCCGGGGCTGGGGCGCCCGGGACGATTTCCGGCACCGCAGGATACCGGTCCTCAAGCGGGCGCAGGAGCCGGGTGCTCACGGCCTTGTTTGAGAAAAGGAGCAGCAGCGCCGCGGCCGTGGCCATGAGGCGTCGCCCGATCCCCGGGCGGCGGGTCGAGCGCCCGAGCAGGAGACCGGACACGAGCAGCGCCAGGCACAGCGGCAGCGGCATCAGCCAGAAGGAGACGAACTTCTTCAGCCAGAACACGGCTCAGCTCTGCGGCTTGAGCTGTGCGATGATCGCGGCAAACTCCGGGATGCCCTTGAGGCCCTGCAGGTCGGGGTCGTGCGACATCCACTCGAAATCGCGGTAGCCGAGGCGCACCGCATGGCGCAGGGAGCGAAGTGCGTCGGAATTGCGTTTGCTCAGCGCGAGGCTGCAGGCGAGGTTGTAGTGGGCGGTGGCGTTCGCCGGCTGCAGGCGCACGAGCTTGCGGTCCATCTTCAGTCCGTCGGATATCCGGCCGAGCTTGGTGTAGAGGCCGCCCAGAATCTCGATCACCTCGACGCACTGCGAATCATGCCGCAGGACGGTCTCAAAGAAGCCGATCTCGAATGTCGCGTCGCGCTGGGTTTCGTCGGGCATGGAGGCGTGCGTCCGGTTCAGGCCCTCTTCGGGCAGGATCCGGTGTCGCGCAGGGTGTTGCACCGGGCGCTCACCTGCAGGCGCTGGGAGACGGGCGAGAGCCCCAGCTTCGAGGACACGGTGCTCCCGTACCACTCCATGAACGGGGCGCTGATCTCGAAGATCCGGTCGCAATCGATGCAGACCACCTGTGCGATCTGTATGTTGGGCGCCGAGTTCGGCATGTAGAACTTCTCTCCGCTGCCGATGTCGATCTCCCTCAGGAGCGCGCTCTTGGTCATGATGGGAAGCGTCCGGTAGACGGTGGCGCGCGACACGGAGTCGTCGATCGACCTGGCGTAGTCGAGGAGCTGCTCGGCGGTGAAGTGCTCCGTCCGGGCAAACGCCGCGTCGAATATGGCCAGCCTCTGGCTGGTCACCCGGAGGCCCTTTTGAGCGAGGAACTTCCTGAATGTTTCCCGGGCTGAGGGGATGCTCACGGCGGTGAATGTCGCCCGCGGGGGGCGGTGCTGTCAATTCGATCCCTTGGCGCGCGCAAAGGGGGATTGCGCGCGCTCCAGGGTCCGAGCTCAATCGCGCTTCCCCGAATGATCGTCGGAGTCCATCCCCTCGCCGGATTCGACAAGCTCCTGCACTACAAGGTGCCGGATTCGATGCGCGCGTCGGCCGCCGTTGGCTCGCTGGTGAGGGTCCCCGTCGGCCACGCCATGCGGCTCGGGGTGATCGGGGCCGTCGGGCCGCCGAGTGACTTCCCTCTGGACCGGCTCAAGTCGCTCGTCCAGGTCGTCTACCCGTTCCCCGCGCTCACGGCCGACCTGCTCGAGCTCGCCCGGTGGATGTCCGTCTACTATGCGGCCCCCCTCGACTCGGTCATCGAGGCGATGATACCGGCGGCCGTGCGCCGGGGCGCGCGGGTGAAGGAGGGGCGCTTCCTCTCGGTCGCCAGGAAAATGCCCCGGGAGGAGCTTGCCGCCCTTTCGCGAAAGGCCCCCGCCCAGGCCCGGCTCTACGCATTCCTCGAGGGGCAGATCCGGCCTCAGCCCAAGGGCCTCCTCCTTTCCCGCACCGGGTCCTCGGCGGCATCCGTGGGGGCGCTCGTGGCCCGCGGAATCCTGCGCGAGGACGTCACGCGCATCGAGCGCGAGGGCTACGTCGACGACCGGGCGCACGGCGAGCTGGTGGCCGCCCAGCCCCACGCCCTCAACGCCGAGCAGGCGGCCGCCGTGGAGGCCCTTGCCGGCCCGGTGGCCGCCGCGAAGTTCGGCGTGACGCTCCTCCACGGGATCACGGGCTCGGGCAAGACCGAGGTCTACCTTCGCGCCATCCAGGCCGCCCTCGAGTCGGGGGGCGGCGTAATCCTCCTCGTTCCCGAGGTCGCCCTCACGCCGCAGACGGTCGCGCGCCTGCGGTCGAGGCTCGAGGCCATCGCCCCGGGGCACCGCTGCGTCGTCTGGCACAGCCACCTTGGCGAGGGCGAGCGGCTCGACGGCTGGCTGGCGCTCGCCTCCGGCGACGTGCGCGTCGCCGTCGGCGCCAGGTCCGCGGTCTTCGCCCCCGTGCGCAACCTGCGGCTCGTCGTCGTGGACGAGGAGCACGAGCCCGCCTACAAGCAGGACGAGAGCCCCCGCTACCATGGCCGTGACGTCGCGGTCATGCGCGCGAGGCTGTGCGGCGCCCAGTGCCTTCTTGGCTCGGCGACGCCGTCGCTAGAGAGCCACGCCAACGCCGTCGCCGGGAAGTACCGCCTCCTCAGGCTCACCCAGCGGGTCGACTCCCGCAGCCTCCCGTCGTTCACGGTGGTCGACATGCGCATCGAGGTGATGCGCCAGCGCGGGGTCACGTCGCTGTCGCGCGCCCTCGTGGAGGCGATGCAGGCGAGGTTCGAGCTTCGGGAGCAGACCATTCTCTTCATCAACCGCCGCGGCTACTCGTCGTCGATGCAGTGCCGGAAGTGCGGGTGCGTCGAGGAGTGCCCCCATTGCAGCGTCTCGATGACGTACCACCGCTCGGACGAGACGCTCAGGTGCCACCTTTGCGGCGAGCAGCGCCCGGCCCCGGTTCGCTGCACCCGGTGCGGGGCGCCGGACATCCGGTGGCGCGGGCTCGGGACCCAGCGCGTCGAGGAGGCGGTCAGGCGGGTGCTTCCCCGGGCGCGGATCGAGCGGATGGACACGGACACGATGACCAGAAAGAACCGCTTCCGCGAGATACTGGGCGATTTCCGCAGGGGGAAAATCGACGTCCTCGTCGGGACCCAGATGATAGGGAAGGGCCTCGATTTTCCCAACGTGACGCTCGTGGGCCTGGTGGACGCCGATCTCTCGATGCACATCCCGGACTTTCGCGCGAACGAGCGCACGTTCCAGCTCCTCGTCCAGGTCGCAGGGCGGGCGGGCAGGGGGGACCGGGCCGGCGAGGTCGTCGTCCAGAGCTTCACGCCCCAGGCCGAGGCGATCCAGTTCGCGCGGCACGCGGATTTCACGGGATTCGCCGAAGCCGAGCTGGCGGTCCGCCGCGAGTTCGGGTACCCGCCGCAGCGGCACCTCATCCGGCATCTCTTCCGCG
>PLKS01000004.1 GCA_003140665.1 Opitutaceae bacterium
ATCCAGGGGTCCTGGTAATCGAGGATGTAGGGCAGACCGAACATGGCCTTCCAGCGCGGCCCGAGCGTGAAGGCGTCAAACTGCGTCGTGCTGAAGAAGACCAGGTCGAACCTTTCTCCGCGAAGCAGCCTGTCGCCGGCGGCCCGCAGCGCCCGGCCGCAGCGCAGCCAAAGGCTGCCGACGCCCACCAGGCGGGTGGCCCGCTGCGGGATTCCGCGCACCCGGATGACGCGGATATCGGCGGGATAGGTCTGCTCAAGGAGGGGTTCGAGCACGCCGCCCTCGACCAGGTCGGGTGCGACGGCCAGGACCACGGGTTCCCATCCGAGGGCCCTGAGGTAGGGCAGCGCCAGCCGGATGCGCTGCATGTCCGGCGCGTTGACCGGCGGAAAATGCGGGGAAACGATCAGGACCTTTCGGGGGGGGCGAGGCGTCGGGTCCGTCATGTCTCGAAAAGGAACTCCTCGCGCCCGAGGAACAGGGAGGCGAAGCCCAGGGGAAGCGCCGGGGAGGTCTCCGGGGGGATGGGGTCTGTCTGGGAGGAATACGAGGCCATCGCGCGGGCCTTCACGTCCCGCACCTCGCGAAGGTCGACCCGCCATATCCGCCGACACGTTATCATGGGCCGAAGCAGCATGAGCGGATTCCAGCACGACCAGACCGGGAACTCGAATATTCTCGGCATGAGCTTCGCCCTTTGGAGCGCACCCGCGACCAGCGCGAACGCGGCGTCGTGCTCGGTGCTGCCGTCGCGCCGGCACGGCATCAGGATCACCTCGGGAGCGAGGCGCTCCAGCATCCCGGCAATCCTTTCCTCGATCGCGCGCGCATGGCCGCCGTCGAGACGGGCAAGCGTTCCATCCGGCGCGTCCAGGAACGACACACGATCCCAGTCGACCCCGAGTATGCCCGTCGCCACCCGCGCCTCTGCCCTGCGGCGACCCGCGATGTCGAGAGCCGTGACGGAGGGATGGCCGGGATGCGAGGCGCTGCCGTCGGTGACGAAGACGACGTGTGCCGAGGCGCCGTCCCGAACCAGGCGGGCGACGGTGCCGCCGCACCCGAAGGCCTCATCGTCGGGGTGCGGGGCCACGACGAGCACCGAGGTGACGGCGTTGCGGGGGAGGGCCCGGCTCCGGAGCCGCAATGCCGAGCGGATCACCCGGGCGACCGCGCGGCGCAGCAGCAGGCGGCCCCGCGGCGTGTGCGACCACCCCAGCGTGAGCACGCGCGCGAGACCCGAAAGGGCTCCCTGGCTGGGACGCGTTTGCCGATGCGTGTCTTTCAACTGTCGTCGGGCTCGGGCCGTGGATCCACCGTCCGGTGCACGAACGGCAGGCTCGCCGCCACGATCACCACAAACGATTGGAAGGTCGAGGTCACCAGGACGCTCGCGACCATTTCGAAGGAATTCATCAGGTTCATCAGGAGGCTGAGGCACAGAAACCCCTCCATCGAGACCAGCAGCTTCCGGGCGGTGATGTTCTCTATCCAGGCGAACAGAAACCCGAGGAACGCGCCTAGGCCGAGCGAGCCCAGGATGGGCCCGAAATTGCCATAGGCCTCGGGCAGCAGGCCCCAGGCGATGTAGGTCGTGAAGGTCGATTCAAGGTCCTGCCGCCCGAAATGCACATTCAACAGGATCTGGCCCTCGTGGCTGCGCGGCTTGTCCGGCCAGAGGACCCGTGGAACCAGGAGGGGCGGGATCAGCGAGTAGGTCTTGCCCTCCAGGGGCTTGATGTGGTTCGTCTTGATCGCATCGATGACGAAGAGCAGGTTCTGAAGGTTGTCTATCCGGTCAAGGAGTGTCTGGTTCTTATTGGCCAGCAGCGGGTTGTCGTTTGTGGCCAGGGTCTTCGCGGTGTCATTCTCCAGGATGGCATTGTAGCTCACCGATGCCCATTCAGCGTAGCACGCCGGCAGCTGCGCGAAGGTCCGGTGGGTCACCGGCGCGTCGTCGGTACCCCAATAGCGGGCCCTCATCGTCGCCTTGCCGGTGTTCAGGAACGACAGCGCCAGCATCGCGACCGTCAGGTAGCGCCAGGGCACGCGTTCGCTGCTCCAGAAGAACCCGATCGCCACGGTGATGAGGTTCGCCGCCGCCGAGCCCAGGAGGAAATCCGACGCGGAGATCATCGCGTTCGCGACGAGAAGCACCCAGAAAACGGCCTTTTCAATGAACGACGCCTCGTCTCCGCCGATGATCAGCGAGACCAGGAAGAAGCCGCAGGCGCCCACCACCGAAACGAGCGCGTAAAGGATCGAGTCGGATCCGCTCGGGATCACGGCATAGAGCGCGCCGAGGAGGTCGAGGCCCTGCAGGACCTCAAACGCGGTGGCGCCGACGATCATCGCAAAGCCGAGGCGCGCCCAGCCCTTGGCCCCCGCCCGGTTGAACTCGTGCAGGGCATAGCTTACCGGGGCCGACGGATGAAGGACCTGCATCCCCATTTTCCACGCGAGGGCAATCGCGACATTGAAGAGAAGCACCTCGAAGCCGGCGCTGAAGACGAACCCCGGGGGATAGACCGTTATGTTCTCGTGGCCGGCCGCGATCGGCACGCCGTAAATGACCAGGTTCTGGATGATGATTATCGGCAGGAGCGGCAGGCCGATCGCCCCCCGGCTCCAGACGGCCAGCGCGATGCAGGTTCCCGCGCCGATCATGGCGAAAGCCCCCGCGCCGGGACGGCCGGCGTAGGCCAGGTAGAGCGCCTCGAGCGTCAGCACGACGGCCAACGGGGTGACCAGCCGCCTGATGGCGGACCGCACCTTCATGCTAAGCTCGCCTATGTCGGTGTAGCGATCGAGCGGCTTGGCTATGGGCCGTGCCGTCATCGCTCCATTCCCCGGTAGAGTTCCAGGTACTGCCCCGCGCAGAAATCGCGGCTGAATCGGGACTCGGCCGAGCGCCGGCACCAGAAGCGATCGATCTGCCCGAGGCGTCCCACCGCCGAGGCGCCCCCGGCCGCGTCGCTGACAAAGAATCCCGTCCGTCCCGGCTCGATGATCTCCGGGGTGGCCCCGCGTGCGCACGTGATCACCGGCGTGCCGGTGGCCAGGGCCTCGGCGAAGACGATGCCGAACGGCTCGTCCCACTGGATCGGCACGACGAGCGCCGCCGCGCGCCCAAGCAGCTCGTTCTTCTGGACATCGTCGACCTCGCCCACCCATTCGACGCCGTCGCAGCCGATGCGGCCCGCTATTCGGCGGTCCCAGAAGTCGCGCTCGGGGCCCGAGTCGGCGCGGTTGCCGGCCAGGATGAGCCGGCGGCCGCTCTGCCGGGCGATGTCGATGGCGATGTCGGGGCCCTTGATCGACTCGATGCGGCTGAGGAAGACCAGGGGCGCGTCCGGCGGCACGCGCGGGACAAACGTGAACTTCTCGAGCTCTATGAAGTTGTGGATCGCGCGCCATTCACCGCCGGATGGCCGGCCCATCGCGCAGATGTATTCGCTGCACCCGGTGAAACGCAGGGACCGGCCCGCGAGCCGCGAGGCCCATGCGATCTGGCTCCCGCCGGTGTGGCGCTGGTATGACATGACCTTGGGAAGCGGGCCGAAAAGCAGGGGGAAGAGATATCCCAGGCGCGAGAAGCTGTGCAGCACGTCGGGCCGAAACCGCCTGGCGGCGCGCAGGAGGGCGATCGAGTTGCGCGGCGCGCCGCCGCCGGGCCAGCCGAAGAGCTCGTCGACCGCGCATGTGGAGCCCGCGTGGGCGACCAGCCCGACGGCATGCCCCTGCTTGCGAAAGCAGCGCGCCAGCGCGTCGACGATGCGCTCGATCCCGCCATAGCCTGCGGGCGGGACGGGCAGGGTGGGGTCGGCGGTGAGCAGGATTCTCACGGCTTCATCGCCTCGACATAGAGGGAGTACGGGGCGTGCTCGCGGCGGTCGATCGCGAGAAGCGGGTCGGCGGACTCCCCGAAGGCGCACCTGCGGACGTCGGCGAAGCCCGCCCTCCCAAGGGCCCATCCAAGCGTCTCGCAGTCGTAGGTAAAATGATGCTCGCCGCCCTGGTGGAAAACATGGTTGAGCATCGCCATGGGTGTCGGCATGTCGGCGGGAAGCGGGTCGAAGCCGAGCTGCGCCCAGAGGGCGCGGTCGTTTCGCACGTAAGCCTCGGCGAAACGGCGCCCGTCGGGCACGATGATCCGCACCCGGCCCCCGGGCCCGAGCACCCGGTGGAATTCCCGGAGCACCTCCGGCAGCTCGGTCGCGAAACCCAGGTGCTCGATGAGGTGCTCCGCGAAGATCCGGGCCACGCTGCCGTCGCTCAGGGGAATTCCCCGGCGGACATCGCAGATGAAGGTCTGGTCCGACGGGTGGCCCACGGCATCCGTGTTCAGCCATCCAGGGACGCCCCTGCCGCCGCTGCCGACGTTCAGGCTCAGGCCCTTTTCGCCCCGCATCCGCCTAATCTTGCGGTGATAGGCCGGGCTGAAGGCGTTCTTCGCCCGGCCCAGCCGGCACCTGACCTCGAAGCGAATCTCCATCAGGAGCCCGGGGTTGAGGTGCAGCCTGCGAACGAGCCAGCGGCCCATGCGTTGTTTGAGGGTCATTCGGATCCGGGCTTCTGGGCCCTCTCCGGGACTTTGGGGCGGATGGGTGGCGGCTTCACGTCCGTTCAGGCCGATCGTTGCTGTCCGGGCGGGCGAAAGCGATGCTTCAGCGCCCCGGGGTGGACATACAGGGCGTTGCAGAACTGGAGGTAGCCCTCCCCCCCGAGAGCCCCGCCGAATTGCTCATAGAAGCCGAACAGGCGGAAACGGCGGGAGACCAGCAGTTCGTTCAGCCCGTCGAAATGGGTGTTGGCCCGGTCGTCCGGCTGAAAGCTCACCTCGGCATAGACGAACGCGACCCGCCCGCCCGAGATCAGGCCGTCGGCGCCGGCAAGGACATCCACGTCGGTGCCCTGCGCGTCCGTCTTGAGGACGTCGATCGTCTCGATTCCCTCCTCCCGGCAGAACTCGTCCAACGTCGCGACGTCGACCCTCTCCACGCGGGACTGGGCCCCCGGTTCCGAGGCAGGCGCCAGGCTGTTCAGTTCGGAGTTCTCCCGGATCTCGATGTCGCGGGCTCCGCGCGTTCCTCCTAGCGCGAGCCTGTGCGCACGCACGTTGGGCCAGCGCCGGGCATTGCGTTGCAGGGCGAGAAACGTCTCGGCCACCGGCTCGAATGAATGGATGACGGCATCCGGGAAGTAGGCGGCCATGGCTCCCGCCGTCTGGCCGACGTTGGCGCCGACGTCGAGGAGCGTCCTGAAGTCCCGGGTGCCCGCGATTCGGCAGACGTCATACAGCCAGCTTGACCGCAGCCGGAACGTGCGCATGAGCGGAAACCAGCGCATCCGCATCAGCCGCTCCATCGGCCAGCGGAGCGCCTGTCCCAGGTGGTAATTGGTGCTCAGTGGTGTTTGGCCGCCGGATTGATTCGGGCCGCCGCGGCGCCCGGACTAGGCGGACGTCCTTCAGTCCGCCCTTATCGACCAGCGCCACTCAAAGTCGCCCTGCCCGATCACCTGCAGGGGCGGCATCTGGGGGTGGAAGCGGGGGGAGACGTAGTCGAACTCAACGACGTCGATCTTCTGGTCGTAGTCCATGGTGGCGTCGCCGAGATAGACGGAGAGAAGGTAGGTGTCGCTGTGCAGGGGGACGTGATCGAGGCTCGCGGTCACGACGCCCTCGAGGGCCGGCTGCGGCTTCCATGAGTCGCCGGCCATGCGTCCGTTGCTGCCGCCGATGGGATACCCAAACTTTGAGGAAATCGTGATCCCCACCACCGGTGGCGAGAGGCGAAAGGGCGACTTGAACCCGACGTTGATCTCGACGCGGCCCTCGGCGAGGCTGCGGGGGTCGACCCGCACCGACGTGATGAACGGCCTGGCCACGGCGGGAGGGGGGAAGTCGGCCTGGTGGCTGCCCGTGTGCAGGTACGCCGCCAGGCATTCGTTGATCAGGCCCTGCCCCGCGAGCTTTCCCTGGCTGAGCCAGATGCCGACGCTGCAGATGCTCTGGAGGGCGGCGCTGTTGTGGCTGACGAACAGCACCGTGCGCCCGTCGCTTCGGGTCACCTCGCTGACCTTGTTGAGGCATTTCTTCTGGAACTGCGCGTCGCCGACGGCGAGCACCTCGTCGACGATCAGGATCTCGGGCTCCAGGTGCGCGGCGATCGCGAAGGCGAGGCGGACGTACATCCCGCTCGAGTAATGCTTCACCGGCGTGTCGAGGAACCGCTCTATCTCTGAAAAGGCGACGATCTCGTCGAACTTGCGGGTGATCTCCGCCCGGCTCATCCCCAGGATCGCGCCGTTGAGGTAGACATTCTCCCGTCCGGTCAGGTCGGGATGGAAGCCGGTGCCGACCTCTAGGAGGCTCGCCACGCGGCCGCGCATCCGGATGCGCCCGCTGGTGGGCTCGGTGATCCTCGAGAGGATCTTGAGCAGCGTCGACTTCCCCGCGCCATTCCGGCCCACGATGCCGAGCACCTCCCCGCGCTTCAGCTCGAACGAGACGTCCTTCAGCGCCCAGAATTCCTCGACCGTTCGGCCGCCCTTGGCCGACCCTGGGCGCATCCACTGCGCCGCGGACCGGATCCCGCGGGCCATCCGGTCCCTGAGGGTGTCGTCGAGCTGGTGCCCGAGCAGGTAGCGCTTCGAGAGGCTCTCGACCGTGATGATGGTATCGCCGGGCATGGCTCGGTGTCAGATGACGTCGGCGAACGTCCGCTCCATCCTGCGGAAGTACCGCAGGCCGGTGAGCGTCAATATCGCGGAAATCACGATTGAGAATCCGATGCCGTGCAGGTCGAAGGGCTGGCCGTCGCTCAGCAGGCACCAGCGGAACGCGTCGATCACCCCCGTGAGGGGATTGAGGTCAAGCAGGGTGCTCCAGGAGGGGGCAACGCTCGCGCTGTACCCCACGGGCGAGACGAACACGCCCACCTGGATGATGAAGGGCACGATGTACTTGAAATCGCGATACTTGACACTGAGGGCGGTGAACCAGATGCCCGCCCCGAAGGCCAGCACGAGCGCGGCCAGCATGAAGGCGGGGAGCAGGGCCCAGTGCCACGACGGGATCCTCCCGAACCAGATCGACGCACCGACGTAAAGGACCAGCACGACCAGGAAATCGACGGTCGCGACGCCAAGCGAGGAAAGCGGGATGATGAGCCGGGGGAAGTACACCTTGGAAATCAGGTTGGCGTTCGACACCAGGCTCGCGCTCGACCCGGAGAGCGCGGCGGCGAAGAACTGCCAGGGGAGCTGGGCGGACGCGACCAGGAGGGGATAGGGGACGCCCCCGGAGGACATCCCGGCGACCTTTCCGAAGACGAACGTGAACACGATGTTTTGGGTCACGGCCTGGATCACGACCCAGCCGATTCCCAGCGCGGTCTGCTTGTAGCGAACCTTGATGTCGCGCTGCGTCAGGAAGACAAGGAGGTCCCGGTAACGCCACACGTCCCTCCAGTAATGGGCGCTGGAGCCGCCTGCCTCGATGATGAGGTCGTCTTCGGGTGGCGCGGCCGCGGGACTTTCGGGGTTACCACTCATGCCATCATCAATGAGGCGAAGCGCTCCTTGAACCGCAAATAGGAAAACATCTTGGCGCGCTCGAGAAGGGGCTCGATCGGCCAGTCCCTGCGGAGCGCGGCGACGATCGCTGCCGCGATGGCGGCCACGTCGCCATATTCGACCAGCACCCCGGTGTCGCCGGTGATGACCTCCGGCGCGCCGCCCGCCCGCGCCCCGAGGCAGGGCCTGCCGTGCGCCATGGCCTCGAGGTAGACCAGGCCGAAGCCCTCCTTCTGGCTTGGCAGCGCGAACAGGCGGCACCTTGCGAACTCGTCAGGGAGCTCCGAGTCCCCGGCGTAGCCGGCGAACTCGACCGCGTTGCCGACGTTGAGGTCCCGGACGCGCGCCTGCAGGCCCGAAAGCCCGTCTCCCCGCCCCACGATCCGCAGGCGCGCCTGCGGAATCTGGGCGAGGACGGCCGGCATCGCAGCGATGAGGTGGTCGATCCCCTTGTAGCTGTCGGCGATCGAGAGGCGGGACACCGCAAGGATCACCGGCGGAGCCGCCGGCGGGGGGCCCGGCGACGGCGGGTCGAGGCGGGGATCGAGCGCATTGGGAATCACGGCCGTGCGCTCGCGCGGGATGCGGCAGTGCTGCAGCAGCTGGTTCCGCGTGAATTCGCTCACGCAGAGGACAAGGCGGGCCCCCCCGAGCGCCCGGCGCTCGAGGAAGGTGAACGGCCTCCAAACCTCTATTCCGTGGGCGACCAGGTAATAGGACTTGCCCGGCCACATCTTTGACACGGCCCACGCGAGGGGCAGCTGCGCGATGTGCCCGCAGACGATCCGNNCCTGTCGTTGAGCGACACCAGGCGCACCACCTCGCCATCGCCCGAGAGCTCGCACAGGGCCTTGAGGTAGAGCCGGAGGATGCGCGAGATCCCGCCGTCGCCGCTGAAGAGATCGGGGGTGAGGAGAAGGGAGTCCATGTCGGCTCAGCGCGCCGGGTTTCCCAGGGCCGGTTGACCCGGGCGCTTCAGGTTCACGAATGCGATGAGGACGGCCAGGCTCCAGACGCGCGACCACTCGCGGCCCCCGGCGCCGGACACGAATCCCCTCCATAGCGCCTGGATCGGGCGGGCCGAGAAAAGGCCGGACCTTCCGATGCTGGAGGGGGTGAACGTATCCTCGAGGAACGGGCGGAGCTCCCGGCGCATCCACACGGGGAAGGGAAGCGTGAATCCGCGCTTCCTGCGGCCGGCCATGCCCGGCGGCAGGATGTCCGCGGTGGCCTCGGCGAGCGCCGACTTGGGGCGGTCGCGATCCTCCCGGAAGCGGGCCGGCTGGCGCCATAGCCACTCGACCAGCGGACGATCGACGAACGGGACCCGCAGCTCCAGGGAATGGCGCATGCTCATGACGTCGCTGTCGCGCAGGAGGACATCGGCCATGTAGGTGCGCATCTCCCAGGCGCTCACGAGGGAAAACAGGTCGTCGTCGCCGACGTCGCCGCGCATCGCCGCAAGGCGGGGATGAAACGGCGCGGATCCCTCGATCTGAGCGACGACGTCGGGCGCCAGCATGGCCCGGCGCCTCCCCTCCGAGAACACGCGCCGCTGCAGCGCCGCGAGCTCATGGGGGTCCCCCGCGTTGCGAAGGAAATCGGAGAGCTTGCGGGCCCGCGTCCCCCCGAGGCCCAGGGAGTCCGCCAGCAACGAGCGCAGCGGAGCGGGAAGGCTCCGCCAAAGAGGCAGCCGGCGGGCGAGCGCCGGGACGGTGCGGAAGGAGGGGTAGCCGCCGAACAGCTCGTCGCCCCCCAGCCCCGAGAGGGCGACCTTAACGCCGCCCGCCTGCGCGGTCTGGCTCGCGTAGTAGGTGTTGACGCCGTCGCCCGTAGGCTGGTCGCACGCGGAGATGAACCTGTCCAGGTCGCGCGCCACCTCGGCGCCGGTCACGATGCGCGTGTGGTGGACCGCCCCGAAGTGCCGGGCGCTCGCCTCCGCATCACCCGCCTCCGAGAAGCTGTCCTCCTCAAAGCCGATCGAGAAGGTCCGAAGCGGGCTCCCCGCCGCGCGCGACATCAGGCCGGCGACCACGGCCGAGTCCAGGCCGCCCGACAGGAATGCCCCCACCGGCACGTCGGCAATCATGTGGGCACGGATCGCGTCGTCGAGGTGCCCGCGCAGGCCGCGCACGAACTCCTCGCGCGAGGCGCACGGCGCGGCATCGTCGGGAATGGACCGGAACGTCCAGGCCGCGCGGACATCGAGCTTGCCGCGGCGGAACCGGAGGCATTCACCCGGCTGGAGGCTCAGGATCCCTCGGTAGATCGTCCGCGGAGCGGGCACCGCGAGCCAGGCGAGATAGTCCGCCACGGCCACGGGATCGATCTCCGCGCCCTTGGCGCCCGACGCGACCAGCGCCGTCACCTCGGAGGCGAATAGAAGCCGGTCGCCCTCGCGGCTGAAGTAAAGGGGCTTGATCCCGAATGGATCCCGCGCGGCGAAGAGCGACTCCTCGGCTGAGTCCCACAGTGCAAAGGCGTACATTCCGCGCAGGCGCGGGAGCGCGCCCTCGCCCCACTGCGCGAGGGCCGCAAGGAGCACCTCCGTGTCGCACCTCGTGCGGAACGCCCATCCCGCGGACTCCAGCTCCGCCTGGAGCGCGCGGAAGTTGTAGATGGCTCCGTTGAAAACGAGCGTGTGCCGCCCGTCCGGCGTGGTCATGGGCTGGTGGCCGTTCGCGGGGTCGAAAATGGCGAGGCGCCGCATTCCGATCGTGGCCGGCCCGGCGGAGGCGATGCCCGAGTCGTCGGGGCCCCGGTGGATCATCGCCGAGCACATCCGCAGAACCGCCTCCTCGCGGGCCCCGGCGGGTGCGCCGGGGTCTACGAATCCGGCGATGCCGCACATGGCTTTTGAAAATGCTTCGCCCCGTCGCTTCTGCGGGCAGCGACGACAAAGGACCAGATTGGGTCGCCCATGGGGTCGGTCGGGGTGGCACCCTACCGAATCAAGATAACAACTACGCGTCGCCCACTGCGCAACCCTTCAGGGGAGCGTATTTCGGACGGGGAGGCCCCGCGGCGCCCGGCGCCTCGGTCGCGGATCGAGTCGAGGCCGCGGGGCCTGCGGTCTCGCGGAAATTTTTCGCAAAAACGCCTCGTTATTTCCCCGTCGACTCGCAAACATCCCCCCATGCCCGGCGTTGGAAAACTCCTCAAACAGGCGCAGAAGATGCAGCGATCCATCGAGACGCTCCAGGCACAGCTGGAGGCCCGCGAGATCGACGTCGCGGCGGGGGGCGGAGCCGTGAGGATCAAGGTGAACGCCTCAGGCAGGTTCCTCTCGCTCACGCTCGACCCGGAGTTCCTCAGGGAGGATCCGAAGCTGGTGTCCGACACCGTCCTCGCCGCCGTACAGGATGCCGCGAAGCAGGCCAAGGAATTGAACGACAGCGAAATGCAGAAGGTCACGTCGGCATTCCAGATGCCGGGCATCTTCTGACCGGCGTGACGACCGCCTTTGACAGGCTTCAGGAGGCCCTTCGGAAACTCCCGGGGGTAGGGTACCGCTCCTCGGAGCGGATCGCGCTCCACCTGCTTGTCGGCAAGCCGGACCAGCTCGCGACGCTCGTCGAGGCGCTGGGGGAGGCGTCGCGGTCAATCCACCGGTGCAGCCGGTGCGGCAACCTGAGCGAGGACACCCTGTGCTCCGTGTGCGCCGATCCCAGGCGCGACCAGCGCTCGGTCTGCGTCGTCGAGCACGTGCCCGACCTTGTCGCGATCGAGAGGAGCGGATCGTGGAGGTCGGGATACCATGTCCTCCACGGGAAGCTTTCGCCGCTGCACGGGGTGGGGCCCGACGACCTCAATATCTCGAGCCTCATCGCGCGCGTCGTGGCCGGCGAGATCGACGAGATCGTGCTCGCGCTGCCGAACGACGTGGAGGGTGAGGCGACGTGCCACTACCTCCAGGAGCGCCTTCCCTCCGACCGCGACGTGCGCGTGACGCGGATCGGCTTCGGAATCCCAAGCGGCGGCGGCGTGCTCTACGCCGATTCCGTCACCTTGAAGAGCGCCCTGGACAACCGCCGGGCGTTCCACTGACGGGCTTTCCGGCGCCCCGGCCCGCGTCACGCGATGCCGATCCGCTCCGCGATCCTCCTTATCGTGTGCGCGATGCCGTGCTCGGCCAGCGCCCGCCGCTGCCCGAGCTCGCGCAGCTTGCGGCGCCGCGGCGCGTCGCCTTCCAGCGCGGCCACCTTTGCGGCCAGTTCGCTGGCGTCCCGGTAAACCTCGATCTCCCGGCCTATCTCATAGAGCCCCTCCAGCCCGGGTGCGGATTCAGTGAGGTATGCGGCCCCTGCCATGGGGGCCTCGATGTCGCGGAGCCTTGAGTAGCGGTCGGGCCGGTCGACGGGCCGGCGCGGGCTCGGATACCGGTTCACGCCTATGCACACGCGGCATTCGCGCAGCACGTTCCAGTAGTCTTCGCCCGTGGCCGGACCCCTCGCCCTCGAGGCGAAGTCCCAGACGACGGGCTCGGGCGGCAGGAGCCTCTGCGCGAACTTCCGCGCGAGCGCGGAAACACCGTGGCGGCCCGCGTATTCCCACTGGTGGGCGAGGAGCCTCAACCCCCGGCCCGACGGCGGATCGGCCCATGGCGCGGCCTCGCCGGCCCACCCGACGCCCCGCAGGTCCATGTTCAGGCCGAGCTTGAACGCGCGGGCGAAGAGCCGCTCGCGCTGCTCGTCGCGCGTGCCGACAAAGGTCGGGGGAAGGCTCCCGTCCGCCGGGGGCACGCGCCATTGCGGCGCCACCCAGCACGCCATGGGGGCGTGGACAAAGGGCAACCCGGCGCGCCGGTAGAGGTCCAGCGCGGCCGCCTCGGGAACCCAATGCAGGTCGAATCCGCTGAATTCCCCCGGGGCCCGGCGGAAAAGGCGCACGTTGTCGCAGAAATAGTTGACGCACGGGATCCCGATGGCGCGCAGCTCGGCGACCCCCCCGGAAAGCACCTGGCCGGGATAAAGGTACGAGAGAAACAGGTCGATCGGGCGCTGGGCGTGCTCGCGCCGTATCCAGCCGACAGCGCGCTGCCAGGTGGCCTCGCGCCACGCGGCGTGGGTTTCGGCAGGCTGGGCCGTCAGGCCCTCCGCCCAGTCGCACCCGGGGGCCTCGAGGCAGGTGTGCCCCTCCTCCGCGAAGGCGGCGCGGAACGACGCGGCCCAGAAACGGTACGCGGGAACGGGATGCGGCCGAAGGTCCTGCTGGCAGCAGAGAAATATCCGGAGGGGCTTGCTCATGGTCTCGCAGGGGCGCCGGAGCGGGCCGCGCGCGCCGTCGGCCCTGGATGGGATTCGATTCGCGCGTAGATGTCGCCCCAAAGGAGCGGGTCCGGACGGTCCCAGATGGCGGCCCCGACTTGCTCCGCATCGAGCCACGCCGGCTCAGCCAGGCGGCTGTCTTCTCCCAGCGCGTAGTTGAATCGATAGGGACCGAGCGCCGACAACAGCGCCAGGCAGCGGACCGTGTCCTCCCTGTACTCACGGTTGAACTCAAGACTCACCGCGGCGATGGCGGTCCCGAGCCCCTCCAGCACAGCGCCCTCGTGGCCCTCAACGTCAATCTTGCAGAAATCCGGCCTGCCCTGGGCCGCGATCAGCTGCTCAAGCGTCACCACCTCGACCGATTCGGAGAGCGAGAAGGCGTCGCCGCCCGCAAAGCGGCTCAATTCGCCCGCGTCGCTGCGCAGCGAGGCCGCCTCCGAGAGGCCGGACGTCTTGCGGAGCGTGGCCGTTCCCGCCGATGAACCCACGGCGCATTGGAGCACGCGCACCCCCGGGGATTCGCCAAAGCGGCGTCGGAGCTGCGCCGCCAGCTCCGCCTGGGGCTCAACGGCCACGACGACGGCGCCGAGGCTCCTTGCCATGAGCGTGTAGTGTCCGACGTTCGCCCCGATGTCGAAGACCAGGTCATCCTTCCCGATGAAGCCGGCCAGGAACCTGCGTCGAGCACGGTTCCTGTGGAGGAAGCGAAGGTCGCTCAGGCGGCTCCAGATCCGGGACCCGCGCAGGCCGGTCAATGGATGGCTCATGGGCGCCCCGGCCTCACGGCTTGAGGAAAAGCGCGTCCGCCTGGGCCAGCGGCTCGCCGGGATTCAGGCTGGATCCAAATGCGTATAGGGAAAACCCGCGCCCTCCGAGGTAGGCGAGCACGTCGGGGAACAGGGCCTGCCCCTCATAGAACGCTCGGAAGCTCACCTCGCAAATGACCGCCCGCGCAGCCCGCAGGCACTTTTCAGCGCCTTTCAGCGCCTCGAGCTCGTAGCCCTGGACGTCGAGCTTGATGAGGTCCGGCTCGCGAACCCTCCCGGAGGCGACCATGCCATCCAGCGTTTCCATGGGCACTTCACGGCGCCCGGCAGCCGCGATGTTGAATGTCTTGCGGCCTTCGTCGGTGAGCGCCAGGACGCTCGAGGCGTCCGAGAAGTCCGTGACCTCGAGAGCGACGGTGCCCACGCTGGGCCCGAGCGCGACGGCGTGCAGCCGCACGTCCTTCCAGGGGGCGGTCCATTGCCGGAATCCCGCGAAATGACCCTCGAGCGGCTCAAATGCCTCGACCGCCGCGTCCGGGTAAAGCGACTTTGCCAGGCACGTCCACGTGCCGACGTTCGCCCCGATGTCGTGGATCACCCGCGGCGGGTGTGCGCGGAGCATCTCGAGCAGCTCCAGGCTGTCGATATGGCCCAGGGACAGCCTTTCAGCGGGCGTGCCCCGNNGCCTCGACGCCGTCGCGAGCCTCTCGACGAGGTCGAAAGGATTGTACAGGAGGCTGGCGCGCATGGTGTACCCTATTCGGCTCGGCGGCGGGATTCAATCCCGACTCCCGCGACCCACCCCGGACCCCGGGACGCTCACGGGTGCGGCGCAATGGAACGGATGGAATCGAGGAAAATCGATTTCTCAAGGTCCCAGCAGAACCGGTCGGCCGCCAGTTCCCGGGCCTTTCGGCGCGCCGCGGCGGCGCGCGCGGGGGACGCGAAGAAATCGTCCAGCTTCCCGGCGACGAGATCCGTCTCGCCCAGGTCGACGAGGAGGGCCGCTTCTCCCAGATCGGGCGCGAGCGCGCGCTGGGCCGCGGTGTCCGAGAGCAGCTGGGGGATGCCCGCGAGCAGGTAGGTGAATACCTTGTTCGTCAGGCACAGGTCGCGGTTGAGCGGCACCCGGTCTTCGGTCGAGAGGCCGAGGTCGGTGCCGGCTGCGAGGCGCGCCATCTCGCTCGACGGAGCCGGCGAAAGGAAGCGGATGGGGCGCTTCAGGCCGGCCCGGATGGCGAGGGCCTGGAGCCGCGCGCCGTAGCCGGCGGCCGGGAAGCCGCGCAGGTTGAGTTCGACGGGCGCGAGCATGCGGCCCAGCACGGCCACCACCGCCTCCAGGCCCCTGCCCGCGCCGATGGTCTGGGAAAACCAGTAGATCCGCGCAGGGCGGCCCTCGGAGATGCGGCCGTTGTCGACGGGGGTCGCGGGCGCCTGCGAAAGCGGGAAAACGTTGAGCACGGTGCGCGGATGGACGCCGTAGGCCCGCTCGTATTGGCGGCTTATCAGCGGAGACGACGCGGTGAGGTGGGCGCATCCGGGCAGCAGGCGGCCCTGCAGCACGCCCGCGGAAATGCGCTCGGCCTGTTCGCTCAGGACGGCGGCGGTCTCGGCGTCGTGGAAATCCTCCGCGTCGAAGCCATACGCGCTTCCGCGGCGTCTTGCGGCCATGGCGGCGGCCGGGAGGGCGGGCAGGCAGTGGCCAATGTAGAGCGCGGCCGGTACCCGGGCGGCGACGCGCCCGAGGTGCAGCGCCTCGGCGCTGTTGGCGCGCGCCGCGATTTTCACCGTGGCAAATCGCGGGTGGACGATGAGCCGCCGCGCGAGCCGGCGCATGATTTTCCGGGCGGCCGCGCCGGCGCCTGCCAGGCGCTCGACGCGGGTGAAGCGCCAGCCCGCCGACCTCAGGATGGGGGCGTCAAGCGCGTCCGCCGCCGGGAAATTCCGCCCGAAGACGACATGAACGCGATAGCCGGCCTCGACAAGCGCGTCGGCCTCCTTCACGAGGCGCGGCGTCGAGGCCACGTGGCCCGGCGTTATGAGGCAGATGAGGGGAGCCGTTGCGCTCATGGTCCCGGCCCGAAGAGATTGGCGCGCCGCAGCACGTCGGCCAGCATCGTGCGGTAGGCGGCCCACGGCCAGTTCTCGGCGGTGGCGAGCGCGGCCTCGCGCATCGCCCGCAGGTCGCCGCGGTGGGCGAGGCACCAGTCGAGCGACTCGGCGATCGCCCGGGCGTCGCCGGCGCGGATGAGCAGCCCGTTCTGCCCGTCCCTGAGAAGGTCGGCCGCGCCGGCGCAGTCCGTCGTGATCACGGGAAGGCCGCGCGACCACGCCTCGGTCACGACCATGCCCCAGCCATCGCACAAGGTCGGGAAGATGAGCGCGTCGCTGCTCCTGTAGTGCGCCATCAACTCGGCCCGCGGGATCGACCCGCCCAGTTCGACGCCCTCGGGAAGGGGATGAAGCACGCGGCCCGGCAGCTCCACGGCACCGAAAACCCTCAGCCTGGCGTGGCGTCCGAAGCCCCCCTGCCTCCATGCGTCCAGCAGGTGGTGGGCGCCCTTGCGGATCCCGAACGTGCCGGCCCAGAGGAATGTGAGCGGCGCGTCCCGGGCTTCCCCGGAGCGCAGGGCTTCGTCGCGGGCGGCCGCGGCCGGCGCGCCGAGCGGCACGATCTGCACCTTCCCGACGTCGAGGCCGGCGGAGGCGAAGCTGCGCTTCGTGTAGGTGGAGGCGGCGATGACGACATCGGCGCTGTGCCATTCGGCGCGCCGGCGGGCGATCCGCCGGTCGTCCCGCTTTGCGGTGTATCGGTGGTAGGCGGTGCGCAACTCGGGGAACCGCTCCATTTCGGAGTCGAGGATCCGCTGCACGAAGCGTGGCTCGGGCGCGGGCATCTCATAGGCGACCCGCAGCCCCAGGCTCCTGGCCCTTTCAAAGGTGTAGCGGGAGCTGTGCTCGTAGCCATAGACCCCGGTCAGGCCGGCGTGCAGGCCGCGGGCGACGATCCGGTCAAACCCGATCTCGGTTCGCTCCCAGACAAAGTCGGTCAGCCGGCCGTCGCGGTCGACGGCGCCGGTGGCGAGCCGAAGCAATTCGCCCCAGGGATGCGCCTCGACCTTTTCGAACGGCACCTCCGTCACCGCCCGCCGACGGAACCGCGCCGGCAGGTCCCGCCCGGCGAGGCGCCCGACAGCGGTCGCGGCGCGCTGCAGGATGCTGGACGGATCGTCCCGCACCGTGGTGACGAACCGGTCGAGCTGGCCCGCCTCGTACAGGGCCCGCGCGGCCTGCTGATCGGGCGGAGCGACGCTCGGATGAAATATGACGACGCTCACGTGAAATGGCGCCTCGTTGCGGGAGCGCCTGCGCTCGGGATGCAGTGATGCACGCGTCCGAAAGCGTGTTGACGATGGTCCCCGTTTTGGCGAGCTCTTTTACCTCATAAGCGGGTATTACACAGCCTGAAAGCCATTCCATGCCGCCACGCCGTTTGGCAGAAGTAGGCGCCTTCGGTTATTTCCTGTCCCTGGCGGCGCTCGCTCTCCTGCCGATCGCCCCGGAGCTCACCCTTTACTTCCGCAACCACGAGGACCTGAAGTTTTTTGCTCCGATCGCCTACTACGAGGCGATCGTCTCCTTTCTTCTCCTGGCCCCGGCCCTGGTGGCGAACCGGCTGTGGTCGCGCATCTGGGTGTTGACGGTAGGGAGCCTCATGGGAGCTGCGACGCTCGTCGTCGGCTTCCAGGCCGCCGGGGTGGGGGCCCGCTGGGATGTCACCGCCCATGCGGCGCTGATGCAGACGAGCCCGGGCGAGGCAACGGGGTTCATGCGGTCCTTCGCATCTCGCGGCATCGTCGCGTGGATGGCGCTCCTTTCCGCGGGATTTGCGGCATGCATCGCCGTGAACTATCGGTCTCCCTTTCCGCGACGACGCGCCGCTCTCGCCGCGATCCTTCTGGGCGCCATCGGGAGCGCCTACGGGATACACAATGCCATCCGATACGGGCGCCAGGTCTTCCACACCGCGCAGGTTTCGCCCGGGGTGTCCCTCACGGTCGCGGATGTGGGGATCAACAAGTTCCATCCGGTCACGATCCTTCTCGTGACGAACTACAATTATCGGGTCACCCATGCGTACTACATCAAGGCCTATGCGAATGTTTCGGAGCACATTGGGCTGTTCAAGGGGGCGGCGCCGGTCCCGGGCGCCGTCGGCCCACGGGTCATGGTGGTCGTCATCGGGGAATCGGCGAGCCGCCGCCACTGGTCGCTCTACGGCTATCACCGCGAAACCAACCCGGAGCTACGGGCGCTGGGCGACCAGGTCCTGCTGTTCTCCGACGTCATCTCGCCAAGCGTGGGGACGCAGACCGTGCTTCAGTCGATGTTCCGCACGAACGAGTTCTCGATGCCGGTGTTCCCGCTTTTCTCCGCCGCGGGTTACGCGACCCATTGGATCTCCGCCCAGTACAACCAGGGCGTCTTCGACGTGGAGATCGCGGCCCTGGTCCAGTCGAACGACCATAGGCTGTTCCTGAATGGTGCCTACGACGGGAGCCTCCTCCCCTTCGTCCAGGAGGCGGCGTCGGCGCCGGGCAGGCATGTCATCTTCGTGAATCTCCTCGGCAGCCATGTCCGCTATGAGGACCGCTACCCGGCGAGCTACGCCGTGTTCAGCGGAAGCACCCCCAAGGACTACCTGATCGCGACCTATGACAATTCAATCCTCTACACCGACCACGTCCTCGCCCAGATCATCGGGATCCTCAGCCGGAGGCACGAGGCGAGCTGCCTCCTCTACGTGAGCGACCACGCCGAGGACGTGTATGACTCCACCCCCGACATCTACCTGTTTCGCAGCGACGCCATCGCCACGAACGNNGAACGCAATGTACGAGGTGCCGTTCCTGGTGTGGTTTTCCCCGGAGTACAGGGAAGGCAATCCCGGCTTTGTGCGCGCGGTGGCGGAGGCGAGGGACAGGAAATACCAGACGGCCGGGCTCTACCAGAGCGTGATAGACCTGGCCCGCCTGACCCATGCGATGTATGACCCGCGGGCCAGCCTGTTCTCCCCGGACTTTGTGGCGAAAAAGCGCCATGTCGGCGTCGCGAACCGGATCTACAGGAAGGAGCAGTAGACCGGGACAAGCCCGGAATGCCGCCATGCCTGAAACAATTCGCAGCGCCCTCCCAAACCTGCATGGTGATGCCCTCAGAACCCCCTTGCCTGGGCCCCAGCCGGGCCGGCGCGGCCATCTCATGTAGCCAACGGATCGCCCGAACAATTGAATCCGCCGGACCTCCCAGCCCATCCTCCGCNNGCAATGACGCGCTGGACGGCCTTCGCGGGATCGCGATCGCCATGGTGTTGTGGCTCCACTTCGTCCAGCAGTACCTTCCGCCCGGCAGGCACTCGTGGCTCGGGTGGCTGCGCGCCGGCACCGGGCTGTCGTGGGCCGGCGTCGACCTGTTTTTCACGCTCTCGGGATTCTTCATCGGAGGCATCCTCATCGACCAGCGGGATTCCCCGCGGCTGATCAGCGTGTTCTACTTGCGCCGGGCGGTCCGCATCCTGCCCATCTACTATGTCACGCTGATCGCGATCGCCGCGGCGATCNNTCGAGGAGCAGTTCTACCTCACGGCGCCCTGGGTGGCGCGGGCGATTCCCCGATCGCGCATACCCTGGCTGGCGGCTGGGCTCGCGGGTCTGGCGGAGCTGGCGCGCGGATGCATGCTGCTCGCGTACCCGGGCGGGCATTTCGCCCTGCATGTGCTGACCCCCTTCCGGATGGACGCGCTGGCGCTCGGCGTCCTGGCGGCTTGGGCCGTGCGCAGCGAGGCGGCGGCCCCCTTTTTCAAGCGGCTTGGGGACCATTGGCGCATGTGGCTCGCGCTGGCTCTCGCGCTCCTCGGCGGGCTCGACCTGCTCCAGCCGCCCCAAGGCTCGCCTGCGCTCGCCCTTTACGGCTATCTTCTGATCGCGATGGCATTCACCCTGGTCGTCCTCATTATTGCGAAGCTGCGGCCCCCGGGGCTCAGCCGGTTCCTGGAGTTTCGGCCCCTAACCCATCTCGGGCGGCACTCCTACTTCATCTACCTGTGGCACGGCCTGCTGGGAGGCGCGTTGATCCGGTGGATCGGGGGCCCCGATTTCACGCTGAATTCCCTCCCGGGGCTGGGGCTCGTCGCGATCGCGGTCGGCGCCACGTGGATCGCGGCAGCGGCATCATGGAGGTGGTTTGAGGGTCCGCTCGTGGCGTGGGGCCAGAAGCGCACCTATTGAGCCGTGAGCGCTCCCATGAAGATTTCCGTTTCCGTGGTCATCCCGGCCCACAACCCGGATCCCGGCCGCCTCTGCCGCGTTCTGCTTGCCCTCAGGGCGCAGACTTTCGCCCCGCAGCAAGTCGAGGTCATCATCGTCAACAACGCCTCTGAGCGCTTTCCCGACAGGGCCTTCTTTTCCGACTGCGCGCCGGAGAGCTTCGCGGTCATCGAGGAGCGGCGGCTCGGCCTGACGGCGGCGCGCCTGGCGGGCTTTGCCGCCTCGAGGGGCGAGCTCATCGTGCTGGTTGACGACGACAACGTCCTTGCGCCCGATTACCTGGCGGCGGCCCAGCAGATCGGGAGCGACTTTCCATTCCTCGCGTCGTGGAGCGGGAACGTCGAGCTGGTCTTCGAGCCTGGCGCGGTTTCGCCGCCCGCGCTCTGGCGGGGCTACCTCACCGAGCGCTCCTGCGGCGAGGCCGTCTGGTCGAACGATCCCCGGCACAATGATTCCACGCCTTGGGGGGCCGGCATGTGCGTTCGCCGCGCGCTCGCCGATGCCTACAGCGCGAACTGCGCCCAGGACCCGGCGCGCCTGAAGCTCGACCTGAACGGAAGGCAGCTCACCTACGGGGGCGACACGGACATCGCGTACTTCGGCTGCGCCATCGGCTTCGGCAAGGGCGTGTTCCCCCAGCTCAAGGTGCGCCACCTCATTCCGCCGGAGCGCTGCGAGACCTCCTATCTGCTGCGCGCCGTCGAGGGCCACGCCTACTCCGAGTGGCTGCATCACTGGGTCGTCAACGGCGTCGTGCCCGTCGAACCTGTCGGCTGGGAAAGTCGCGTGAAGCGTTTCCTGCGCCTCGCGCTGGCCGGTTCGAGGGTGCGTGCCACGGAGCGCGCGCGAGAGGCGGGCCATGCGCGGGCCGCGCGCGAACTCCGGCCGCCCCCATGAGCCAGCCGCGCGTCTATTTCTACTGCTGCCCCGAGCCGAACAACCTGCAGGACGACATCATCATCCTTGCCGAGGGCCTGCGCGAGCTGGGCATACCCTACTACTCGAGCGCGGACTACTGGCGCCAGTCTCCCGACGGGGACGATTATCTCTTCCGCCGCACTCCCGAGGTGCTCCCCGACGACTGCGACGTCGTCGTGCTGCCGTACACCTGGTTCAACTGGGTGCTCCTCGGTGAATCCCGGCCCATCCGGCGCGAGGTGCCGGAGGGCCTCTTCAAGCGTGGCCGCCGCTACCGCACGGTTTACATGGACACAAACGACGGGCTCCGGACCGTCTCGTGGGAGCCGGCCTTCCGGCAGTTTGACGTGATCCTGCGCTGCAAGTACCTCCGGCGCGCCTGGAACCCCGGCAATCTTCGCCCCTGGGTGATGGGCCTGTCCCACCGGATTCTCCGCATGACCGCCGGAGCGCCGCCGTTCGCGGACCGCAGGCGAACCCTGCTCATCAACTTCGGGGCGTCGCACGGCTTCCCGCATGGCGCGCGCGTGCGGTCCCACGAGAGATTCGATCCCGTGGCCGCGCGCATCCTCGATGTGGACGCGACCCGCGACGACCTCACCGTTGCGCCCTCGGAACCCTATGACCGCCTCATGTGGGAGCAGACCAACCACCGGCACTGCCGCGACTACTATGAGCGGCTCAAGCACAGCCAGGCGGCCTCATGCTTCTGCGGTGAGCTCATCCCGCCCATGCCCTGGCGGGACCCCAGCCAGTACCTCGTCGGGGGAAACAAGGCGAGGGTCCGCCGGGGAATCTACAGCTTTCTGTCCCGTTTCGACCCGCGCCCCGAGCGGATCGTGCAGTGGGACAGCTGGCGCTTCTGGGAGGCGCTTGCCGCGGGAAGCGCCGCGTTCCACCTCGATCTCGAGCGCTACGGCGCCCTGCTTCCCGTCATGCCCGAGAAGGGGCGGCACTACTTCGGCGTGAACCTCGACGACCCGGGCGCGGTCGTCGACCAGATCGCGGGGGATCCCGGCTCCCTTGGGCGCGTGGCCGCCGCGGGGCGGGAGTGGGCCGTCGCCCACTATTCGCCCCCCGCGATGGCCCGGCGCTTCCTGGCCGAGGTTGGCTTTTCCGCCGCGGCCTGACAATCCTGACCCCCTTCATTCCCAATCCGGCCATGCAACCCTTCAAACGCCTCCTCAGAAAAATCCGGTCGGTCCGCCAATACCCGGCGCTCGCCTTTGGCGCGCGGGACCGCCGCGAACTCTGGCTCCTGGGCCTCGTTCGAAATCGCGTGTTCGGCGCCCGGGCGGCGCGCCTCCTGCTCGGCGATAGGCGGCTCATCACCCCCCGCCTCGCCCTGACGCGGGGGGAGAAGGTGCGGGTCCAGCTGGATCGCCTCGACCAGGTCGACGTCTTCGACGAGATATTCCTGACCCGCATATACGACGTGGATGCGGTCGACTTCGCGCCCGCGCTCGTCGTCGATTGCGGCGCCTATTGCGGCTACTTTTCCGCATTGGCGGCCGGGGCCTTTCCGCGCTCCCGCATCGTCTGTTTTGAGGCCAATCCCGCCAACCTGCCGGTGCTCGAGGCACAGCTGGCGCTGCTGGTCGCAAAGGTCGAATTGCGCGCCGAGGCGGTGTATGTGCTCGACGGCACGATGGCGTTCTCCGGCGGGGGCATCGGCGGCGGTCTTGTCGAGCCCGACGACCCGCTGAGCCTGCGGAGGGTGGCCTGCATCGACTTCCCCCGCTGGCTCCGCGAAAGTTCCCCGACCAGCCTTGTCTTGAAGCTGGACGTGGAGGGCGCCGAGGCCGGGCTCCTGCCGGCCACGCTCGACTGCCTGCCCCGGCGCACCACGTTTTTCCTGGAGACGCATCACACGGACGCGGTATGCGAGGCGCTGCTCGCCCCCTACCGCGAGGCCGGCTTCGACGTGCGGGAAATCCGCCGGCGGCCAGCCAAGGACGAAAGCTTCTCCTACATCGAATGGCTGCTGACACGGAAAGAATGACGGGCGCCCCGCGCGTCCTCATACTCTCGGACGAGGCCCCCCAAACCGGCACCGCGGGTGGCCTCCTCCTGTACCGGCTCTTCGCTGGATACCCCGCCGACAGGCTGCGCGTGCTCACGCACCATGTCCCGACGATGGGCACTCCGCTGCCCAGGGTGGCCTACCGCCGCCTCAGCCTGCCCTGGCAGCGCTTCGAGAAATCCCGACTCAACCGCCTGAAGCGCTCGATGCGCGCGTTCGGGCTGGTGCCGCCCTTGTCCTCGCGCCTGATGGCCCGGTGGCTGGAGGGCTTTGAGCCGCAGGTTGTCTTCTGCGTGATGCAGCACGCCGTCTATTATGACGCCGCCCACCGCTTTGCCCGACTTAACCGGCTGCCCCTGGTGACGGCGGTCCATGACGTGAACGAGGAATTCGAGCGGGTCTATTCATGGGCGGTCCGGGCGACGCGCAGGCGCGACGGCGCGTTCTATCGTTATGCGAGCCGGCGATTGTGCGTGAGCCCCGAAATGGAGCGCCTGTGCTCTGATCGGTACGGGGCGCACGGCTCGGTCCTCTATCCGAATCGGGATGAGAAGCTCGAGGCCAGGCCCCTCGAATACTGCGGCAGGCTTGTCCGGCCGCCGTCGCTGACGCTTGGCTTCGCCGGCAACCTCAACTTCGGCTATGGCGAGGGCATCCTCCAGATGCTCCCGGCCCTTCGCTCCGAGGGCGTGCGGCTCATCATCTATGGGCGCCCCCCCGCCGGCGACGCCGAGCCGCTCCAGGGCGCCGTCGACTGCTGCGAGTTCAGGGGGTTCGTGCCGTCGGAAGTGGCCTGGGAGGGGCTTAAGCGCGATTGCGACGCCGTCTGGCTGCCATACCCGGACCTCGGCGGCCAGATGGAGCGCCTCTACCGGCACCATTTCCCGAGCAAGCTCCCGGAATACCTGGCCCTCGGGATGCCCGTCATCGTCACCGGGCCGGCCTATGCCACCGGGATGCGCTGGGCGCGCCGAAACCTCGGATCCGAGCTCTGTGCGGGAAACATCGCCGACCTCGGCGACCTTCTGCACCGCCTCGCGGCCGACGCGCCGTTGCGCAGGCAGCTTGCCGAACGATGCCTGCAATCCGGCCAGAGAGAATTCGATCCCACGAAAATTGCATCAGAATTTCACGCGCACCTCGCGGCGGCCTCGGCCGAGGGTCCGCCGGCCCCATAGGGAGGATTCCGGGGAGCCGGTTTAAGGGGAAGCCTGTCCCGTCGGCTGCGGCTTGGTCACCTCGACGGGGTTTCCCAAGAGAACCCTGCCGGAAGGCACCTCGTACACCAGCGGGCCGTCCGTCGTCGTCTCGAAGTAGGGCGTCGCGGTGCGGACCATGGTGCGCAGCAGGCTGGAGAATTCCTGGCCCGCGATGAGCGGGACGGCGATGAACGTGGACCAGGTGCAGGGCGCCTTGTTCTTCAACTTCATCACGTCGTCAAACTTGAACGCCTCAATCACGATGAAGCAGTAGTCGCGGGTGGTCGCCGAGTCGTCCAGGTGATTGAAATCGTACTGGTTCCGGGCCTCGCCCCCGAACGCGACATGGGTCTGGATGTAGGCGGCGGTGGTGATGGAGATGAAGCAGAAGGGCAGCGGCATCATCTGGATGACGCGCAGCCAGGAGGCGCCAGAGAAGGTCATGTCGAGGGTGGTGACGTCGGCAGCGTAGCGGAAGGATAGGATGAACATGATGAAGCCGAGAACAGTGAGGTTGCGCGCGGAGAACTTGCCTGTGGCAATGCCGGCCAAGGGCATCATGAAGAGCAGAGTGACACCTCCGGCAGTGAGGGCGAGGCCGGCGGTGGTGGCGGTCCAGCCGAGGAGTTGCTGCATGAACTGCGGCTGAAGGACAGTGTTGGCATTGAGCACACCGCCGACCAGGGCCATGAGGAAGCAACAGATGGCGAAGTTTTTGAAGCGGAAGACTTTGAGATTGATCAGCGGATCTTTTTGCCGCCACTCCCACACGACGAGGCCGACCATGCCGAAGACGAAGAGGACCGCGAAGAAGCAAATGAAGCTGGAGGAGAACCAATCGTTCTCTTCACCCTTGTCGAGCATGATCTGAAGGCCGCCCATGGCGATGGTGAGGAAGCCGAGGCCGAGATAGTCCATTTTGAACAGGCGCGACCGGTCCGCTTTGATCCACGGGGGATCTTCGACGAGGCGGGTGACGAGGAAGAAGGCGAGAATACCGACGGGAATGTTGATGTAGAAGATCCAGCGCCAGGAGAAGTTGTCAGTGATCCATCCGCCGAGCGTGGNNNCCGCCGCCGCCCGCCCCCTGAATGACGCGGCAGATCAGCAGGATGGGCAGCGATGGAGCCGCCCCGCAGAGGAAGCTGGCAACGGTAAAGATGAGAATGCAAAAGACGAAGAAGTTGCGCCGGCCCAGAACGCTGGAGGCCCATCCGCCCAGGGGCAGAACGATGGCATTGGCGACCAGATAGCTGGTGANNGAACCTCCATGAAGGCGGCCAGTGCGACGGTCATGGCGATGAGCCACGGATTGACGCGGGGCTTCCAGGGAGTGAGCAGAACGGCTTCCGGATTGTTGAGGGTGGAACCGGCGCCGGAAGGGGACGGCGATACGGTCTCGAACTCGGACAAAAGTCTTCTCCTGTGCTGGCTGCTGTGGTGGTTAGGCCCGGAAATCGCGGCGGTTGTGGTTGTGGCAGTACTGGCTAAATTAGGGCTTCTGGGGAATTCGCAATTATTTCATTAGATACCCCAGGGCGGCTTTGGGGTTCAGGGATTAAAGATGGTGGCGAAAAACAAGCAGTCCGAGGCATTTGGAGCCGCCAGGGGGCTTGCTCACGCCGTGACTTGAGCAAGCAAATGTTGTCCGAGTGCAGGCCGCGGGATGAGCCTATTCGGTGCGCAGGGCCTTCATGGGGTCAATGGAGGCGGCGCGGCGGGCGGGAATCCAGCAGGCGACGAGGGCGATCGCGATCAGGAACGGTGGGACAACCGCGAATGTGAAGACGTCGTGCGGCTGAATGCCGTAGAGGAATGTGGATGCGAGCCGGGAGAGCATCCATGCCGCGGGCCAGCCGAGCGCTACGCCAATCAGCGTGAGCGCGAGGCCCTGGCTCAGGATCAGGCGTTCGACCATGCCAGGTTTTGCGCCAAGAGCCATGCNNGGCTGACGGCGTAGCTCATCACGCCATAGAGACCGACGGCGGCGAGCACCAGGCCTATGAAGCCGAAGGTGCCGAAGAGTGCGGCTGCAATGTGGGGCAGGAAAAAGGCTGCACGGATGTGCTCTTCCATCGTCTCCTCGTTGTAGATGGCCATTGAGGGGTCGAGGTTGTAGATCTGGCGGCGCACGGCTTGTGCTACGGAGCTTGGGTTGCCGGCTGTGTGGACCATCAAGGTGTAGCCGATGAAAGAGGGGTCGCTGGCGACGGTTTGCTGCAATGAGCGATAGAGAATAGGCCGGGTTTCCTCGCCAATTGTGCGCGACTTGACGTTGCCCACGACTCCGATGATCCGGAATTCGACTCCTGCGCCAGAGACCTGGGCGCCGATTGGGTTGCGTCCTCGAAGGACCTGGTCAACGAATGCCTGATTGACGATGCCGACTCTTGGGCCAGTCGCGGATTCAGAACCAAAGTCGCCGCCGGCGATGCGAGGAATGCCGAGGCTTTCAAAGTAGCCTGGGGTCGCCATGAATAGCTCAGTGGTGATCCAGGAGTTGGGACTGTCAGGTGAACCTGGGATGCGGAAGCCGTCACTGCGTCCACCGCCGGAAAGGGGAGCTGTATCCGTGGCGACCGCCGACAAAACGCCGGGCAATCCCGCCACACGCTCTCGCAACTGCATCATGAAGTCGGCGGTACGCTGCGGCGTGTAGCCATGGACAATGGGATCGACAGACATCATGAGGATGTTGTCAGTGCGGAAGCCAATGTTGATGGTGGACGCGCTCTGAAGGCTGCGCAGAAACAGGCCGGTTACGCAGAGCAGGACCACGGACATGGCGATCTGGGCAACGACCAAAATGTTGCGCAAAATGAAGCGACGCCCGGGCCGTGCAAGGGCGTCTTCACCTTTGAGCGCGTTGGCAAGCAATGGGCGCGATGCGGCCCAGGCAGGTGCAAGACCGAGCAAGAGGCCACTCGCCAGGCTCAGCGCGAAGGAATAGAGGAGAACGCGCCAGTCGACGCCGATGCTGACATCCAGAGGAACGGGGGCGGGCAGGCGAAATCTTGAGAGCCCCGAGGTAGACCAAAGGGATAGAAGCACGCCAAGGATGCCGCCTCCCAAACCGAGCAACGTGCTCTCAAAGAGCATTTGGCGCCGGAGCCTGCCGCGCGTGGCCCCCAGGGCAAGGCGCACCGCCATGTCGCGCTGCCGGCCTGCAGCCTGCGCGAACAGAAGATTGGCTACGTTTGCGCCGGCTATGGACAGAACCATCAGAACAACCACTGAGAGCGCGGCAAAAAAGCTGAGCACTGCGTTGCGTTCTCTGGGTGGGAGCGAGCCAGCCTGCTCAAAGACAAAGCCGATGCCTTTGTCGGTGGCTGGATAGTTCGTGGCAAAGCGAGCGGCCAGCGTGTGGAGTTCGGCGGAGGCGCTTTGGCGCGTGACACCGGGATTGAGCCTGGCAACCACGACAAGGTAGTGCTGGCCGCGGTCGCTTGGCTTGGGAAGATTCGGCGCCAGCACCGGGGCGTTGCCAAGCGGCACCCAGAATTCGGTGAAGAGGATTTGATCTACACCGTGAAAGGCCGGGGAGACAACACCCACAACGGTGTACGCGCGGCCGGAAAGTGAAATGGTCTTGCCGGCAATCAAGGGGTCGCTGTCGAATCGGCGCCGCCAAAGGCCTGCGCCAAGAACGATCGCCTGCGCGTTCTCTTCACCGCTGACGAATCCGCGGCCAAGGAGCATAGGGAGCTGTGTGACCGTGAAGAAATTGGAAGTGACCGCCTGGCCCCAAACGCGCTCCGGCTCTCCCCTACCACTGATGGAAGCGGGAATCAACTCGTTGTATGCGGCGACTCCGGAGAAGGATTTAGCCTGATCGCGAATATCGGCGTAGACGGGGTAGGGGAAGTTGTTGCAGCATTCGTCGCCGTCGTGGGTGGTGTGAAGGGTAAGCAGTGTGGCGGGGTCGCCCATGGGCGCCGGACGCAGCACGAAGCGGCTGACCATGGAAAAGATGGTGGCGTTGGCGCCGACGCCGAGACCAATGGAGAGGATGGCCGCGGCGGTTGCAACGCGGTGCTTGCCGAGTGTGCGCAATCCGTAGGCAACATCGCGCAGGAACGATTCAAGCCAGGGCAGGCCGCGGCGTTCACGAACGGCCTGGCGCGTCTGCTCCACTCCGCCAAGGCGAATCACGGCCTGACGGCGGGCATCTTCGGGCGTGAGGCCGGCGCGGATGCCGTCCTCCGTATGCATCTCGATGTGGCTTTCGAGCTCGGGGTCGAGGTCGCCTTCATTGCTCCGGCCAGCGAAGAATCCACTCAATCGAACCCAGAATGCCCTTAGCTTTGGCATCATGCCTCCTCCGCCGGGCTCAGGAAGCGGGCCAGGATCTCGGTGGCCTGCTCCCAATCTGCCGCGGCTTTCTTCACCTGGCGCTGGCCGGCCTTGGTCAGCTCGTAGAACTTGGCGCGGCGGTTGTTTTCAGACACGCCCCAGTGAGAGCGAATGAAACCCTCCTGCTCTAGCTTGAGCAGGGCGGGATAAAGGGTGCCGTAGTTCAACTGCAACTGGTCGCCGCTCGTTTGCTCGATGCGCCGAGCCATGCCGTAGCCGTGAAGCGGCCCCAGGGTTTCAAGCGTGCGCAGGACCATCAGCGCCNNGCCTTGCCAGACGTCGGGTTTTTCGCCCATTGAAGTCTCCTCTTGCCAACCAATAGGAAGAATGTAGAGCCTTTCCTATGGGAATACAACAGGAAAGTTTTAAAGGTGAAGGGAAAGTTTGCGTTCTTCGCCGGAGCAGCCTTCCAGCGTTCAGAGGCGAGGCCTGCGTACCGGGCTAGCCGTCCGAACAAAAGGGTACGCACAAAGGGTCCGTACAAAGGGTATACGTAAGGGATTGAAGACCCGTTCACAGAATTCTGAGCTTGTCTCTTGTGGCAGGTAGTTCTGTGCAACTATTATCTTCCGCATGATGAACTTCCGCCCCCGATCACTCACGCTCTTCGTTGGCTTGTTGCTGTTTTGCATTGCCACTGTAACCATTCAGGCGCAGGACTGGGCTAAAGCTAGACTCGAGGCCTCGCCGCGTCATCACGAATACGTCACCCTGAAGCACGACAACCGTACCGTGCATGCCTTTGTTGTTTACCCCGAGGTCAAAGGCAAGGCGCCGGTGGTCATTCTGATTCACGAGATCTTCGGCCTCAGCGACTGGGCCAAAGAGATGGCTGACGAGCTGGCCGCGGAGGGCTTTATTGTTGTGGCTCCCGACCTGCTTTCCGGCTTTGGGCCCAACGGGGGCGGGTCAAGCGAGTTCCCCACCCAGGACGCCACGGTCAAGGCTGTCTCCGGACTTGATCCAAACGGCGTGAACGCGGATCTGGATGCAGCAGCCGACTATGCGAAACACATTCCGGCAGGCGACGGCAAGATTGCCACGGTAGGGTTTTGCTGGGGCGGCGGCAAGTCCTTCGCTTTCGCCACCCACCGCAAAGATCTTTCGGCAGTCTTTGTGTTCTACGGGCCCGGGCCGGCGGATGTGACCGCGATTAACGCTCCCGTGTACGGCTTCTATGCCGGCAACGATGCCCGCATCGGGGCCACTATTCCGGCAACCGTGGACGCAATGAAGGCAGCGGGCAAGCAGTATGAGCCCGTGACCTACGACGGTGCAGGGCACGGCTTCATGCGGGCCGGCGAAGATCCCGGCAACACCGTCCCGGGGAACAAGACAGCGCGTGAACAAGGCTTTGCGCGATTGGTCAGCCTGCTGAAGACGATGAAAAGCGCGCCGCGTGCGAGTAATGAGAGCCAGGTCAAGACTCTGAGCAAGAAGGCTGCCGTCGCGACTCCGGCCTGTCACGAAGATGCCAAGCCCACGGAAGCGGCCAAGCTTTAGTGGCCGCAGCGGACGGCCAAATCTCTGCGCAAGGCAAGCTCATCAATTCTCCCCGCCAGGTCTTATTTGCCAGCCTGGTGGGGACGGCAATTGAGTTCTTTGACTTCTACATCTACGCAACGGCGGCAGTGCTGGTATTTCCGAAGCTGTTCTTTCCAGCTTCAGATCCGGCTACGGCTACGCTGGCCTCGCTGGCTACATTTGGGATCGCATTCCTGGCACGGCCCATTGGCTCGGCACTCTTCGGTCATTTTGGCGACAGAATTGGGCGCAAGACGACGCTGGTGATCGCGTTGGCCACGATGGGGATATCTACGGTTTCGATTGGCGCCTTGCCAACCTATCAAACTATCGGCTACGCGGCGCCTGCATTGCTGGCGCTTTGCCGCTTTGGACAGGGGCTTGGGCTGGGCGGCGAGTGGGGCGGCGCGGTGCTGCTGGCCATTGAGAATGCGCCGGCGAACAAGCGCGCGTGGTACGGCATGTTTCCGCAACTGGGCGCGCCGGTTGGATTTTTCCTTTCCGGGAGCGTGTTTTTGGCGTTGTCGCAGCTGCTTACTGACAAGCAGTTCTTCGTCTTCGGCTGGAGGCTGCCGTTCCTGGCGAGTTCGGTTCTGGTCTTCCTGGGCCTCTATGTGCGGTTGACCATCACGGAAACTCCCGTATTCCAGCAGGCCCTGCAGCGGGGTGAGCAGGTCAGGCTGCCGGTCCTGGTCGTCTTCCGCGACCACGCAAAGGCGCTGGTGGCGGGCATCCTTGTGTGTCTTGCGACATTCGTTCTGTTCTATCTGATGATTGTTTTCGCGCTGAGCTGGGGTACGAGCGCGCTGGGCTTCAGCCGCGGCAAGTTCTTACAGATGCAATTGTTCGACACTCTCTTCTTTGCGCTGATGATTCCAGTCTCCGCAATCCTGGCGGAGCGGGGACGGCGAAGCTCAATGCTTTGGATCACCTGCGCGATTTTTCTGTTCGGGCTGATCCTGGCGCCCATGTTTGAAGGCGGAGCGGGCGGAGCGCTGGGAATGATGGCGTTGGGGCTGTCGCTGATGGGGCTGACTTACGGGCCGCTAGGAACGGTGATTTCAGAGCTGTTTCCCACGCCGGTGCGCTACTCGGGTAGCTCGCTTGCATTTAACTTCGCAGGAATACTTGGTGCATCTCTGGCGCCATACATGGCAACTTGGCTTGCAACAAACTTTGGCCTGCGGTATGTCGGTTACTATCTTTCCGCATCCGCTGCGCTCACCTTCGTCGGGCTGTTGATGATCCGGGAGACGAAGGACGACGACCTGGGCGCTGGACGGAGTTGATTCTTTAGTTCATCAGGCTGATCTTGTTCCGGCTCCAGGAGTGTTTTAAGGTGGAGTCGTTTTCGGGGGAGGCATACCTTGTCTATCTCTAAATCCGCCGCCTTGTTTGTTTTTGCCTGCGCCTTTTTCCTTTTCGTGTCGAGACCTCTGCCCGCGCAGGAGGCCGCTCAAAACAACGCAGCCACAGAGAACAATGAGGCTGCTTTGACTCCAGGGAAGTGGGATCACCTGGTTGAATCAAACCTGGTCGATGAGAAATTCGACGAACTGGACCGCATGGTCGCGGAGTACCGCGGCGATAGGAGCCGATGTCCAGGCGGGGATTGGAAGCTGCGTGTGTTTTATGCGGATCTGGATGCGCCGCAACTCACGGACAAGGACTCCGTCGATCACATCGCTCACCTTGAGCACTGAATGCAGCAGCGGCCGCAATCCATCACGGCGCGGGTTGCGCTGGCCACAAGCCTGCACCGGTGGGCGTGGGTAGCGCGCGGCAACGGCTTGGCAGACACGGTGACGGCGGAGAGTTGGCGCCTGTTCAACGAGCGAATCCAGAGGCCCCAGTCCATTCTTGAAGGCGCGGCAAAGCTGCCTCCGCCGCTGTGTCCCCAATGGTATTCGGAGATGATGATCGTGGGACTGGCGCAGGGTTGGGACGCGGGGCGCATGAAAGATATATTCGATCGTGTCATCCAGGCTGAGCTAGGCTATTTTTACCTCGATCTTCAATATGCCAACTACCTGTTGCCTAAGTGGTATGGCAACGCAGGAGACGCGTCGTCTTTCGCCAAGAACTCGGCGGATAACGTCGGCGGCGATGCCGGCGATGAGCCTTATTTTCAAATCGCGACCATCCTGATCAGCCGGGGCAACGGGAACTTCCCGGTTCAGGAGATGGATTGGGCTCGCATTCAGCCTGGATACCAGGCTCTTTGCACTCAATTTGGCACTACCAATCGAGCGAATAACCAGGTTGCCTTCATGGCCTACAAGTTCCGCGATGCTAGTGTGGCGCGACAGCAATTCGAAATCATCGGGGATCGCTGGGCGCGCGGGGTGTGGCGCGATCGCCAGTTCTTCGACCGCGCGCGCGATTGGGCGCAGGGCCACGACTCTTAACGATCCTGACCAGCGACAGGTTTGCAACCACCGATGCGGACGTCCTTCCATCGGCCCGAGTTCAGCTCGCTTTGGTTTTGGTCGTTTCAACGACGGGATCTTCGACTACCGCGGACATTGCCGGACGGCGAAATTTCACGACCGCGGACCCGATGGCCACAACCAGGACCGAGAAAAACAGCCAGAGCAGGGGAGTTGACCACTTTTGCAGGAGAGCGGACCAGAGGCGGACGACGTGCCTTCCGTAAACCTCCGCGAGCCAGGCGACGAGCCCAAAACGGAGGGTGCGCGCCGTGGTGAAGACGGCGAGGAAGCGCCGGCGTGAGACGCCCAGCGCACCGGACGCGAGCACAAACGGCGAAAGCGGCATAGGCGGAGGCAACACAGCGGGAACAAAGACCGCGAGGATGGGATGATGCTCCACCCAATCAACAATGCGGGCACGGAACCTTTGCGGCACGTAGCGGCGGAGCGCCGCCTCTCCGCCACGCTGACCGATCAGCCATGCGGTATATCCGCCCAGGACGCTTCCAGCGACGGCTGTCAGGGCGAAGAGCCACGGGTTCCCCTGGTGTGAGATCAGGAGAAGCAACAGCAGATCACTGCTACCCGGAATCGGCATCGGGATGATCGATGAATCAACGACAGCGACGAGGAAGAGCCCCAGCGGGCCGAGCTGCATAAGCCAGTGCGGCACCAGCGAGTGGTGTACCCGGGGGACTGGAGGGGTCGCAGTTACGAACGTACTCATGGAGACCTGGATGCAGCGCGAGCGCAGGCTGCCCGGCGGCAATTAACGATACCATGCGATTGGCGCGGGTTCAGCCACCATCTGCCATCTCGTTGAGAGCACAAGATCGCCAGGTATTGAAAGCGCCAACTGGGTGGAGCGGCAGTTTTCAACCTTGGTACAGGTTGGGGGATATACCCTAGATGAAGAACATGCACGCCGTTCCCCCCAACGCGCCCGCGCGAGGCATGGAGGCTTTTGCCTCCCGCGACTTTACGCGGTACCAATTGGCGCGCGTCACAGCCATCCTCGGCGCCGAGGCCCAATCGGTTGCGGTGGCTTGGCAGGTGTATTCCATTACCCACCGTGCACTGGACCTGGGCTTTACCGGGCTGGCACTGTTTTTGCCGGGACTGCTCTTCCTGCTGCCGGCCGGCCATGTGGCCGATCGTTTTGACAGGCGGCAAATCATCCTGGTCTGCTATGGCTTACAAGTAGTTGCCACAACTGTACTTCTGCTATTGACCCGTATTGGCTTCCATGGAGCCCATCCCGTTTATCCCATTTATTGTGTCCTGTTCTTCATGGGGACGGCGCGCGCGTTTTCAGGGCCGGCCAGCTCAGCGCTCATTCCTCATCTTGTTCCCGAGGCGCACTTTGTGAATGCGGTCACATGGGGTGGGGCCATCTGGCAATTCTCCAACATCACCGGACCGGCGCTCGGCGGTCTGTTGTTCACCCTACCGCTGGCACATTGGGTCCCTGACACGGCCCTCCAAGGTGCGGGAATTGTGTATGTGTTTACCCTGGGCTCGCTGGGCTGGTTCATGGTGCTGGTGGGCAGCCTTCATACGCGGCCCGGGCGCATGGAGCACAGCGCCGCATCGTTGAAGGTCGTGCTGGCCGGATTTCAGTATGTCCGCCGCTCTCCGATGCTGCTTGGAGCGTCGTCCCTGGATCTGTTTGTGGTTCTGCTGGGTGGCGCCACTGCGCTTATGCCGATTTTTGCGCATGACATCCTGCACCAAGGGCCGCGCGGACTTGGGATGCTGCGGGCCGCACCCGCGGTCGGCGCACTGGCCATGTCGCTGCTGATGGCACGGTTTCCATTCCGTCGCAGGGCCGGGCTGCGGTTGTTCGTGTGCGTAGCCATCTATGGGTCGGCCACGGTCGTCTTCGGTCTGTCGCACAGTTTGTGGGTCTCTCTGGGGGCGCTTGCGCTGGCCGGGGCGGCAGACACCATCAGCGTGATCATCCGAGGCTCTCTGCTGCAACTGGCAACGCCGCCAGCCATGCGCGGAAGGGTGAGCGCCGTGAACTCGCTTTTCATCGGCGCCTCAAACGAACTTGGTGAGTTTGAAAGCGGGCTTACCGCGCAATGGTGGGGGGCGGTACGGGCTACCATTGCGGGTGGTTTCGGCGCGCTCGCCGTGGCGGGACTTTGGGCCGTGCTCTTCCCAGGGCTGCGACGTGCCGATGAGTTGAGCGCCGAGGCGCTTCGGCCGCAAGCTGCCATTCTCTGAACTCCTTCATTGTTGCGGGGGCCTGGCGGGTTTGCGGGTGCCCGGGCTGGGTGGCCCCAAAAAAGGAATCGGGTGGCTGCCCAGCGAGAGGGCTGCCACCCGAAAGTCACACTTGATTAGTAGACCAGCGCTAGAGACATACACAGACTATCGGCAGCTTGATGCCATGTCTTGAGTCATTGGAGTGAGCCTGGGCTCCATCAATGGGTGGAGATGGGCCTGTTTTGAAACGGATTGTGGCCGATCTCCTGTGCATTGAGGCGTCTGCGGCATTAGTGTTGAGATGCGCGGTTTTTGCGCCTGGCGAGGTCTCTGGCGGGGACCGCCGGATCACTCCAGCGTCCGATGACTCCAAATGGCAAGAATTCCTCACAAGTCGACGGACTTACTTCAAGACTCGGACCTGCGCCGACCTATCCCCTCCGCGTCCGCCGCTCTTCGGGCGGCCTGGTCATCGGTTGCTTTCGCATATTTGGTTTGTTGCGCCCTGTCAGCCTGGGCACTCGAGCCTTCCACTTCGCTGGCGAACTATGGGCGGCAGGCATGGGTGATGGAGAATGGGCTGCCGCAAAACACCGTCCAGGCGCTTGTCCAGACGCGTGACGGGTTCGTGTGGCTGGGGACCGAAGTCGGATTGGTGCGCTTCGATGGGAATACGTTTCAGGTTTTCGATCGGAGCTCGCTGCCAGGGCTGCCGGGAAACGACGTGCGCTGCCTGCTGGAGACGCGGGATGGAGCGCTGTGGATTGGAACAAGTGACGGGCTAGCCCGGTGGAGGGATGGAGTCNNGCCAAGGATGGTCTGCCCGAGGGTGGAATCGTCAGCCTGCTGTGGGATGGGCGCGATGGATTCTGGGTCGAAACCGCAAGTGGATGGGCTGGGTTCAACAATGGACAATGGACGCGTACCGTCCCAGAGCAAACAATCCCACAAAAAGATGCCGAGTTTCAGGCCACGCTTTCTGATGGAGCGCGAGCCGTTGCAAGCAAGAGTTCGGTGGCAGTGAATCGCCCGAATCAGGTGGCAGAGCGAATGGCGGTGGGCAAGGAACTTCCCGGAACGCGCATCCAGTCGTTGTTCGCTGATCGCGAAGGCAGCTTATGGATCGGCACCAACGGCGGACTGGCCCGATGGGTTGCGGGCAAGCTGCAGCGATTTCCGGTCACCGACGCACTGGCTACTGAAAGTGTGCTGACTCTGATGGAAGATCATGAGGGCAATCTGTGGGTCGGCACTGAGATGGGCGGACTACACATTCTGCGCGATCAGCGATTCAGGACGGTTGGCGCACGGGATGGACTCGGATCTGACGCCACGACCACGGTAGTCGAGGACAAGACTGGCACGCTTTGGGTTGGGACGAGCGGCAGCGGCTTGAATGCACTGCCCCAGAACGCGGCGGGGGCGGGCGGACCGAAAACTTACTCGGTGCGCAACGGGTTGCTGAGCGATGTGATTCTGTCGCTGGCTTCTGCTGAGAATGGCGACCTGTGGGTGGGAACGCCCGACGGATTGAACCGGATTCGTGGGAGCAGGATCGATGCGTTTACGTCTGCGGACGGTCTGCCCGACGACTTCATCCGCTCTCTACTGGCAGACGCCGATGGATCGCTGTGGATCGGCACACGGCGCGGGCTTACTCACTGGATTGGCACCTCGCAATCCGGCACGCACATGGAAACATTGACGCAGGCCAGCGGGCTGGGCAGCGATCTGGTGGGCGCAATGACCAGGGACCGCAATGGAGATCTGTGGGTGGCGACGTTTGCGGGGTTGTCGCGGCTGCACGGCAGCAAGATTGAAAACTACACGACGGCCGATGGGCTTTCAAGCAACGTGATCACGGCACTGCTGTCACGGAGCAACGGAACGCTGCTCATCGGAGCGCAGGACCACGGCTGGAACGAGTGGGATGGAAGGCGATTCTTCCCGGTGACGCATGGCGGGCCGGACCAGACCAGTATCCACGCCATTCTTGAAGACCTGAGCGGCCACCTTTGGTTCGCCACCGGGAACGGGATTGCGCGCTGCGATTCAGGAGGCATGAGCGCGGCGAATTGCCCCAACTGGATTGAGTTTGGCACGGCGGATGGGTTGCGAAGCCGCGAGACTGCCGTCAACAGCCATCCGTCCGCCTGGCGCTCTCGCGACGGGCACCTGTGGTTTGCCACGCCAAAAGGGTTGGTAGAAGTGGATCCTGCGCACTTCCCCTTCAACACCATGCCGCCGCCGGTGGCGCTTGAGCGTTTTGCCGTCGACGATGTCGACCAGGGGTTGCATGCGGCAGACTCTTCTCTCCAGGTCCCTGCAGGCCATGTTCATTTTCAATTTGACTATGCCGGGCTGAGCTTTACCGCCCCACAGAAGGTGCGCTATCGCTACACGTTGGAGGGCTTTGACAAGGGTTGGATTGAGGCCGGTTCCAGGCGAAGCGCTTACTATACGACCATTCCTCCCGGGCACTACACATTCCGCGTGCAGGCCGCGAACAATGACGGCGTTTGGAACTTGCAGGGTGCCGCGCTGGCCTTTGACCTACGGCCGCATTTCTATCAGACTGCCTGGTTTTACATTCTGGTGTTTGCCGCGCTGGTGGGGCTGGTTGTACTGCTGCTCAGGCGACGGCTGAAGCGGGCTGAGAGCGAGTTCCGCGCTGTGCTGGGCGAGCGCAACCGCATTGCGCGCGAGATTCACGACACGCTGGCGCAGGGCTACGTTGGCATCTCAGTGCAGTTGGAGGTGCTGGCGGAGTTGCTGCGTCATCACAAAGTGGATGCGGCAGCAACGCATCTTGACTCGACTCGAGGCTACGTCCGCGAGGGACTGGCCGACGCGCGGCAATCGATCTGGGCGTTGCGGTCGCAGGACTCGGACGAGACGACGCTGCCAGTGAGGCTGCGGCGCATCGTGGACTCTGCGGGGAGTGACGCGATGCATGTGGAATTCAGCATCTTTGGCGCATACCGGCCGCTGCCGCCAGACACAGACCGCGAAATCCTGCGCATTGCCCAGGAGGCCATCCATAATGTGAAGAAGCATGCAGGCGCTGCGCACCTTGCGGTCCAGCTGGAGTATGGTCCCGATCAGATTGCGCTCGAGGTAAGGGACGATGGGCGAGGGTTTGTGGCAACCGCCAACAAGGCTGCAAAAGCNNGTTTGACAGGGATGAGGGAGCGCGCAGAGACGATCGGCGGAACGCTCGATGTGGTGAGCGAGGCCGCCGCTGGAACAACCGTTAGACTGCGCGTCAAGGCGGCGCGAGAGACAAAAGTGCAGTTGGGAGAGACCCAGTGACGAAGGAATCGATTCGCGTGTTGATTGTCGAGGACCACCATGTTGTGCGCCAGGGGCTGGTTGCACTGCTCAACGTAGTAGACGGCCTTGAGGTTGTGGGCGAAGCTGCTGACGGTGCGGAGGCCATCACGCAATTCCGCAAGCACCTGCCGGATATCACGCTGATTGACCTGCGGCTGCCGCGCATGAGCGGAGTGGAGGTCATCCAGCGCATCCGCATGGAGACGCCAAACGCGCGCCTGATCGTGCTCACCACATACGACGGCGACGAAGACATCTATCGCGCTCTGCAAGCCGGCGCGCGTGCCTACCTGCTTAAGGGCATGACGTCGGACGAGTTGATTTCGACCATCCGCGCGGTACATGCCGGCAAGTCGCACATTCCGCCGGCAATTGCCGAGAAGCTGGCCGAGCGCATGGGTACTGAGAGCCTGACACCAAGGGAGTTTGATGTACTGGAACAGATTGTGAACGGCAAGAGCAACAAAGAGATTGGAACAGAGTTGGAGATCTCAGAGGCCACGGTGAAGACGCACATCAACAGTTTGCTTGGCAAGTTGGGCGTCACTGACCGGACACAGGCTGCCACGGCGGCCATCCAGCGTGGAATTGTTCCCCTCGAATCCTTGAGAAAGACGAAACCATGAAGAGAAACCTGATGAAGAGAACGATTCATTCTGGGATGCTTTTGTTGATTGTGGCTTTGCTTGCACCGTCTGCTCAGGCGCAGAAGGCCATTTGGCGGCAGGCTACTGACGCAGAGTTGGCGTCGCTGCTGCCCGCGCGCGCACCGGTCGAGAAAGAGCACATCGAGACGGAGATGCGTACTGCGTCCGGCATCGTGAACAGCCACGGGCACTTCATTGCGGGCGTGGTCCTGTTGACAGCCGGATACTCTGCGGACGGCAAGTATTCGCACTATCTGCTGGTGCAGGTCCCGGTGCGGATCGGTGGATTTGTGCTCAAGCCCGGAGACTACGCCTTTGGATGGACGCGAACGCAGGGCGGAGATGCACTGAGCGTTCACTTTCACGAAGCGGCAACAGGGAATCTTGTCGGGACTGCGGATGCGCATCGCATCGCGGGGTCGAGCCGCGTAGAAAGCCTGCACATCTGGCCGCCGGGCGATAAGGCGCTGATTCAGATTGGAAGGTTCGGAGTTCCCTACGAGATTGGGGAAGAGTAAGGGGCGCGGACGATCCAGAACGGCACTGTGCTGATTCTTAAGCGCAAATTTCCCCGCGCGGTTCCGGGACACATCACATCCGATGTTGCATATTCCTGAAGACTAGCGGCAAGCCTCGCCGGGGCGGTCAAGTTTATCGTTGGTTCTTGCCCGGTTGTCATACTGCAGAACACCGCCGGAAGTCAGAACGAACCGTCCCGACAGGCTTTGCAGCGGATCGATGGCAAAGTTTGGCCCCACCGGCGCTCCGTCCATGGTTCGTGCGCAGTACCACTCTTTCCCGTCGGAGTCGCCATTCCCATACCATCGCGCACAGCCGATGGTTGCCAAATCCGAATCCCTGATGCACTCGAACCACAAATAGAGCGGCTGAAAATCGCCGCGGCCCGATCCCGCAATCGCGATGGCATCATCGGGAATCTTCACCGACCGGCTGGACGCCTTGGCATGAGCCAGGATTGGCTTGTGAACTTCGGCAATGCATCCCCTTTCCTTGAATCCCTCATAGAGGGAGCCACGCTTCAGCTTCACTGAGGGGCCATCTGCTGACTGCACCCAGATGAAGTGGCTGCTGGAGCGAATGGACACTTCCTTCCCGGATAGATCATCGGTGCTGGCGGACCTTGCCTTGTGTTTAACACTCTTTTCCTCTCCAACCATGAACTCATCGTCAACATGGAAGCAAAAGGCGCTGGCTGGAGATTCAAATGGAGAGCAGGCGTCTGCACAGGGAATGTACTCTGCTGCTTCCACCAACCTGGCTGTCTGGAATTCCTTTGCGGGCCGGCCCGAGGCGCTGAGCGCACAGCCCATTGAGGCCACGGCGGCCAGCAAGATCGCTATAATCCGCGCTCGTCTCTCAGATTGATCCGAAGAAGCGTGCGAGCGAAACTGGAAGACGCGGGAAAGGATTTCCATGCAAGTAAAGGTACATCCATTGAGCGCCTTCCACAAATGGTCGCCAATTCAACAACATATCCTTCGTACCGTTACCTGCAAAGGCATTTGCGCGGTCCTGTTATTCTTGGGGAGTGATTCATCGTTTGCAAGCGAGGGGATTTTCGGGCTTCGTCCTGGTCCTGGTGCTGGCGGTCTTTTTTGTCGCCTGCCATAAAGAAGAACAGGCTGTGGTGGGCGTTGCCCAGCATGCAGTCAGTGCAGAGCATCAGGCTGAAGTCGCCGCCCAGGCCACTGCCACGGAGCGCGACCAGCGGCGTGCCGCCCTGGCAAAGATTCCACTCCCTACCAAGAGCTTGTATGTGGATGTGCATGAACCGGGTGCGTGGGCCAACCCGTTCCTGTCAGTGGATGCCGACCAGATCGATCTGCGCGTGAACATGGCCGATGCCAACCCCAGCAACCTGGGGCAGGGAACCATGCTGCGACCTGAAGCTGCCCGTCGCCAGGAGATTCAGTTGCGTCCTTCGGACCTGGCCGAGGCATTGATTGCGTTGCCTCCTGGGGCCTGGCGCTATGGCCGTGTTGTCGCTGTTGCGGAGTCTCCGGTTGCTAACAGCAAAGGCCGTCTCAAAGTTCGCCGCAATATTGAGGCTGCCATCAAAGAACTGAACGACCTGGGGATCGTGGTTGAAGAGTGGCCAACGCGGTAAGCCGTAGGCAACGCGGTACCATTATCGCGTGAGCTCGACTTCCTTTCCTATCCTCACCAACCAGCCACAGCTGGATCACGAGCGCTTTGCCGCACACCGCGAGCTCGAGTCACTACTGAAGAGCACGTTTCGCGGCGACGCCCTCTTCGATCTTGGTTCCCGCGCTCTTTATGCCGCTGACTCCTCCAACTACCGCCAGCTTCCCGTGGGAGTCGTGCTGCCCAGCGACGCCGCTGACGTCGAGGCCGCTGTGGCCGCTTGCCGCGCTGTCGGCGCAGCCATTCTTCCCCGCGGAGCCGGCACCAGCGTGGCCGGCCAAACCGCCAACGTCGCTGTCGTCTTCGACTTCTCGCGGCACATGAACCACCTCGCCTCCCTCGATCCGGCCGCCCGCCTCGCAGTTGTGGAACCCGGCATCGTGCTCGATCGGCTGCGCGAAGCAGCCGAGCAACACCACCTGACCTACGGCCCCGATCCCGCCACGCACAGCCGCTGCACGCTCGGCGGCATGATCGGCAACAACAGTTGCGGCGTTCACGGGCTGATGGCGGGCAAGGTCGTCGACAACGTCGAGTCGCTCAATCTCCTCCTCTACGATGGAACGCGCATGACTGTCGGCCGCACCAGCGAAGACCAGCTCAACTCGTTCATCGCGCAAGGCGGCCGGATTGGCGAAATCTACTCGCGCCTGAAGGCTCTGCGCGATCGGCACGCCGACCGCATCCGCCAGCGCTTCCCTCGCATCCCTCGCCGCGTCTCCGGCTACAACC
>PLKS01000154.1 GCA_003140665.1 Opitutaceae bacterium
GGCCGCGGTACACTTCGGTGTGTCCCTTCTGCCGGCCAAAGCCCTTGACCTCCGTCACGGTCATTCCCTCGATGCCGGCCTCGGCCAGCGCCTCCTTCACCTCCTCAAGCTTGAAGGGTTTGATGATGGCGATGATGAGTTTCATTCAGTTAGGGGTTGGGGGGATTGCCGAATCCAGGGCGTCAACGTAGCGCGGCCCGGCGGACCGCGCAAGCACTGGTTCCCGTGTGGGGACGATTCGGTGGCGGCACGGGCATCGGGTGCATGCGCCTGTGTCTAGCAGGCACTATGCCAAAGGAGGGTCGGGCGCCACGGCGGCGATGTGGAGCTCCTTCAGCTGCCGCGGCGTGACGGGTGTCGGGCTCCCCGCCATGAGGTCCTGGCCCTTCTGCGTCTTCGGGAAGGCGATGACGTCGCGGATGCTGGTCGTCCCGCAGAGGAGGGCCACGAGGCGGTCCAGCCCGAACGCGATGCCCCCGTGGGGGGGCGCGCCGTAGGCGAACGCGCGGAGCAGGTAGCCGAACCGGCTCTCGACCATTTCCGGCGGGATCTTGAGGACGTCCTCAAACACCTTTTTCTGGAGGGCGGGCTGGTGGATCCGGATCGAGCCGCCCCCGAGCTCCGTCCCATTCAGGACGACGTCGTAATGCTGCCCGCGGACCGCCCTGGGGTTGGAATCGAGGAGGCCCGCGTCCTCGGGCACCGGCGCCGTGAACGGGTGGTGCGTCGCGACGTAGCGCTTCTCCTGCTCGTCGAAGCTCATGAGGGGGAAATCGACGACCCAAAGGAACTTCCAGTCGTCGGCCCTGGTCTCGAGCTTGCCGCGCTTCTGCAGAAGCGCCGCGGCCTCGAGCCTTATCCTGCCGAGGATCGCGCAGGCCTTCTCCCAGGGCGCGGCCGCGAAGAATATCATGTCCCCCTCGGCGATCCCGAGGGAGGCGGTCAGGGCCGCCTTCTCCGCGTCCGAGAAAAACTTGACGATGGGGGACTTCCATTCACCCGCCTCCACCTTGATGAAGGCGAGGCCCCTGGCCCCGACGCTCTTGGCGACCTCCTCCAGGGCCTTGAGCTCGCCCTGGGTGAGGTCGGCCAGGCCCTTCGCGTTGAGCGCCTTCACGGCGCCGCCCGATGCGACCGCGGACTGGAAGACCTTGAACGACGAGGCCCGGAACGCCTCGGAGAAATCCATGAGCTCGAACCCGAACCGCATGTCCGGCTTGTCGACCCCGAAGCGGTTCATCGCCTCGACGTAGGGCATCCGGGGAAACGGGGTCGGGATGTCCGTGCCGAGCACATCCTTCCAGAGCTTCTTCAGCATCCCCTCGAAGAGGGCGTAGATGTCCTCGCGGTNNTCGTCGCGGAAGCAGCGGGCGATCTGGAAATACCGCTCCACCCCGGCCACCATCAGGATCTGCTTGAACTGCTGGGGGGACTGGGAGAGGGCGTAGAACTCCCCCGCGTGGATGCGCGAGGGGACAAGGTATTCGCGGGCGCCCTCGGGCGTGCTCTTGAACAGGATGGGCGTCTCGACCTCGATGAAGTCCTGCGCGTCAAAGTAGTCGCGGATCGACTTGGTGGCGCGGTGCCTGACCGCCAGGTTGTGCCGCATCCTCGGCCTGCGCAGGTCGAGGTAGCGGTAGGTGAGCCGGAGGTCCTCGTTCACCTTGTCGCCGCCCGCGTCGTCGAGCGGAAAGGGCGGCGTCTCCGACGCGTTCAGGATCTCGAGCTCGGCCGCGTCCACCTCGACCTCGCCGGTCGGCATGCCGGCGTTCACGGTCCCCGCGGGCCGCGCGACGACCCTTCCCGCGATGCTTGCCACCGACTCGGGCCTCAGGTGTGCCGCGCGGGCCCCGAGGTCCGCGTCGGCCCTGGGATCGAACTTCACCTGGGTCACGCCCTTGCGGTCGCGCAGGTCGACGAAGAGGATCCCGCCGTGGTCGCGAATGGAGTCGACCCATCCCGAAAGGCGGACGGCGGCGCCGATGTCGGCCTTGGTCAACTGGGCGCAATGGTGGGTTCGCTTGAGGGTCATCGGGTCGTGTAAACGTGAGAGGAAGCCGCCCGGGGAGGCCCGGGGCAACCCGATTCTTGGGCCGGCGCCGTGGTCACCCGAGAATCAGGCTCTGCCCGGTCATCTCGGCCGGCCTGGGAAGCCCCATGAGCTGGAGGACGGTCGGCGCGACGTCGGCCAGGCGGCCCCCCTCCCGCATCCGGGTCCTGCCGGCGGCATAGCCGTCGCCGACGACGAAGAACTCCACAAGGTTGAGCGTATGGGAGGTGTGCGGCGCATTGTGGACGGGATCCCACATCTGCTCGCAGTTCCCGTGGTCGGAGCCGATAAGGGCTGTGCCGCCCACTTGCGACAGGGCGCCGAGGAGCTCCCCGACCCCCTTGTCCGCCGCCTCGACCGCCTTGATCGCTGCCGGGAGAGACCCGGTGTGTCCCACCATGTCCGGATTGGCGAAGTTGACGACGACGAGGGCGTACTTGCCCGAAAGGATGGCCTCCTTCGCGAGCCGGGTGACATCGGCCGCTGCCATCTCGGGCTGGAGGTCGTAGGTCGCGACCTTCGGGCTGGGCGGGCACTGGCGCTCCTCCCCCGGGAAGGGCTCCGACCTGTAGTTGTTGAAGAAGAAGGTGACGTGCGGGATCTTCTCGGTCTCGGCGCAGCGGAACTGCGCGAGGCCCGCGTTGGACACAACCTCGCCGAGGATGTTCTTGAGCTTGGGCGGCTTCGACAGGATGACATGGACCGGCAGGCCGGCCTCGTACTCGGTCATCGTGGCGTAGTAGAGGTCGAGCTTCGGGCCCCGGTCGAACCCCTCGAATCCGTCGATGACGAAGGCCTTGGTGATCTCCCGGGGCCGGTCGCCGCGGTAGTTATAGAAGACGACGGCGTCGCCGTCCCCGATGGAGCCGATGGGCTTGCCGTCCCCGCCGACGATGGCCGTCGGGGTCACGAACTCGTCGCCGGTCTGGTTCGCGCTGAGCGGCTTGTCGTAGTACGCCTGGACGGCGGCCTCCGCGCTCGGCGCCGTGCTCTCCACCTTCCGTCCCGTCAGGACCCCGTAGGCCCTCGAAACCCTCTCCCAGCGGTTGTCGCGGTCCATGGCCCAGAACCGGCCGCACACCGTCGCGATGCGCCCGATCCCGAGCTCCCGGCACTTGGAGTCGACCTGGCGCACGTACCCGAGCCCGCTCGCCTGGGGCGTGTCGCGGCCGTCCGTGAAGGCGTGCACGAGGACGCGGTCGGGCGCGATGCCGTCGGCCTTGGCCTGCGCCAGGAAGCCGTAGAGGTGCTCCAGCATCCCGTGGACGCCGGCGTCCGAGACGATTCCCATCAGGTGCAGCCTCGAGCCCCGGCCCTTCACCCGGTCCACCGCGCCGCGCCAGGCGGGATTCGCGCCGAGTTGGTTCCCCGAAAAGAGTGAATTGATTCGGACCAGCTCCTGGTTGACGATCCGGCCAGCACCAATGTTCTCGTGACCCACCTCGCTGTTTCCCATCACGCCGTCCGGGAGGCCGACGTCGAGCCCGCTCGCCCGTACGAGCGCGAAGGGATAGCGGGCGTGAAGCATGTCGTCGCAGGGCTTCCTTGCCTGGACGACGGCATTGCAGGGATCCTGCCCGGCCTCGGGGTTTCTTCCCCAGCCGTCGCGGATGACGAGGAGCACGGGCTTGCGCGGAGAGTTCATGTGCGTTGGCACGATACAAGCGGTTGGGCCCCTGTCGACCGCGACGGCGCGAAAAACATGCCAATATGACGCTCATCATCCGTGACCAGCTGGTGAATCCCCCCACGTGGTTTTCGTCGTTCCGCGACCTGACGCTCTACTGCCACGTGTTCCTCAAGGACGACGTGCTGATCGAGTCGGACGATCCGGACCCCTATTTCCGGTGGATGCGCCCCCGCGGAGGCATGGACTTCGTGGAGGATTTCGTGCGGCCGGGCGCGGAGGACGGCGTCCACCTCGATGTCGAGTACAACTACCCGAGGACGGTCGTGACGGACCGCATCGCGCCCGAGAACGTGCACAGCCTGATCCGGATGATTCGATTCTGCCGAGGCGCGGCTTGACGCCGATGCGAGCCGGCGAGTGGAATTGAAGGATGTCGAAGCGCGCCGTCCTCATCGCAAACCTGGGATCGCCGGACTCCACCTCGGTTGGCGACGTGCGGCGCTACCTGCGCGAGTTCCTGGGCGACAAACGGGTGCTCGACCTTCCGGCCCCGCTCCGGTGGCTGGTCCTGGAAGGGATCATCCTGCCCAGGCGCCCCAGGCGGACGGCCCACGCGTACTCGAGGATATGGACAAGCGAGGGTTCGCCGCTCGTCGCGACCTCGGAGCGCGTCCGCGGCAAGCTAGCCGCCGCGCTCCGCCCCGGCGTCCCTGTCCATGGCGCAATGAGGTATGGAAGCCCTTCCGTGGCCTCCGCGGTGGCCGCCATGGCAAGGGAGGGATGCGACGAGGTCCTCCTCATCCCCCAATACCCCCACTATGCGATGGCGTCGTGGGAAACGGTCGTCGCGCGGGTCTACGAGGTGGCCGCTGCGCAGGCGCCCGGCATGCGGGTCGCATGTGTGCAGCCCTTCTATGGCGACCCCGACTACATCGAGGTCCTGCACACGGTCGCCGCTCCCCTGCTCCGCGCGCCGCATGACCACCTCCTTTTCAGCTACCATGGCATTCCCGTGCGCCACCTGCGCAAGGCGGATTCATCGCGCGCGCACTGCACGATGATGGCCGACTGCTGCACAACCTGTTCGCCCGCCCATGCGACGTGCTACCGGGCGCAGTGCGTGCGGACGACCGCGGACTTCGCAAGCCGCGCCGGGCTTGATCCCGCGCGTTACTCGATGTCGTACCAGTCGCGGCTCGCCGGGGAGCCGTGGCTCGAGCCTTTCACCGACATGGAATTTGCCCGGCTGCCGAAGGCGGGCGTCAGGCGCCTCCTCGTCATGTGCCCCAGTTTTGTTGCCGATTGCCTTGAAACGCTCGAAGAAATTTCCATAGTCGGCCGGGAGACGTTTTTAAAAGCTGGAGGAGAACAATTTGAGAAGATAACGTGCCCGAACGACCACCCTGCCTATATCGATTTTCTCGCAAACCGTGTGCATAAGTGGCTAGATAGCGGCACACTGTGAGCCAGCCGTTGATACATACACCAGTGACGACCGTAAAAACCGGGATGAATGAAGCCCAGATTGCCGTGCTTGTGCTGGATGCCTCCGGAAGGGTCACGGCTGCAAACCAGGAGGCAAAGCTGCTCTGGCAGACGGGTGTCGGCGAGCTGGTAGGGGAGTTTTTCCCGGGCCTCTTCGAGCTGGATATCGTTTCCGACGATCCCCGGATGGCGGAGGCCCAATGGGATGTCCTGCTGGCGGCGACCCTCGACAAGAGCGCGATCCTCTCGGTCCAGCCCCGGGAAGGCGCGCCGCGACCCATGGTGGTGCGGGCGGAAAAGTCTATCGGCGCCTCGGGCGGATACATCGTGGTGATCGAGGCGCTCCTGGAGCCCACCGCGCCGCCGCCGACGTTTCCGGACGACCAGGCGGTGGCGCTGCAGCTCTTCGCCGAAAAGGGGGACGTCGGCTTCTTCGACCTCAACCTCAAGGCGCGGCGCGTCGTCTACTCCCCCGCCTGGAAACGGATGCTGGGATACACCGACGCCGAGCTCGCGGACACCTACGAGGCGTGGTTGAGCCTGCTCCACCCCGAGGACTCGGCGGCCGCGCCCGACAAGGCCGGCCGAAAGACCAAGGTGGGCCCCCGGCCGTTCGGCGTCGAGTTCCGGATGAAGCACAAGCTGGGGCACTGGGCCTGGATCCAGTGCGTCGGGCTGCAGATGGTCAGCTCATGGGGCGACCTGGAGCGCGTCATCGGGATCCACATCGACGCGACCGAGCGCAAGGAGCTCGAGGAATCCGCCCTGGCGGGCGACGCCCGCCTGCGCGCGCTGTCCGAGGAGGGCACGCTGGCCGCGTTCGAGATCGATTTCCTGGGGAAGGCGTCCTGGTTTTCAGACGGGTGGCTGCGCCTCGTCGGGGGAGCGCGCGCGCCCGATGACGGGATCGCCGCCCTGACCGAGGCGTTTCCGCCCGAGGACTGCCCCGGCGGGATCGAGGCCTGGCTCCTGGCGCAGGCGCCGGGCCAGGCGTCGTTTTCCCAGGTCGTCCGCCTCCGCACCAAGGACGGCCCGCCGTTTCCCGCCCTCATAAGCCTCAACCGCACGCTGACCCGCAAGCGCACCCTGGCGCGCGTCGTCGGCTTCG
>PLKS01000252.1:0-2468 GCA_003140665.1 Opitutaceae bacterium
CAATCTGGGAAATCCGGGTCAATACCGATTCTCTTCCTTACGCGCATGCGATTCCTATCCCGTACTCTCGAGGATTGAGTGATTTAGGCATTTATTCATACGTAAATCGACGTAGAAGGAAACATCGACCGCAATCAGCGCATTTTAAATAAGGAATAGAACTCAGGACAATTGAGCTCCCCCAGACGGTTTCCGAGTATAAACTATCGCTGAAATGTCCGCCTGCTTGACATTCCCAAATGGAATTGGCGCAAGATCGCCGGAATTGACAGATATTGCCGGTAACATTGGCCCCGTGTACGGATGCCATTTGTCCCTTCGCTTTTTCTCACTTGCCATCTGGGCAACTATGTTTCTCGCAGGTTGCGAGAGCGTTGGTCCGAAGGCGATCGATGTGGGCCGCGTCAACTATAACGACGCGATCGAGCAGACTTCAATGGAGCAGACACTCCTGAATATTGTACGGGTTCACGAACACATGCCGATGCAATTCATGGATATCAGCGAGGTTGATGTGGGCCTTCAGTTTGAAGGNNTGAGCGGGACATTCATGGCGCCCCATGCCACGGCCGGTCATGATCGAGCGGGAGTCGCAACCCTACAATATGAGGAGACTCCGACAATCCGTTACCTTCCATTGCAAGGCCCTGCATTGGCTCAGCTATCAGCCGCTCCCATCGGGGTGGATTCGCTTGCTGCGCAGCTCGATTCGGATTGGCCGATCGCGTCGGTCCTGGCTTTCGCCGTTCAAAACCTGACCCCGAACCCCCGGGATTACTATAAAGCTTACGCGGCGATCAGGGTTCTCTATGAAGATAACCGGTTGATTATCGGGACCGCCCATATAATTGACGGACAACAAAAGCAGATAGCTAATGGCGGCGATGCGAGTACGGGCACGGGTTCTTCGCAATCTGCGTCGAGCGATGCCTTGGTGCTTTACTACATCCATGATAAGAGCGGGAAAGACGCCTCCAAGATGGATCTTCTCTGGGAGGTTCTCCATGGGATATATAAGCCTTGGCAATCGCGGCCTACAGATGATGATCCCGACTACTACCGCATTACCTTACGTGCCGGGCCGCAAAATTTCACGTGGGACAAGACAAGCAAGGCGCTCACTTCTGAGAAGGACTCGGGAAATAAGGAATCCGATGCTTCGAATTACGGTGTCATGCCGTTTTTCAAGACGCGATCGGCACTCGGAATAGTTCGCGACCTTACCCACAAGGAACTCGATTGGGATTTGGTGGTTTTCGTTACAGCGGATGAATTCGAGAATAAACTGAAATTCATGGTGGAGCATTTCGAGGATGAAATTCGAAGGGGATTTCCAAGGGATTTTTACATCTTTGACCCCTGCAAGCATCTATTGAATAATTATATAGGTGAGTTCGATCGCCCAAATACGCAGGACGATGACATCAAGGACATGAATACCGTTAGCGGTGCTGAGAATCCATGGTATGATCCCATACGGTCGAGCGATATACCTCTTCGCAGCCCCTTAGACGATGTCATCCCCGCTGCTGGCGAAAAGACTCTCCAGGATCTTCAGGCCGACAAGCACGTTCTTGATCGCAGCGACGGACTAAGGCATTTCATGATCATCATTGAGTCGGAGTCGCAGCCGCCGACCGATGCTTATGTTGGCGTAAAAATGAAGATTAGGGGAAGCGATGTTTACTATTACATCGATAAGGACGATGTCGTTTCGCAGAACAATTTCACGTTGGTTTCCCATTTTCTCACTATCCAGGCAGTGCCTCAGACCCAACAGCTGACACCCACATTGCCCGTTGGAACATCGCACTAGGTTCTCGAAGGCAGACCGCGAGNNTCGTCGAGACTGGCACGCCGGAGTAACACCAAGGCTATCTGAACTGAAATGCGCATTTTTCGAGGCAACGCCGCCCAGAAAAATCGGCGAAGGGAAATAATATACGGTGCTCTCACGGGATGGCGGTCTAGCGTGATTCGATAGAGCTGCCGATTTGCTTCCCAAAGTGGCAACTTCCTCGATGGTTCCGCGACCTGCGCGAGCCAGCACCGCACTCCGGCCCATGCGCCGGGTTCATACCCATCCTTCCCCCTTTGGGGCACTCAGGTTGTCTTCGTGAACGTCGGCTCCGGCGGTTCCGTGACGCTCATCTCACGCTCGCCGCCCTTGGGGTCCTTCTTGCTCCGGAGGTCCTTGAACTTGATGCTGNNTGCTGGGCTTGGCTGTGGCTTTCTTTTTCGGTGGGTTCATGGCGATCGCGATTTTGTTCTTTTTGGGTTCAGCCATCCTTCCTGGATGGGCGGCTTGAAGTGTTTGTTTGGCTTCGCAGGGCCAGCTCTTGCCGATGCCGGGAGCCCCTGTCAATGAATTGGGTTTCCGCTGGATGGTCAGAGGCCCAGCGACTTCACGTAGGCGATGCTCAGCGGGATATTCACAAGGGGGGTGGGGGACTCGTCCTCGATGAAGT
>PLKS01000252.1:2475-2650 GCA_003140665.1 Opitutaceae bacterium
ACCTGCCCGGTGCCGACCGCGACGTCGTCGGTGGCCGGGGCGTGCCCGGTGAAGATCCCGGTGGGCGCCCCCTTCCGGATGTCCTTCACGTGCATCAGCCTCCAGCGGGTCGGATACTTTGCCATCAGCGCGGTCGGATTCTGGCCGCCGTGCGTGGCCCAGAAGACATCCAGCT
>PLKS01000252.1:2686-3919 GCA_003140665.1 Opitutaceae bacterium
CCCGGAAGGCGGCGCCCCAGGCGTTGAAATCGACCGCGGCCTTCGCGGCGTCGTCATCGGTGAACGGCTTCGCGTCGTCGTGCGGGATCCAGGCGACCATCGCGTACTTGACGCCCAGGGCCTTGGCCTCGGCCACNNACGTCCTTCGTCAGGCGCTCATACGCGAATCCCGTGCTTACCATCCTGAGCCCGCGCGACGCCAGCTCGGCATTGTAGGCGTCCACCGCCGCGCCCTTGGGAAGGCCGCCCTCGATGACCGTGAAGCCAAGCGCCTTGGCTTCGTCCAGGCCGGCGCGCCAGCCCTTCTCCTTGCTCGTGACGCGCAGGCTGTACATCTGCAGGCCGAGATGGTCGGCGACATACGGGGCGGGCGCCTTGGCGCCGGGAGCATTCATGCAGCCGGCGAGGAGGGCCGCCGCGGCGAGGGTGGCGAGGAGGGCGGAAGCGGGGGTTTTCATGGGGTTCCGAAAAGCGGGGGACGGGGCGCCGAAGGATCACCACGAAACTCCCCGGGCCGCGCCGCGGCAACAGAATTTGGCCCTACTGCCGGTCCCACCACTGCTTGAAGGAGTCCACGGCATGGTGCCACTGCGGGCGCAGCTGGTTCATGGCCTCGTGCACCTCCGCGCCGTGGTGCTTCGAGTACCAGAGGAAGAGCACGAGCATCACGATCCAGAATACCGGGCTCCACAGGTGCACGAAGGGGCCGCCATACGCGTGGCCGTACGGGCCGTGGCTGTAGGCATGGCGCATCGCCTTCAGCGGCCACTTGAGCATCTGGAACGCGATGATGAGGATGACGAACCCGGCCCAGAGCGGGATTCCCGCCGGCAGCCCGATCCCGAAGACGGCGCCGGTCGCCAGGAGCGAGATCAGGCATGCGAAGGTGAAGAGCGAGATGAGGACGCACAGGAGCGTGAGGACCGGGACCGCGAGCCACGACCCGAACGCCGGATGCGGGTGCTGCGCCCAGTACGTGTGCCAGTTCTGCTGCCACTGGTGCGCGTTCTGGTGCATCTCCCTCTGGAAATTCCGCCTCCAGGCGCGCATCTCCACCTTGACCTTGCGCTTCCATTCGCGGTGGGCGCGCCGGTCGCCGAAGGTCCTCATCCCCTCGTAGTATCCCTCCCTGGCGCGGCGGATGAACTCCTGCGCGGTCGACGGGCCGCCGAAGGCCGCGGCCTTCTCAGCCGAGGTGGTGGCGGAGGGAAGGATGATCATCATGAGGACGTA
>PLKS01000135.1 GCA_003140665.1 Opitutaceae bacterium
CGATCACGGAGCTGGACCAGGAGGCCTACTCGCAGGATCTCATCGCCATCGTGGCGAAGGCGGCGGGTCTCAAGGCCCGCATCGTGGAGAAGGATTCGTGGAACGAGCTCGTCGCGGCCCTGGCGAGCGGCGAGATCGACGTGATGCCGATGGTCGCGCGGATCCCCGAGCGCTCGGGCTCGATGCTCTTCTCGGTGCCGCACGTCCGCGGGGCGCTCGTCGCGGTGACAAGGTCCGGCGATNNGCCGCCGGTCACGGTCACCGACTTGAACGGCAAGTCCATCGCGCTCGCCGCCGACACGCTCCAGTACACCTACGCCAGGAAGAGGGGCTGGCTCGGGAACGCGATGGTGCTGAACTCGGGAAGCAGCGGGATGGAACTCGAGGCGGTCGCGGACGGGTCTGCGGATGTCGCGATCCTGAACGAGTTCTCCGCGATCAGCATGATCGACCGGCTGGGCCTCAAGAAGCGGCTGAGGATCGCGATGACGCTGCCCGATTCTCTGACGGAATTCTGCATGGTGGTGCGGCCGACCGACGGCGAACTGCTCGCGCAGCTGAACGAGGGTCTGTTCATCGCGGGGCAGCGCGGCGACCTTCAGCGCAACTACGAGAAGTGGTTCCAGGGCTTCGAGACGTCGGGGCTGCTCCAGCAGTACGTCAAGAAATGGCTCCTTCTGGGGCTGGGCCTCGTGGTGCTGATCGCGCTGCTCAGCTGGGGGCGCGTCCGCTACAGCCTCCGGAGCGCCCACCGGCGCACCGAGGAGATCGCCCGGCTTGTCGAGGCGCGCACGGGCGAGCTCGCGGCCGCGAATCGCCAGCTTCGCCATTCCGAGGAGAAGTTCTCGAAGGCGTTCCGGGCCAGCCCGGACGCCATCACGATCACCCAGAACTCCGACGGGGTCTTCATCGACATCAACGAGGGGTTCACCCGGCTCTTCGGGTACGACCGCTCCGAGGTCCTGGGGCACACCGCCGACGGCATCGACCTGTGGAACTCGAGCAGGGACCGCGAGCGGGTGCAGGAGGGCCTCCGGAACGACGGCCGGGTGCAGAACGTCTCCCTCCTTCTGCGCAGGAAGGCCGGAGGGATGCGCACGTGCTCGGTCTCGATGGAGCTCATAAAGATCGGCGACAGCGACTGCACGGTCGCCGTCATCCGCGACATCACCGAGAGCGAGCGCGCCGCCGCGGCGCTGCGCGAGAGCGAGGCCCGCTTCAGGACCCTGGTGGAGTCGGCGCCCGAGGCGATCATCGTCTTCGATCCCGACAACCGGCTGGTGACCGACGCGAACGAGAACGCGTTGCGGATGTTCGAGACGACGCGCGACGAGCTGCTGGCCGCCGACATCGACCGTCTCTCGCCGGCGCTGCAGGCCGATGGGCGGGCCTCGGACAAGGCCGTCCGCGAGTTGATCCGCCGCACGCTTGCCGGCGAGACACCCGCGGTGGAGTGGATGGCGCTCAGCCTGCGCGGCCGGCCGATCGCGGTCGAGCTAAGGCTCGTCCGGCTGCCCGCGGCCGGACGGAACCTGGTGCGCGGCTCCCTCACGGACATCAGTGACCGCAAGCGCCTCGAGGAGCAGCTCGGGCAGGCCCAGCGCATGGAGTCGATCGGGCAGCTCGCGGGCGGCATCGCCCACGACTTCAACAACATCCTCACCGTCATACAGGGCAACGCCTCGCTGCTCCTCGCCGACGAGCATTTCCCCCAGGCCTACAACGAGGCCGTCCAGCAGATCGCCCAGAGCAGCACCTTCGCCGCGGGCCTCACGCGCCAGCTGCTCGTCTTCAGCCGCAAGCAGATGATCCAGCGCACGGGACTCGACGTCAACGCGGTGATCCAGCAGACCTCGCGCTTGCTGCGACGGGTGATAGGCGAGGACATCACGCTCGAGGTGCAGCCCGCCGCCAACCTCCCCGCGATCTTCGCGGACAACGGCATGATCGAGCAGGTGCTCCTCAACCTCGTGGTCAACTCCCGGGACGCCATGCCCCGGGGAGGCCGCCTCACGATCAAGGCGGGCCTCGTCGAGCGGGACGAGGCGTACCGTCGGCGGGTGCCGCAGGCGCTGGGCGGCCGCTACATCTGCATCGCCGTGTCCGACACCGGCTCCGGGATCCCCGCCGAGATCTTGCCGAGGATTTTCGACCCGTTCTTCACCACCAAGGAGGTCGGCAAGGGAACGGGTCTCGGCCTGGCCACGGTGTACGGAATCGTCCAGCAGCACCAGGGCTGGATCGAGCTGGACTCCACCGTGGGGGTGGGCACGGAGTTCCGCGTCCACTTCCCGTGCATCGCCGAGGGCGCCGCGGCGCCGGCCCAGGCCGTCGCCGACGATTCTCGCGTCGCCGGCGCCGAGACGATCCTCGTCGTGGAGGATGAGGCACTCGTGCGTCTGACCAGCTGCACCATCCTCCAGCGCTGCGGCTACAAGGTGCTCGAGGCGGCCTCACCGCGGGCCGCCCTCGAGATGTGGGCCGTCAGCCGCGACAAGATCGACCTTGTCTTCACCGATGTCGTCATGCCCGGCGGGATGACCGGCCGCGACCTCGTGGAGATCCTGCGCCGCGACCGCCCCGAATTGAAGGCGCTCTTCACGAGCGGCTACAGCTCGGATCTCCTGGGCCACGACTTCGTGCGGACTTCCGCCAATTTCTTCCTGCAGAAGCCGTTTGGCGCCACCGAGCTCAAGCGCATCGTCATCGAGTGCCTGCGCCCAGCTTGAGCCGCGCCCTCCCAGCCGGCGCCCCCGGCGAAAACCGAGGTTGCGCCCCGGGGCCCCGTTAGCAGAGCTTCATCGGAATGGCTGTATCCGGACACTTCGCGGGCCGCGCCACGGTGCGCTGGGGAATCATCGGCTGCGGCGACGTGACCGAGGTCAAGAGCGGCCCCGGCTTCCAGAAAGCGGGCGGCTCGCAGCTCGTTGCCGTCATGCGCCGGGACGGCGCGCTTGCGGCCGACTATGCGCGGCGCCATGGGGTGGCCCGCTGGTACGACGACGCCGATGCGCTCATTGCCGACCCCGAGGTCGACGCCGTGTACATCGCCACCCCTCCCGGGTCGCATGCCGCCTATTCCCACGCGGTCGCCGCGGCGGGAAAGCCGGCCTATGTCGAGAAGCCGATGGCCCGGAGCGTCGCCGAATGCGACTCCATGGTGCGGGCTTTTGCGCGCGCGGAGCTGCCGCTCTTCGTGGCCTACTACCGCCGCAGGCTGCCCTGCTTTCTCAAGGTCGAGGAACTGCTCAAGTCGGGCGCCCTGGGGCGGATAACGGGGGTTTCCTACAGGCTCGCGGAGGCGCATCACCAGAGGGGTGACCAGTGGCGCACCGATGCCGCGCTGGCCGGCGCCGGTCATTTCCTCGATGTCGGCTCGCACGCGCTCGACCTGCTCGACTACCTCCTCGGGCCCCTCACGAATGTCTCCGGCACGGCGGCGAACAGGGCCTCCGCCTGCCTGGTGGAGGACACGGTGGCGCTCAGTTTCCGCACAGCCGAGGGGGCGCCCGGCTCGATGTCATGCGATTTCGCGAGCGCCGTTCGCGACGACACCATGCGCCTCTCGGGCACGGAGGGCGAGATCGCATTCCCCGTGTTCAGGTCGGAACCGCTGAGATGGGAAAGCGCCTCGGGCGTCCAGGCTTTCGACCTGCCGTACCCGCCGCACGTGGCCCAGCCGCTCATCCAAAGCGTGGTGGACGATCTCCTGGGCCGGGGCGCCTGCCCGAGCACGGGGGAATCGGCGCGTCGCACCTCCGGCGCGATGGACCGGGTGCTCGAGGGATATTACGGGGGGCGCACCGACGCCTTCTGGACGCGGCCCGAGACGTGGCCGGGGCGTCGGGGCTTGCCCCACGCCGGCGCGGTGAAAGGCGCCTAGAGGAATGTCCCGGGCACCGATGGACGGCTCGCGCCAGCGGCGGCTCCTGGTCTACGGCCTGATCTGGGCGGTGTGCATCCTGGGCATCGCCGCGGCCCTTCATGCCGGACGCAACCTGACGCCGCCCCTGCGGATGGCAGGCGCTCCGGCGGCGCACCACGCCGTCCCCGCCCCGCAGGCGCGCGCCGGTTTCAACGCCATCCCATGGTCGGTCTTGCTGCGCAACCCGGGCGGATCGTTGGTCCGCCTGCTGCTGCAGGTCGCCGTGATCCTCTCGGCCACGCGCGCCGTCGGCTCGATCTTCCGCAAGCTCGGGCTGCCGGTGGTCGTGGGTGAGATCACGGCGGGCATCCTGCTGGGGCCGTCGCTGCTCGGGTGGCTTTGGCCCCGCGGTTTCAACTTCATCTTTTCCGGGGCGTCGCTCGACGTGCTTCGGCTGCTCAGCCAGGTCGGTGTGGCCGTGTTCATGTTCGCGGTGGGCATGGAGCTGGAGGTCGGGGAGCTTGGGCCAAGGGCCCGCTTCGCGTTCCTCGTCAGTCAAACCGGCATCCTGGTGCCGTTCTTCCTTGGCGTCGTTTCCGCGCTCGCGCTGTACCCCGCGTACGCGTCGCCTGGCACGGACTTCACGGCGTTCGCGCTCTTCATGGGGATCGCGATGAGCATCACGGCGTTCCCCGTGCTGGTGCGAATCCTGGAGGAGCGCGGCATGGCCAAGACGCCCGTGGGCGCCGCCGCCATCACCTGCGCCGCCGTGGGGGACGCGAGCGCGTGGGCCATCCTCGCGCTTGTGGTCGCCTTCGCCAAGGCGGAGGGGGTGGCGGTCATGCTCATCAATCTCGGCCTGTTGGGAAGCTTTGTCGTGGTCATGCTGGTGCCCGTGCGGCGATTCGTGGCTCGCCGGCTGGGCGCGAACGAGCCGGCAGGCGGTGCGCCCGGCCCTGGATCTCTGGCCGTCGTGGCGCTGCTCACGGCCGGCTCGGCGCTGGTCACCGAGTCGCTCGGGATCCACGCGCTTTTCGGGGCATTCCTGGCGGGGGCGATCATGCCCAGGCGGGAGGCCTTCCGGCGCTGCTTGATCCCCCGGCTGGAGCGGTTCACCGGCACGCTGCTCCTGCCGCTTTTTTTCGCCTTCAGCGGATTGCGCACCCACGTGGGGCTGCTGAACGACGCGGAAGGCGCGCTGGTCTGCCTAGCGATCGTGGTCGTGGCGACGGCGGGCAAGCTTGGCAGCAGCATGCTCGGCGCAAGGTTGGGCGGGATGACTTGGAGCGATGCGTTCTCATTTGGCGCGCTCATGAACACCCGTGGCCTGATGGAGCTGATCGCGCTCAACATCGGGTACGACCTGGGCGTGCTTCCGCCGCCGATTTTCGCCATGCTGGTTCTGATGGCCCTGACAACGACCTTTCTGACCGGTCCACTGCTTGACCTGGGGGAACGCATCAAGTCGAGTTTCGCCCGCGGCGGCTCGGCCGGCGCGCCAACCCTGCCGCGGTGATTCGAGGCGGCCCGACGCTGTAACCCCCAATTTCATCGTAATGGGGCGCGTGAGTTCCTTGCTGTTCCCCGATTTTGCCGCTCAGGATACTTCCTTATGAATCTGGCGCGGCTCGTGTCCCTCGGCATCGCCCTGTCTTGTGCCTCGCTCGCATATGCGGACGAAACCGAGACGTTGGCGGCGCCGTACGACCCGGTTCAGCATTGGGAGATCGACTATGAGACCGGCGTCATCTGGCGATTCAGCGGCGATGCCACGCCATTGGGATACACCATCCTGCCCCAAATCCTGACCGTGAAGAGCCCCTTGGTCGGCACCGTGCGTCCCTTTTTCGGCGGGGACCTGGTGATTCGAAACCGCTTCAGCCTCCTGGGGGAGCCCATATCGATGGGACCCGAGCACCATTTCATCGGCACCTCGGCCTCAGGCATCATGGAATGGTGGGACAAGCGGAGAACCCGCTCGCTGTTCTTCGCAGCCGGCGGGGGAATCGGGTGGCTGGACAGCAAGGGCCACGAGATCAAGGGGGCGCAGGGCGAGGACTTCAATCTCAACTGGCTGGCCTACACGGGCGTCCGAATCCTCACCAAGAAAAGGCTGAGCGGCTCCGTCGGCGCCTATTTTCAGCATATCTCGAATCATGGCATGAACAGCGTGAACCCGGGGGTGAACGCCGTGGGCCCGATGGCGAGCGTGGGCTGGCATTTCTGATCTCGCGGATCGGTTGACCCGAACGCGAGGGCAACGGCCTGGCGGGCGGTCGGTCGATCCTGCGTGCGGTCGCGACAAGACGAGGCACAAGATCTTGTCGCTTTGATATTTACGACAGGATAGCTCCCGTGGATGGCCTGGGTCGACAGCGGCGCGGTGTCCGAAACCGCATAATTCAACGTAAAACCGGCCGTGGACGGCGCGACTCGCCGCGCCAGCGTTTGGACCTGTCACTAGCTGGGATCGAAGGGAACCGAGAGAGATTCAACATCAAATAGGAGGTCGAAATGCCTGACGAAATCAAAGCCACCCCAAACATCGCATTGCAGGATATCATCGCCGCCACTGCAGAAGGGGCCATCCGCGCGCTGGGCGCCCGCAATGTAGGAGCGGCGGAGCTGGTAAAAAGCGGATTCACCGTCGATGTCTACATCCGGGCCGGGGGAATCCGGGGCCCGCAATTCTTGAATCCGCAGCCGCTTCCTCCCTAGGCGACACCGGGAATGAGGGAGGGGAGCGACAGTCTTTGCCCGAGCGCCGAGCCGAGTTGGCGCGGCGCGGTCGCCTTCGGCATAATCGGAGGCAGTCCGGCCGAGCCGCTGGCCAAATATCTGCCGGCGGCCCTGCCGGTCACCGAAGCGCTGCTCGACCTGGCAAAGCCGGCGACGCCGCCCGAGGTGTTCCGGTTCGCGGCCTCCTGCCTCAATTCCGGCTGCGTGCACTTCAAGGGAGACGCCTGCACGCTGGCCTCAAGGGTCGTGAAGCTGCTGCCGGAAGTGATGGATCGGCTCCCGCGATGCGCGATCCGCGCATCGTGCCGGTGGTGGCGGCAGGAAGGGGTGGCGGCGTGCCGTCGCTGCCCGCAGGTCGTCACAGAAAACTACAACCCTTCTGATTCGATGCGAGCCGCTGCGCGGCCGCCGACGCCGGTCGCCTCCTAGCCGCCGCGGCACATGCCCCGCCGGCTTTCTACGGCGGGGTGGCGCGAATCTGGCCAAGGATTCGCCGGGCCGCCTCATTGCCGGGCCTGGCCCTTAGGAAGGCCTCGAGCTGCTCCGCGGCCTCGCTTGAACGGCCCGGGATCCTGAGCAGCGCCATAGCGATGTTGAAGCGGATCTCCGCGTAGTCCGGCATCAGCCGAAGAGCTTCCTCATATTGGGCCACCGCCTCCGCAGGGCGCCCCTGCGCGGTCAGGGCAGCCCCCAGGTTGTTATGGGCCTCGGCATAATTCGGTCGCAGGCGAAGCGCCTCCTCAAACTGCGCGATCGCAAGGTTCAATCGGCCGGGCATCCTGGACCAGGCATTCCCGAGGTTGTTGTGCGCTTCGGCAAAGCCCGGCCTGATGCGCAGGGCCTCCAGGTACTCTGCGACCGCATCATCCAACCGCCCCGGTGTGTTGAGCAGGGCGTTCCCGAGATTGTCATGCCCGTCGGCCCTTTCCGGCTGGAGACGCAGTGCCTCCTGGAAATGCGGGATCGCCTCGCTCGAGCGGCCGGGGGTCTTCAGCAGGATGTTGCCCAGGTTTCTTTGCGCGTCGGCGTAGTCTTCCTTCAGGCGGATGGCCTCCTGGAAATGGGCGATCGCCTTTTCAGGATCGCCTCGAACTTCGTAGTATACGCCGAGATTATTATGGGCCAGCCAGCACCCCGGGTTCCGTTCAAGCGTGGCGTGGTACAGCGCTAGCTCGTCCGCGTAGGTCCGGCTTTGCGCATTGCTCAGGATGCAGAGCGCGGCGACCAGCACGGCGAGGAGGCCCCACCCGGACCTCAGGAGAGCGGGGCCGGCCCGCGTGAGGAGCCGGACGGCGCCTGCCGACACGGCGGCGATGATTCCCATGCTGGCCAGGTATTGGAAATGGTCCGCCACGTAGGAGAAGAGGAAGGGATAGACGTTGAGGAAGCCCAGGGCCGGGAACAGCGACCCGACAAAGAACAGCCATGCGGCCAGCGGGCCCCGCATGCGCCGGCGCAGGATCCACAGGGCCGCGGTCACCAGCACCGATAGCGCGAGATATCCCGTCCATCCGGCGGCCGCGGTTTTCACATCCCATCGCGGGTACACGAAGACGAGGTGCACCGGCCAGAGGAGCTTGCCCAGGTAAAACCAAATGGCGCGGCCGGCCAGCAGGCAGCGTTGCGCAAGCGTCAGGTCGAATGCAGCGCCTTCCGCCCCGATGAGCCTGCGCTCGACCCACGCGGTGAACAGCCCGCTCGCGATTGCGAGAACGAACCAGGGCACTAGTGGCACTACGTCGCGGCGCCAGGAAATGCGGCCGCGCCGCCACCAGAAGACAACCAGCAGGGCGGCCGGCAGCGTCGCGGTCACGGTCTTCGTCAGGAGGGCCAGGATGAACAACAGGGACGCCAAGAGGTAGGCGCGATGGGCCGAAGGATGTCGCCGGTCCCTGTCGAATCGCAGGTACGCCAGCGCCGCCGTCAGGTAGAAGACCAGCGACAGCGTGTTCTTCTGCTCCGAGATCCAGGCGACCGACTCCACGCAGACCGGGTGGACGGCAAAAAGCAGCCCGGCAACGCGGGCCCCCGGGACATTGAGGCGCCGGAGGATCAGTACCAGCAGGCATGCCGCGGTGGCGTGCTGCAGAACATTGGCGAGATGATAGCCGAGCGTTGCGTCGCCCCACAACCTGTGCTCGATCCAGAACGCGGAGTGAAGCAGCGGGTAGTATTGCTGGGTGGCATGGGGGTCGGACCAGATCCGCCACAATCCCGCGCCGGACTGCAGCTCGGCCCGGGTGACATGGGCGCTGTCATCCCAGACCAACCCTCCGTTGAGGGCCGGCCAGTAGCATGCAAACGTCAGCCCCAGGATCAGCGCCGCAGTCCACCCATTGCTGGCGCGTGTGGCTGGAGACGCGCTTTGGCGCTGCATCTCGGCAATTTGCAGCGTCGTCACAGGGCGGCTAGGGAGCGTGTGACCGCCAAGCCGGCACCGGCCTATTGCCTGGTGCGGACATCAATTGAATCATATGCGGGCAAGAAATCATTTTTCTGGATTTCCGAGCCGACACGCCCGGGAATGCCCTCGGAGTGAACTGGGCGCCGCCAGGAATGGCCGTCGATCGATTCGCAGGCGCCGTGCCATCTGGCGCAGTCAAATGATAACACGTTAAAGGAATGAGACTAACAAACCTGCCGGCATTTCATACCCACGATGCGAATGGTTGCCAGCACCCGTTTCCGGTCGCCGTAGGGCCTTCGATTAGATGCGGTGAGCCAACAACCGGGAATGTCTTGGATTCGATGCGGCGGAAGGGATCGAATCCCACTTCGGCATTCGGCTTGGTTTGGAACGGGATTGGGCGGAGGATCGATCCGAGGTGACGTTCGTCCAAGACTCCCGCGCCCGTTTCCCGCTGATGCCGCGCAATTCCGCGCTCCCTTCGTCCGGGGCGATCTGGCGCGGGCTCGGCGCCGGCCTTCTTCTGCATTCGCTTCCCCTGGCGGCCGAGCCGGGACTGGAGGATGCCGCGGCGCGCTCGGCTTTGCCCGAATTCCGGACGATCGCGGCCGCCACAGGAGGGGAGCTCACCCCCGCGGCGCCGATCCGCCCGGAAGGCTTCACCACATGGTCCCGGTCCCAGGGCGACGCCGGGGCGCGCCGCTACTCGGCCCTGACTCAGATCAACCGGGCCAACGTGGGAAGCCTGGCCGCGGCGTGGACCTATCACTCGCGCGACGGCGCCCGCAACATCCAGTGCACGCCCATCATCGTGGACGGGACGATGTACGCCCCCACCGCCGGCCGAAGCATCGTCGCCCTGGACGCGGCCACGGGCGAGGAGCGCTGGCGTTTCAGGGTCGAGCAGCCGGCCCAGCCCGCGCTGGAGGACGAGCCGGCGCGCAGGGGCATGGTCTTCTGGCCCGGCGGCCCGGACGCCGCGCCGAGGATCCTGTTTGGGAGCGGGAATTGGATCTACGCCCTCGATCCGAAGGCGGGCGCGCCGCTGGAGGATTTCGGGAAGCGGGGCCGCGTTCCGATCCCGACCGGGGCCACGGTGAGCGGCGTCATCTACCGCGGGGTGTTTGTCACCGCCGGCCTGTATGGCGACCTCTACGGCTATGATGCGCGGACCGGCGAGCCGCGCTGGCGATTCCATACCGTGCCGCACGGCGACGAATTCGGGGCCGGTACATGGGGAGGACCGGACCCGGGACAGGCCAACTGCTGGGGGGGGCTTTCGCTCGACGAGGGCCGAGGCATCGTGTTTGCCGCCATCGGCGCGGCTCAGCCCAATTTCATCGGCGTGGGCCGCGTCGGCGACAATCTCTATGGCGACTGCGTCCTCGCCCTCGATGCCCTCACCGGCCGGCGCCTCTGGTACTTCCAGAACGTGCGCCACGACATCTGGGACCTCGACAACGCGGCCCCGCCGGCGCTGGTGACGGTGACCCGGGAAGGCCGGCGCGTCGACGCCGTGACCTGCGTGTCCAAGGCCGGGGTGCTCCTCCTGCTCGACCGCACGAGCGGAAAGCCGATCTATCCGTTCCGGCTGCGCAAGGCCCCCGTTTCGCGATTGCCGGGCGAAAGGACCGCCGCCTACCAGCCCGATCCGGAACTGCCGGAGCTGATCTCGAGCCCGGAATTCCGGCTGGCGGAGGTGACGACGCTGAGCCCGGCCGCGCACGACTTTGTCCTCGGGCAGGTTCAGCGCTCCACCTACGGCTGGTTCGAGCCTTTTGCCGAGGGCAGGCCAAATCTCTTTATGGGAACCCGGGGTGGGGGGGAGTGGTCGGGCGCCGCGGTCGACCTGCCTACCGGCCGACTCTACCTGAGCTCCAACCGGGTGGTTTCAAAGGTCACGGTTCTTTCGAGCGACGAGGGCGAGCGGGACCCGGCGTTTCCGGCGGCTCCGGGCGAAGGGATCTACCTGCAGTCATGCGCCGCATGCCACGGACCGGGCCGGGCCGGCAATGGCATGATTCCCCCGCTCATCGGCCTCCGCCACCGCATGAGCGACGGGCAGGTGGCCGCGCTTCTCCGGACCGGGCGAAACGCGATGCCGCCGGCGCCGCCCATGACCGAAGCGCAACGGAACGCCCTGCTTGATTTTCTCTTCCGGCGAAACCAGCCGCCATCGAGGGTGAATGCGAACGGCTCGTCCGCCCGGTCCAGCTACACCTTCGACGGCTTCGGGTTCCTTGAGGACCAGGAAGGATACCCGGGGGTCAATCCGCCCTGGGGCCTGCTGAACTGCTACGACCTCAACACCGGGAAGATCCTCTGGCGGGTGCCCTTGGGCGAGTATCCGGAGCTCACCCGGCGGGGCATCCCGAGGACGGGGACGCAGAACCTCGGGGGAGCCACGGTGACCGCCGGGGGCCTGGTGTTCTGCGCCGGCACCGCCGACAGGATGATCCGGGCCTTTGACGCCGACACGGGGGCCGAGCTTTGGAAGGCTCAGTTGCCTTGGGGCGGCTACGCCGCGCCCGCCGTCTACGAGGCGGGGGGAAGGGAGTTCGTCGTCATCACGGCGACCGGAGGCGGCAAGGTCGGCGGCCCGACCGGCGACGCATACGTCGCATTTGCCCTGCCGAATCAGGGGGCTCCCGCGCCGCGGTAGCCGGGCTTTGCAGCGGCTACGTCACCCGGACCGCCGCCGACTGGGCGCGGAGGCAGATCTCGGCGGCCTTGAAGGCATGGGCCTGGGTCATGGCTTTCTCCGTGCGATTGATGCAGTCCAGTATGAATTCGCCGAAGAACCGGTATCCCACCTTTCCCGCGACGCTCAGGTGGCGCTCGCCCTTGCCGTCGACGATGTACACCTGGTCGCCAGCGGGGTCGCGGGCGACGTCGACGTACTTGCGAAGCTCGATCGTGCCCTTGGTCCCAAGGATGAACGTGCGGCCGTCGCCCCAGACGCTCAACCCATCCGGCGTGAACCAGTCGACGCGCACGTAGTTCAGCGCGCCGGAATCGCCCTGGAGGCAGGCCTCCCCGAAGTCCTCGAACTCCGGATGGTCGAGGTTCGCGAAATTCCCGATCGCGGCGTGGCTGACCGTGGCGTCGTTCGACCCGGTATAGGCGAGGAACTGCTCAAACTGGTGGCTGCCGAGATCGCAAAGGATGCCGCCAAACTTGTCCCGCTGGAAGAACCAGTCCGGGCGGGAGGCCTTGCTCAGGCGGTGGGGCGCGATGCTGAGCACGTGGATGACGCGGCCTAGGGCGCCCTCCTGCACGAGGTCGGTCGCAAACATGGCCGACTCGTTGTGCAGCCGCTCGCTGTAATAGACCATGTACTTGCGGCCCGTTCGCGCGACGACGGCCTTGGCCTGGTCAAGCTGCGCCATCGTCGTGAACGGGGCCTTGTCGGTAAAGTAGTCCTTTCCCGCCTCCATGACCTCGCATCCCAGGGGGCCCCGCTCCGAGGTCACGGCCGCCGCGGCGACCAGGCGGACCCCTGGATTGGCCAGGATGTCGCCCAGGGAGCTCGCGACCTTGGCCTGGGGATACTTGGCTACGAAGGCGTCCGTTTTCCTGGGGTCGGGGTCGTAGACCCAACCGAGCGTCGCGCCGGCCTCCAGCAGGCCGTTGCACATGCCGTAGATGTGCCCGTGGTCGAGACGGGCCGCGGCAAAGACGAACTCTCCCGGCTTCACGACCGGGTTGGGCTTGCCCTGCGGGGCGTAGTTCATGCCGTCGGATCTCTGCACGGGGTCGGCGGACAGCGCCCGGGGGACCAGGGCGCCCGCAGCCACCGTGGCAAACGTTGAGGAAAGGAATTCGCGGCGATTCATGGGTTGGGGTGCGGGGGATGTTCCGGGTCTGGATTCGGGGCGGCCGCGGGCACCGGGTCGGCCGGCGGTTTGGCAGCCGCCGACCTGCGCGCCATGGTGTTGAATTCGTCGCAGAACACCGAGACGGATTGACGTCCTCCCGGTCTAAATCGCATTCGCGATTTTGACCGGGATTCCCGAGTCCGGCAGCGCAATGGATGTAGTGCGCCGTCCGGGCAGGTATTCGCTTTGACGGCCGCGCTTGGGCGGCCCTCCACGAACAGGCACGGCGG
>PLKS01000110.1 GCA_003140665.1 Opitutaceae bacterium
CAGGGTCGCCAGATTCCGGGTCTGTGCCAGCACTTCGGTCTCGAATCTCGCCATTTGGCTGGTGGACGCGGCCGCGTGCTCGGTCGCACGCCCGCCAACCACGTGCCGCATGATCGGATCAACCGCGAGCCGTTCAGCGTCGTTTGTATCTTCATAGCCAGCAAGCCGGCTGTATATAGACTGGCGAATCAGGGCCAGCATCGAGTGCTGGGTGTTCTTGCCGGTCCGCCAGTCGTTTAGCACACGGCCGCCCATCGACGTCAGTCCGAGCACCTCGTCCATCTCTCTATAGGCAAGCAGACCGGCATCAGAAGAGATTTTGGCGCCATGGAATTCCAGCGCCAGACGCCGGTCGAAACTCAGTCCTATATGTTCGTTTTTGGTCGCACCCTTAGGATTGTAGGACTTTTCAGCCTCGAAGTTGGTTATGCCGTTCATGGGTAAGATCTTAAGCGGTTCCATGGGGAGCATTCTTCATGCCAATCTGGGAAATCCGGGGTCATTGGCAAAAAAACATTGACCCCCGGGAGTGAATTAATGAAAGAATTTGGCCAACGAAGCTCTCCGATGTATTAGTCCTGGATCGGGCCGATCGCCGATCAAAAAGAGGGCTCCCAACCCGAAACGTCATAACTTAAATAATAACATGCCCTCCGCAAAGAAAAAGGCCTCCGCAAAACCCGCCGTCAAGTTCAAGGATCTCAAGTCGAAAAAGGACCCCAAGGGCGGCCCGATATACATGAATTATTTGAAGTCGAAATAGCCACTGTACGCTCTTGAGAGCTCCCTTAAGTTCAATTATTCAAGCGGCAACGGACCAGGCGCCCGTTTCCTCGATTCATCCGGGTCTTAGGGGCCATCGTCCACGTAAGTAGTCATTCCGCTTACCGACCGACTGGAAACCGTACGCCACAACTCGAACGTTATCCCCCACCCGGCGGGCGGATCGGATCCCATTGTAGCCACCTAGCTACAATGCGAAGTCCGTTTCGAACTTATTTGCCGAATAACCCTTTTATACGCCTTGGCTGTTTCGATCTTTCGTATGCGTCCGGCCGGGTGCCTTGGTTAGCGTCATTGATAGTGACGTATAGATGGTCCCAAATGGGACCCTGATGGTGACGTACAAGAGGTCCCTACGCCACGTGCTGCCAGTTGGCGGGCAGCAGGGGGCTCAGGTCGTCCCTGGTGGTCATCTGGGGCAGGCGGCTGAGGACGTCTCGGAGGTAAGCCAAGGGATCGATGCCGCGGCGCTGACAGGATATGACTATCGAGTAGATGATCGCCGAGCGCTGGCCGGCACCGGGATGGCCCACGAAGAGCCAGTTTTTCTTTCCTATTGCCGAGGGCCTGATCGCGTTTTCGACCAGGTTGTTGTCGAGGCGAGTTTCACCGTGCTCGAGATGGCGCGTCAGCGGCTCCCAGTATTTCAGGAGGTAATCGCAGGCTTTTCCCAGGCCGGACTTGGGCAGGACGCGCTGGCGCAGCCCAAGCGCGATCTTTTTCAGCCAGTAGAGTTTCCGGGTATAGTGCTTCTTGCGGTGGCGTTTGCGGTTCGATGCCGTCAGCTTGTTCTCGTCCCAGAGCGCCTCGCATTCATAGAGCCAGCCGATGATCAGCAGTATCAAGCGAACCGCCTTCGGGTTTTCCCGCTCAGCCTCAAAAAACTTCCTTCTGGCATGGGCCCAGCAACCGACCCAGGTGATCTCGGGATGCTCCCGGGCATAGCTCTCATAGGCGCCGTACATGTCGGACTGCAGGATGCCTTTAAAGCCGTCGATGAGGGTCGTCAGTTCCCCGTGGCGGCGCGACAGCCTCCAGTCGAAGACCACGTCCTCGCCCGGCCGACTGACCACCCACAGCCATCCTTCCGTTGTCCCGCCTCGTTTTTCATCGGGGTCGTTGCAGCGCACCGGCGTCTCGTCGGCCTGGAGGTAGGGACCCTCCAGGAGCCGTTTGTGCATCCGCCTGTAAATCGGCTCCAGCCACTCGGCCGTGATCCGGATCCAGTCGGCCATCGTCTGGCGCGGTATTTCGGCACCCCATCGGGCCGACTGTTTCTCAAGCCGGTAGAGGGGGACGTGATCGACATACTTCGAGAGCGCGATCCACGCCAGGAGCCCGGCCGACGCATAGCCGCCCACAACCGGTCGCTCCGGCGCCGTCGCCACGATCGGCGGCAACGCCCGGTTGGTCTTGTGCCGGTACGTCGGGCGCACGATCTCGCGCTTAAAGATCTGGGGCGGCACGATATCCACCTCGAAGGTGCGTTCCTCACCGATCCGCTCATAGGCCTCGGGATCGGCCTTCACCTCGTCGGGCTCGATCACGATCGTCTCCTTAACCGGCACGTTCTTAAACGCCTCCGCCGGGACCGGGCGTTTCTCGCGCGGCGCGGCCAGCCGCTCGTAGCTCACCTTCTGTATTTTCGCTGGGATGGGCTTCTCTGCCACCCCCTCAAGGGGAAGGTTCACCTGCAGCCGATCCAGTTTCTCACTTTTTCCCGGACCAAAAAGCTGCTTCCTAAGCCAGGCGTTCTCCGCCTTCGCTGCCGCCAACTCCGCCTCGCTCTCCCGCAGCCGGGCGGCCAGCTCGTCATAGGGAGGAAGCATAGACGTATCACTATCACGGATACGTATGTTGTCGAGCCTTTTTTATCCCTCGTACCAGGCTTTTTTGCAGCCGTCCACAGATCGAACTAAGGGAATCTGTTCCGTTCTCGCTTACAACGCGGAGCGAATCGTTGCTGACAGCGCAAGAGCAAGCCGGGGAATGGACAAAGGCGTTAGGTAAATATTGAGCCCGCTCCTGGTGAGGTCTGGTTTGCGGAGCTTGGGATGGTCGAGAAAAGTCGCCCCGTGCTCGTACTCGCATATCCACGCGATTCAGATGCACGGGCGCTAGTGGTAGTTGCGCCTCTCACATCGCAAATCAGAGGGGGTCGTGGCGAAGTCGACTTGGGAAAGTTACGGTGGCTGCCGAAGCCGTCGGCGGTTAACGTGCAGGGTCTGGCTAGCTTCGATCATCATCTGCTTTCTCGGAAACTTGGGACGCTAAGTCAGGAGCATTATGATGCCGTAAAAGCGGCAATCCGCGAGTTTCTCGGTCTTTGAACGGGGTTCGCGGTGGGGCCGATCATTTCAACAGCAGCGCTGGTCAGCAATCTCTTGGGGCCGGGGTGACCGCGACGGCGCCGCTGGCACGAAAATGGCTGAACGCAGGGATGAAGCTATCGCCCGCGACGGCCCGTCTTGCCTTCGCTGTCCTCCTTTGCGCCAAGGCCCGCGTCGCCGCGGCCGAGCCGCTCCGTCCCAAGGTCATCATCCTGACGACCTTCGAGGTCGGGGCCGACACCGGTGACGCCCCCGGAGAACTCCAGTACTGGGTCGAGCGCGAGCATCTGACCGGAAGCCTCACGGTGCCCGGCGTCCTTCATCCAGTGCGCTTCAATAATGCCGGTGTCTACGCGGTGGTGACCGGCACCTGCGACCGAAGCGGCCTCGCCATGATGGCGCTGGGGCTCGATTCGCGCTTCGACCTCACCCACACCTACTGGATGATGGCGGGCATCGCGGGGACTGACGCCGACCGGGCGAGCGTTGGCAGCGCGGCCTGGGCCCGCTGGGTCGTCGATGGGGACAACGTCAACGAGATCGATGGGCACGACGCGCCGGCGGCGTGGCCCTACGGAATCCTCCCCTACGGAAGCCACGCGCCAGACGAGCCACCGGGCGCCCACGATTGGAGTCAGAAGCCCATGGCCTTCGAGCTCAACCCGAAGCTGGTCGAGTGGGCCTACGAGCTAACGAAAGACGTGGTCCTGAGCGACACCCCCTCGACCCAGCGCTTCCGGGCCGCCTACGTCGGCCAGCCCAATGCCCAGCGACCGCCATTCGTGCTGATCGGCGACACGCTTGGCACCGCGCGCTATTGGCACGGCCCGGCCCTCACCCGCTGGGCCGAGAACTGGGTTTCGATGTACACCGACGGCCGCGGACGCTTCGTCATGACCGAGTGCGAGGACCAAAGCATCTCCTATGCGATCTACTTGCTGGGCCACGCGGGCCGGGCGGATCCGCGCCGCCAGCTAGTCCTGCGCACCGCGAGCAACTATTCGTCCCCGCCTAAGGGCACGACCGTGCTGGAGAGCCTGCTGACCGGCGAGTCGGAAGGCACGGTGCTGGCCGCCGAGTCAGCCTACCGGGTCGGCTCGCCGGTCGTGCACGAACTGGTCGAACACTGGGACCGCTACGCGGACCGGATCCCGGGTGACTGACCGGCGCCTAAAGTGCCCTGTTCGTGCTCTCCAGCCGAATCTGCTTCAGGAGCCGGCCGAGGTTGGCCCCAGCGCTCCTTGGAAGACTTGCCCTCGTTCAGGGGGGAAAAGTGGACGTCGATCCATGTGCTCTCCTCGATATAGTGCGCCCGGATGTTAGAGTGCGTGTTCGACGGGACGTTCATGTTTAGAGGACCGCGTTCCGGCCGCCGCTTGTTCTATAGCCACCTAAAATTGGAGGCGCAGGTCGGAATCGGACTAAACTTGATCGACTCGTATTGGGTCAGCGCCAATCCGCAGGTCCTGGCGCGCATTCTCCTAAACGGCAAGGAGGGCACCCCTGGGTTTCCCGGCTCCATGCCGGCCATCGGCATGACTCTTTCCGACCAGCAGATCGCCGGCGTGCTCACCTATATCCGCAATTCGTGGGGGCTGAACGCGGGCGCCGTCTCCGTTGAGATCGTTGCAAAGTCCCGGAAGGACAACAAAGGACGGGTCGCCGATTGGACGGATATGCTTTTGCGGTCGCTCGAGATGGGCCTCGCAGGGAGAACAAGATAGGCATCCTGGCGTCGGATTGAGGGCGCCGAATGACGAGTAGCGGCTGGGCGCAATGCCGCGTTTTTCAGCATTCGAGCGAGCGGGCGGCTCGGCGGCCGAGCGCAGCGCACGAAGCCGGCCGAGCCAGCCTAGGGGATGAAGCGGAGGTGTAAACCTGTGTAGCCCGAAAGTATTTGATGCTCCTCCAGGGCGGCGCAATGGTTCCGCCCAACAAGTAGCGCAACCTTCGACCTCTTTCCATCGTCTACCCCAGTATAACAAACTCGTGAAAGTCAGGACCATCATAGCACTCGTTCTTGCGGTCGGTGTTCCGGCTGCTTTGTCGGCAAGCAACAATCGTCAGCGCGGCGGCATCGGTACATCAGTCACCCATCACACCAACGTCACTCGGGGTGTCAGCTTCACTCGGGGTGCAAACGTCGCCCGGGGCGGTTACGGATACCGCGGAAATTCTGGCTATCGCGTCGGATACGGCTACCGCGGCGGATTCTACGGAGGCCACGGCTTCTACAATGGCTATGGTTACGGGGTGTTTATCGACGGGTGCTTTTACCCGAACAATTATCCTTGCGGCTACGCCTATCCCTACCCGTACGCCCAGACCGACACAGTCGTCGTGCCCGTCCCGACGACCCCCGCACCCGACTACGAAGAGCAGGTTCCCCCCGTGCCGGTTCNNCTATAGAGAGCAGGTTCCTCCGGTGCCCGTCCCGCCGGGCCAGCCTGCCCAAACGGCCGTTTCCATTGACCCGATCACGGTTGCTCAGGCCGAGGCTGCAGCTGCGATTGCCCAGCTCAATCTGGCTCGCGCCGCTGCCGACCTCGCAACCGCCAGGCTGCAACAGCTCATAGGCACCACAGGCCAGTCTCAGGGTGCGCCACCCACGCCCGCGGAGCCCAGCACCGCAGCGCCGCCTCCCAGCGCCAATAAGCAGCAATATTCAGGAGCCTTTATCCAGCCTCAGAAGAACAGCGGTGACCACCCGAAGCCGAGTGGCGTCGCCATGCTGACGCACGCGGACGGCACCGTGACCGTCTCGATTGGCTCCGAATTCCTCCAGTTCAGGAATGAGGCTGAGGCCAAGGCCNNAAGGCCTTCGTCAAGAAGCGGTCGATCCAGTCGCAGCCGCCGCTCGTGACGCCGAGCCACCTTCCAACGATGGAAATGTAGGGATGCACCCAATCGGCGGTCTTTCTGATCCGCGACATTCCCGTAATCCTATCCTTTTGCTGGCATACCCGTCCAGTCCGCACGCGGCCGCTAAGGAGATGTACCGGGGGGACGATTACGGTACACCATCCGGGTATCCCGTTGGAGGTGCAGGGCTTTCAAAAGGAGTCACTACCTCTAATCCCGATTGCTTGACTCGATGGGCGCATCCAGAAAATGTTGCAGTTCTGTTCCAGTCAGGTGCCGCATCCCTCAAAAAGCATTGTTGTAGAGACAGTTAAGATTGGAGGCGCGGG
>PLKS01000170.1:0-210 GCA_003140665.1 Opitutaceae bacterium
GGCGCTCGCCACCGCCTCGTCGGCCTGGGCGCGGTCGATGAGCAGGAACGAGATCGAGTCGCCCGCGCGCAGGTGCTTGGCGAGCGGCTTGAAATACGAGGGGATCGGCCACTCGAACTGCGTGACGAGGCGCTTGCGCCACTCGACCCGGCGCGCCGCGGCGTCGGTCCAGTCCAGGAGCCTGTCCCAGCCGGGCGCGCTGAAGATCAG
>PLKS01000170.1:257-493 GCA_003140665.1 Opitutaceae bacterium
CATCGTGACCGACTTCACGTTGCCGGGCGCGTTGATCCCGCCCCAGGTGATCGAGCCGACCCCGCCCGAGCCGCCGCACAGGAACCCCCCCATCGTGCACTTGACCCAGGTCGAGGGCATGCAGCGCAGCTCCCATCCGGACTTTCGCGCCTCCGCCTCTATCGTGCCGAGGCGGGCCCCCGCCTCGACGCGCGCGATGCCGCCATCAAGCGAGAGGATCCGGTCCAGGCGGGAAA
>PLKS01000170.1:524-24505 GCA_003140665.1 Opitutaceae bacterium
CAGCACCGGCGAGTACCAGTAGAAGTCCTTCGAGAGCGTCTCGAGGGCGTCGCCCCCGTCGATGAGATTCCCCGCGCCCACCAGGGCGCGCAGCTCCGACTTGAGTTCGTCCATCTGGGCGGCCATGTTGGGCAGGAAGCAAGAATGTTGCCATCGAAGCCGCCGCCGCAAGCCGGGGTTTCGGCTCCGGGGCCGCGGATCGATGGAGTCTTGCCGCGTCGCGCCGGCGGAGCATAGCCTGCGTTCCGCAGACTTCACCTTCGGCATGCTTCTACTCCAGAGGGCCCGCGTGCCCGCCGATGTTCTCCCCGATCCGATCGCCAGCCCGGCGCCGGATCCCCTCGAGCCGTCCGTGCTCTGCGACATCACGATAGAGGGATCGAAGATCTCATCCGTCGCCCGATCCACGGGTTCCGGCAGGGTGTCGAACGCCACCGACCTCGCCGGGGCCATGGTCTTCCCGGGTTTCGTCGACGCCCATGTCCATCTCGACAAGGCCCATACCTGGAACCGGGCCCCGAACCGGAGCGGGACGTTCCCGGAGGCCCTGGAGACGCTGGCCCGGGACAAGGTCAACTGGACGAGGGAGGATCTCCTTCGAAGGGCGGCCTTTGCGCTCGCGTGCGCATGGGAGCACGGGACGAGGGTGTTGCGCACCCATGTCGACACCTGGCTCCCGTGGGGCGAGGTGAACCACGCCGCGATGCACGAGCTGCGCGGCGAATGGAGCGGTCGCATCGCGCTGCAGACGGTGCCGCTCACCGGGATCGCCAATTATTCCGGGCCCGAGGGCGATGCCATCGCGGACCTCGCCATGAAATACGGGGCATGCGCCCTTGGGGGCTGGTCACCCATGACGACGGAACTCCCGCGCCAGCTGGACCGGCTTCTCGCGATCGCGAGGGACCGGGGAGTGGGGCTTGACCTCCACGTGGACGAGAACGGAAGGCCCGGGGAGGAGGTGCTGCGCACGGTGGCCGAGGCGGTGCTGCGCAACCGCTTCGGCAATCCCGTTGTCTGCGGCCACTGCTGCAGCCTCTCGGTCCAGCCGATCGAGAGGCAGCGCTCGACGATCGCCCTCGTCAGGGAGGCCGCGATCCGGGTGATCTCGCTTCCCCTGTGCAACCTCTACCTCCAGGACAGGCGCGGGCAGGAATTTCCGCGCACGCCCCAATGGAGGGGGCTCACCCTCATCCACGACCTGCTCGATGCCGGCGTGCCCCTCGCATGCGCGAGCGACAATGTCCGCGACGCGTTCCACGCCTACGGCGACTTCGACGCGGCGGAAGTCTACATCCAGAGCGTCCGGCTCGCGCACCTCGATTCCCGGCTGGGCGCCTCTGTGCGCGTCGTGACGTCCGCCGCGGCCGACATCGTCGGGCTTCCCGCCTCGGGGCGCGTCGCCCCGGGCGCCCCTGCGCAGCTGGTCGTGTTCCCGTCGCGCTCGTTCAGCGAATTCCTGAGCAGGCCGGCCCCGGGGCGGCGGCTCGTCGACGGCGAGACCATCCGGGAAGCGCGCCCGCCCGGGTTCGATGAGCTGAAATGATCGCCGTAAGCATCTGATTCAACGATTCCAATCCCATGACCCTCAGACTCTGCAAGATCACCACCACCGCCCTGTCGTTCCTGTACCTTCTGGTCGTCGTGTTCAACAACCTGACCGACCCCAATTCAAACTATCAGTTCGTCCGGCATGTGCTCAGCATGGACACCACCTTCCCCGGCAACACACTGATGTACCGCTCGATCCACGCGCCCTTCCTGCACAAGGCGTTCTACGCGACGATCATTGGCTGGGAGGCCCTCTGCTGTGCCCTGATCGGCGCCGGCACCCTGCGGCTCTGGAAGGCCCGAAATCTGCCCCCGCCCGAATGGAGGAGGGCCAAGGGTCTTGCGTCGCTCGGTCTTACGGCGGGCCTCGTCCAGTGGTATTTCGCGTTCATGGCGGTGGGAGGGGAATGGTTCCTCATGTGGCAGTCGAAGATATGGAACGGCCAGGACGCGGCGTTCCGGTTGTTCGCGTTCATGGGCCTAAGCCTCCTGTTCCTGAACCAGCCCGACGAGTGAACGGCGGCATCGCACCGGGGCCGCCATCGGCGCGAAACGCGTGGCGCTAACCCGACCGCAGGGCCCAGGAGATGGCCGGGCTCTGCGGATGGTTCACGATGACCTGCAGGCCGGTGGACATTCCGGAGGGAAGCGGCACGGGAATCGTGAGCACGGGCAGGCCGGCGAGGGTTGCGGGCCCGGTAAGCCCGAGCATCCGAAGCCGGTTGGCGGGCGTCAGGTCCGCCTTTGCAGGCGCCGGAAAAGGAGAGGCGGCCATCACCAGGAAATCGTAGGCCAGAAAAAACTTCTCCCAGGCGAGCTTGAGCGCGGCGTGACTTGGCTCCACGGCCGCCACCTGGGCCCGCGAGATCGCCCGCGCCCGGTCGAGCCGGTCCCGAACAAGCGGGCCGTAGCGTGGACGGTACCGGTCCGCCCACTTCTTGTGGATTTTCCATGTCTCGGTCCCCGCAAGCACCCCGTAGATCTCGGCCGCGGGCGCGAACTTGTCCAGGAGCTCGCCGCGAGCGATTCCGTCCGCGGGAACCGCAAGGTCCGCGGCGGCTGCGGCGCACGCCGCCGCGACCTCCGGATCCACGCCCGGCATGTCGAGATAGCATCCCCGCGGCGCCTTTTCGCCCGTCCGCAGGCCCACGAGGGCCGCGATCGCCGTTTTCATGTCCTGGGCGGTCCGGGTGAACCAGCCGGCGGTGTCGAAGCTCGGGGCAAGGGGCACCGCATCGGTAATCCAGGCGTCGCGTGGCATGCCCCGGAAGCCGAACACTCCGCAGAATGCGGCCGGGACCCGTATTGACCCGCCCGTGTCGGTCCCGATCGCGAAGGGAACGACGTCGGCCGCAACGGCCGCAGCCGAGCCGCTGCTCGATCCCCCGGAGGTGCGGCCGGGGAACCCGGGATGCTCGCAGTCGCCGTAATGGGCGTTCTCGCCCGTGAGGCCCCAGGCGAATTCAAACAGCTGGCTCTTGCCCGCAAGGACCGCGCCGGCGGCCTTAAGCTCGCGCACGATCTGCGAATCCTGCCCGGCGGCTGGCCGCACCTCCGGAAGGAAAGAGGATCCGGCAAACGTCGGCAGCCCAGTCACATCGAAAAGGTCCTTGAGCAGGTACGGGACTCCGCGCAACGGGCTGCCGACCGGCGCGGAGGCAAAGCTGGCCTGGAGCGCAGCCTCGTCCAGAAGAACCGCCAACGCGGCACGGCGCTGCGAGACGGAGAGATGCGCCTCCGCCCTGCGCCGAACCTCGCGGGCCGCGGCCTCGGGCGCAAGTTGCTGCCATTCGCCAAACGTCATGGGTTGAGGAGCTTGGGCCGGATTGGCCAAATCGCAAACCGCGCCCGCGATACCCTACGGCCCCATCTGCCGACCATTTTAGACTTGTCTAATTGATGTCTTGACTCGGCCCTCGGTCGGCGCCTGGCTCCCCACCCCGCCTTGAGCCTGTGAACCGTCGAATCCCCGCAAGACCGGTCATCCGCGTCATCCGCTTCACAAGGCGGATCGCCCGGCAATGCTCCGCAGGGGGGTCAAAGGTGCCTGACTGGGCGGTCTGCGACACGATCACAAACGGATCCAGACGGTCCACCGGACGCCGGGGAAGCAACGGCGGCCCAATCGTCCGGTTTGAGAGGGCTTTTCCCGACCATTTATGCCGAGGCATCCTGCCGGGCGGCCGAAAAGCGACCGTCGCGGTCCTTGGGGAATTGGTCCGGCACGACTGCATCGCCCTCCGGCTGATCTCCCCTTCCACCCGACAGGTTAAAATCTGGAATGAATTGGGATTTTTGAATCGCGCCGATCCTAAATGAGTGCGTCAACAAGGGTCCTTCCTTCCGCCATGTCCAAAGCCCCTCCCTCAAAAGCCGCTGACGCGAAGGCCTCCGCCTCCGTTTCCGCGCCCCACACCCGCGACAAGAACATCGAGCTCGCGCTCTCCTCGATCACGAAACAGTTCGGCGAGGGCTCGATCATGCGCCTTGGCAGCAACACCAAGATGAAGGTCGAGACCATCTCGACCGGCTCGCTCGCGATCGACCTTGCGCTTGGCGTGGGCGGCATGCCGCTCGGCCGCATCATCGAGGTCTACGGACCTGAGTCGTCGGGCAAGACCACGTTCTGCCTGAGCGTGATTGCGGAATGCCAGCGAAAGGGCGGCCTGGCTGCGTTCATCGATGTCGAGCATGCGCTCGACCCCAAGTACGCGCGGGTGGTGGGCGTCAAGCTCGACGACCTGCTCGTCTCCCAGCCGGACAGCGGCGAGGATGCGCTCAACATCATGGAGTCGCTCATTCGCTCCAACAGCATCGACATCATAGTCCTGGACTCGGTCGCAGCCCTGATCACCAAGGCTGAGCTCGACGGCCAGATGGGCGATATGACCATGGGCAGCCAGGCCCGGTTGATGTCGCAGGCGATGCGTCGCCTGACCGCAGTCGTCAGCAAGACGAAATGCGTGTGCATTTTCACCAATCAGATCCGCGAAAAGATCGGCGTCATGTTTGGAAATCCGGAGGTCACAAGCGGCGGCCGCGCCCTGAAGTTCTTCTCAAGCATTCGCATCGACATCCGCCGCAAGGACCAGATCAAGACCCCCGAGGGCAAGGTTATCGGCAACCGCACAAAGATCAAAGTCGTCAAGAACAAGGTCGCGCCTCCCTTCACCGAGGTCGAGTTCGACATCATGTACAACGAGGGCATATCGGCGTCAGGCTCACTCGTCGACCTCGGCATCGAGCACAAGATCCTCGAGAAGAAGGGCGCCTGGATCACCTACCAGGGCGAGCTCGTCGGGCAGGGCCGCGACGCGGCCAAGCAGACCATCAAGGAAAAGCCCGAGCTCGCGGAAAAAATCACCAAGGCGATCCTCGAAAAGGTCAACGTCACCGGTGGGACGGTGGTTACCGGCGAGAGTCCGGACTGACCCCGATCGAGTCCAGGAAGGCGCGCGCGATGATCGCGTGCCCCGCCTGGGTGGGATGCACGCGGTCGCCCGCGATCGACTCGAATTCGCCCTGCTCGAGCGCACGGTCAATGGCGGCCTGCGTGTCGACGAGCAGCGCGCCGTGCCGTGCGGCCAGACTCCTCACAATCCCCCCGTACTCATCCATCCGCCTGCGCATCGGGTCGGCCCGCGAGCTCTGCACGAAATACGGCGCCATCAATACCAGCCCCTTGAGGCGGGGCCGCGAGCGGGCGATCAGGCCTTCGTAGATCCGCGCGAATTCGTCCGGCATCACGGCAGCCGCACCGTCGATCCCGTCAAACTGCCGCCACACGTCGTTGATCCCGATCATGACCGACAGCCAGTCGGGCCCGAGCGCCTGGACGTCGGCTTCCCAGCGCGAGGCGAGGTCCCGGACGGTGTTTCCGCTGATCCCCATGTTGATCAGGCGGATGGGCAGCTTCGCATGAAGGGGAGCCAGGACGGCATCGACTGCGGCCACGTAGCCGTGGCCGAGCGCCGCCCGGGATCCTTCCCCGACTGGCCGCAACCGGTCGCAGTCGGTCACGGAGTCCCCGATAAAGAGAAGCCGGGCTCCTGGGGCGATTTCCACCAAGTCATACTGAAGCCGCCCTTCAGCCGGTCAATTCCGGGCGGGTAATTCTTGCCAAAGAATAGGGAGCATGGAAAACCTCGCGAGGCGTCCACCGCCCCGCCGGGAAAGGCCGAGAAATCCCTCGCAACCAGGCACGGTTCCGGCTCCGCCCCCCATCCCCATGAAAATGACCCAAAAACTGGCCATCGTAGGCCTGGCGCTCTGTATCGGAAGCGGTGTCGCGCTCGCCGACCCCCCAACCGGCCCCGCAGGGCCGCCGATCGCGCCCCTTCCACCGGGAGTGACCCTGCGGGCGGCCACCGTGAGGGTTGCGGTCGCGCCCGATCACCGCGACTGGACCTACAGGCTGGGAGAACCCGCCCTTTTCAACGTCACCGTCACCGCGGACAACGAGCCCATCGACGATGTCACCGTGACCTACACGGTCGGTCCCGACATGTTCCCCGGCGAGAAGAAGACGGCCGCGCTGCCGCTGGCCGGGATCGCGATCAACGCCGGGACGATGAATCAGCCCGGGTTCCTGCGCTGCATCGTCACGGCGCAGGTCGCCGGCCACAGCTACCGTGGACTCGCGACGGCCGCGTTCGCCCCCGAGAAGATCACGACGACCCAGGTCGAGCCCGCGGACTTCGACGCTTTCTGGGCCAAGGGAAAAGCCGAGCTGGAAACGGTCCCGATCGACGCCCGGATGACGCTGATCCCCGACGCCTGCACGTCCACGGTCGACGTCTACCAGGTGAGTTTCCGCACGGTGGGACCAAAGGGACCCTTTTCCGCCCGCATTTACGGCATCCTGTGCGAGCCGAGGGCGCCGGGCCGCTACGCCGCGATCCTGAAGGTGCCGGGCGCCGNNGGGCGCCCGGCCACTATCCCGCCATTCTCAAGGTGCCAGGCGCGGGTGTCCGGCCGTATTCCGGCGACCCGGAGCTCGCCGCGAAGGGCGCGGTCGTGCTCGAGATCGGAATCCACGGGATCCCGGTCAATCTCGCCAAGGAGGTCTATGATGAGCTGGGCGCCGGGGCCCTGAGCGGCTACTGGCTCTACAATCTCGACGACCGCGACCGCTATTATTACCGGCGCGTCTACCTGAGCTGCGTCCGCGCGAACGATTTTCTAACGTCGCTTCCGAATTGGGACGGGAAGCGGCTTCTTGTGATGGGCGCAAGCCAGGGGGGGCAGCTGACGATCGCGACGGCCGCGCTCGACCCGCGCGTGACGGGCCTGTCAGCCACCCACCCCGCGTTCTGCGACGTGAGCGGCGAGCTGCATGGCCGCGCCGGAGGATGGCCCCATCCCTTCATGCCGAACCCGGACGGCTCCCCTTCCGCCCAGGCCACGCCCGCAAAGATAACGACCGCCACCTATTACGACATAGCCAATTTTGCGCGCCGCGTCCATGTCCCTGGCTATTACAACTGGGGCTACAACGACGAGACCTGCCCGCCGACGTCCGCGTTCGCCGTCTACAATGAGATCACCGCGCCGAAGACGCTCGGGGTCACGCTTGAGATGGGTCACAGCTACTCGGTCGAGCAATATGACGCCATCTCCGGCTGGATCACGAATTTCCTCGGGCTAAAATAGCGCGGCCGAAGATGAGGATTCTTCCGCTCGCCTCGTCATCGTGGAGATTCCGGGATTGCTCGGGCTCGACCTGGCTCCCCGCGACCGTCCCGGGCTGCGTCCACACCGACCTGCTTCGCGCGAGGAAGATCCCCGACCCGTTCTGGGGCACGAACGAGGCCGCGGTCCAGTGGATCGAGGAGCGCGACTGGGAATATTCCACGGCCTTCGAGGCTGATCCGGACCTGCTCGGCGAGGAGGTCGTTGAGCTGGCGGCGGACGGCCTCGACACGGTTGCGACGGTGCGGCTCAACGGCCGCGTGGTCGCCCGCACCGAGAACATGTTCATCGGCTACCGCTGGGACGTGAAGCCGCTCCTGAGGGCCGGCCGCAACACGCTCGCCGTCCGCTTCGCGAGTGCGACGCGCTACATTCGGACCCATCGCATGTCCCACCATCCGCGCGAGTTCAGCGACCCGGTCGGCCGCTGCTCGGTCATCCGCAAGCAGCAGTGCCAGTTCGGCTGGGACTGGGGCCCTCGATTCGTCACCGCGGGAGTCTGGCGCGACATCCGGCTGGAGGGATGGAGCGGGAACCGGCTCACCGGCGTCAGGGTTGCCCAGACCCACGCCCGCGGCCCACGCGTCACGCTCACGCTCGCGGCCGAGCTCAAGCGGCCCGGCCCGGGATCGCGGTGCCTGTGGCGCCTGTCGCTGGGCGGATCGATCGTGGCCTCGGGTGACGGCACGACGATTTCCGTTCCCCGGCCGAGGCTGTGGTGGCCGAGCGGCCAGGGGGAGCAGCCGCTCTATGGGCTCGAGGTCGAGGTCGCCGGTTCGGACGGCGGCGTGATCGGGCGGTGGGAGCGCCGGATCGGCCTTCGGACGATCGCGCTCGACCGGAGGAAGGACCGGTGGGGCGAGTCGTTCCAGTTCGTGGTCAACGGCAGGCCGGTGTTCGCGAAGGGCGCCAACTGGATTCCGGCAAGCAGCTTCGTGGCCGGGCTCACCCGGGCCGACTATGAGCGCGACCTCGGGTCCGCGGCTGCGGCGAACATGAACATGGTGCGTGTCTGGGGCGGCGGGATCTACGAGAGCGAGGATTTCTACGACGTGTGCGACGAGAAGGGCCTCCTTGTCTGGCAGGATTTCATGTTCGCCTGCACGCTCTATCCCGCCGACCCGGCGTTCGTGGCGAGCTCGCGTGCCGAGGCGGAGCACCAGGTCAGGCGACTGAGGCACCGCGCCTGCCTGGCGCTCTGGTGCGGGAACAACGAGGTGTGGGGCAACAACCCCCACGAGCTCCTCGATCCCGAGAAGACCCACCTTCGGGCCGACTACGAGCGGCTCTTCCACCGCGCGCTGCCGCCCGTCGTCGCTGAGCACGGCGGCCCGACCCCGTACTGGCCCTCGTCGCCGTGGAGGGACGGCACGGCGACCGACCATGCGGCCGGCGAGAGCCGCGGGGACACGCACTACTGGGATGTCTGGCACATGAGGAATCCCGTGAAGGACTATGAGAAATGGAATTTCCGTTTCGTATCCGAATTTGGGATGCAGAGCTATTCGTCGCTCGCGACGCAGGCGACCTTCTGCCCCCCGGGCGACGGAAACGTGTTCGGGGCGGCGATGGAGAACCACCAGAAGAACCGGCAGGGCAACCAGATTATCCTCGACTATGTGTCCCGCAGGTACCGGTTTCCCAGGGACCAGGGGGCGCTCATATACCTCTCCCAGCTCAACCAGGCGCATTGCATGCAGACGGGAACGGAGCACTACCGTCGGCTCATGCCGCGCTGCATGGGGGCGCTCTACTGGCAGCTGAACGACTGCTGGCCGGTGGCGTCGTGGAGCTCGATCGAGTTCCCCGGCCGCTGGAAGGCGCTCCAGCACGTCGCGCGGCGCTTCTTCGCGCCGGCCGCGGTGAGCGCGCACGTGCCGGGCGACGAGGTGCACGGGATCGGCAACTACCGGGCCTCGACCGTGCGCCGGGTCCTCATCCACACGAGCTATGACGGCGCCCGGCCCGCGAAGGGCGTCGTCCGGTGGGATCTCTTCCACGTCGACGGCCGCAGGCTGCTCGGAGGAAGGAAGGCGGTCTCCCTGCGTCCGATGCGGAGCAGGCTCGAGCAGAGGCTCGACCTGGCGGCCCCCCTTGCGAGGTTCGGCCGCGACCGGATCTACCTCCGGATCGCGCTCGACGTCGCGGGCGGACGCGTCAGCGAGGACACGGTCTTCCTGACAACCCCGCGCTTCGTGGACCTGCCGAAGCCAAGCACGAGGGTCGCCGTCAGGATGACTTCAGCCCGGCGCGCGGAGATCGCCCTCACCTCGCCGGTCTTCCAGCACCGGTTCGCGTTCGACTTCCCCGGGAGGGAGTTCGCCTGCAGCGACAACTATCTTGAGCTCTATCCCGGCGAGACCAAGAAGGTCGAGGCGGAGTTCGCGGAGCCGGTGACGGCCGCGCTTCTCAGGAGCTCGATCGTCCACCGCTCCCTCGCCGACACGTACTAGGGGGTCCCGGATCCCTCCCGATGCTCCTAAACTTCGGCAAGGCGCCCTTCCTCATCCTGCTTGTCGCGGTCGCGACCGGAATCGGCGTGCTCTTCACCCACAGCCGGTACGAGGAGGCCCGGCCGGATCTCGTCCTCATGACGCACGCGAAGCTGCACGCGGACGTCTACCTGGCAAAGCTCCCGGAGTTCGAGCGAAAATACGGCGTCAAGGTCGACGTGCAGGTGGTCGAGGAGGTCGCGCTGCGCACGCGGCTCCTGGCGGCATTCGCCGCGGGCACGCGGGTGCCGGACCTGGTCGAGATCCCGCAGGACGCGGCGCTGTTCCTGCGCGGCCCCATCCGCGACATCGGCTTCCTCGACCTCACCAAGTGGGTCAAGGCCAGGAATCTTGAGGAGAAGATGGTGTCAACCCGGTTCAGCATGTGGGAACGCAAGGGCGTCATCTTCGCCCTGCCGCACGACGTGCACCCGATGATGCTGGCCTACCGCGCCGACATCGTCGAGGACCAGCTCGGGATCGATGTCTCGAAGATCGAGACCTGGGACGATTTTGTCGCCATGGCGCGCAGGATCGTGCGCTACGGCGACGACGGCAGGCCCGCCCGATACGCCCTGGAACTCCAGAACGATGGGGGTTACCTGCTCCAGTCCCTGCTCCTCCAGCGCGATGTCGGGCTCTTCGACGCCGACGGAAACGTCACCTTTGACAGCGATGTCGCCGCAGACACGGTCGCGTGGGCCGTCCGGCAGCTCCGCGGGCCAAACCGGATAGCCTACGGCCTCGGCTTCGGGCCGACGCTCTGGGAGGGGATGCGCGACGGCCTCGTGCTGTTCTACTTCGCGCCGGACTGGCGCACGCGGACGATCGAGGAGTTCGCCCCGTCGCTAGCCGGAAAGATGAAGCTCATGCCGCTTCCCGCGTGGACCGCGGGCGGCCGGAGGACGAGCACATGGGGCGCGACCGGGCTCGCCGCGACAAAGGGAGGGCGCAACCCCGAGCTTGCGAAGAGGCTGATGGAGTTTCTCTACGTCGACCAGGCCGACGGCGGAAAGTCCTCGGCCGACCTCCACATCCTTTCCCCTGTCCGCGCGGCGTGGAGCCTTCCGATATTCGACACGCCCGATCCCTATTTCAGGGGCCAGCCGATCATGCGCCTCTATTCGAGGCTCGCGGGGGACGTCCCCGCGGACTACGCGAATCCCTTCATCACGAAGGCACAAAACAAGCGGGACAGCGCGTTCGTCGCCGCATCCGCCTATTACTCCGGGCATGGCGAGGACGGCTTTGTCGAGTTCGTCCGGGCGGAATTGAAAAGGCAGGCCGATGCGGTGCGCGCCGTCATCGCCCGGAACCAGATCACGGAACAGTGAATCCGGCCGAAAACGAACGGGTCGGCCGCCGGCGGCGCTCTCCCACCCCGCGGTGGACCCCCTACCTGTTCGTCGCGCCCTACATCGCGGTCACCCTGGCGTTCTTCGCCTACCCGTTTGCCCACGCGATCGAGCTCGCGTTCTACCAGACGGCCGGTCCGAACGCCCGGGTGTGGGTCGGACTGGGGAACTTCAGGTACATCCTGAGCGATCCCGACTTCAGGACCGCTCTATATAACACAGTGGTGTTTTCCGTGTTCGGGACCGCGGTCATGCTTCCCTCGTCGCTCGGGCTCGCCCTCGTGCTCAACTCCGGGCGCGGGCGGATGAAGGCCTGGTTCCGCCTGTTCTTCTTCTCGCCCAGCGTCGTGGGCCAGATCTTCGTCGGAATCATCTTCGCGGTTGTCCTCGCCCCGGATTACGGGCTGTTGAACCGCTTCCTCCAGGCCCTCGTCGGCTGGGGCCTCGAGACCCGCTGGCTCGAGAATTCCGCGACGGTGATGCCCGCGATCATCATCACGAACCTCTGGCTCTACGCGGGCTTCAACATGGTCTACTTTCTCGCGGCGCTCCAGAACGTCGACCAGAACCTGGTCGAGGCGGCGAGGATCGACGGGGCCGGCTGCTGGCGGGTGTTTCGGCACGTCACGCTGCCGGCGATCAAGCCGGTCGCCATCTTCGTCCTCCTGATCAGCACGATCGGCTCGTTCCAGCTCTTCGAGCTGCCCTATGCGCTCATGAGGAGCACGACCTCGCCCTACGGACCCAACAACTCGGCGCTCTTCATCGTGGGCTACCTCTACGATGCGGCCTACAGCATCGGGGACCTCGGGCTGGCGTCGGCCGTGGGCTGGGTCCTGGCGCTCATCATGCTGACGGTGTCCCTGATACAGCTCAAGCTGACGGGGGCCGCGAACGACTGACGCCCGGCCCATGAACCTCATCCACGTCGTCCTCCTGTGCGCGGCTGCCGTCGGCGCGCTCCTCTATGCGGTCGACCGGCGCAGGCCTCTGCTCGCCGGCAGGTACGCGAGGCTCATCGTGCTCGTCTTCCTCGCGGCCGGCTTCCTCGCGCCGTTTGCCTGGATCACATGCGCGGCGTTCAAGGACCGCCGGGTTCTCCTTGAATACGCCTTCCTTCCGCCGCTTTCGGCGTGGCGGGAGATGATCAATCTCGGGAACTTCCGAAAGCTCTTCGAGCCGCGCACATCCCTCCAGGGCACGATCGTGTTCTGGCAGTACATCCTTAACTCGCTCTTCCTCTCGAGCGCCGCCACCGTCATCCAGGTGTTCTTCTGCTCCCTCGGCGGCTATGCCCTCGCAAAGTTCAGGTTCCAGGGGCGCCGCAACCTCATGCTTTTCATGGCCGGCTCGCTGATGCTGCCGAGCATGCTCTTCCTCGCCCCGACCTACGACATGCTCGTGCACATCGGGTGGATCGACAGCTATGCGGCCCTGCTCGTGCCGAGCGCGGCCAACGCCTTCGGGATGTTCCTGTTCCGGCAGGCGATGCTGAGCGTGCCCAACAGCCTCATCGAGGCGGCGCGCGTGGACGGGGCGAGCGAGTTCCACATCTACTCGCGGATCGTGATGCCGCTCGTCCAGCCGATGACGGCGGCGTTCTGCCTCATCGTGTTCATGGGGCAGTGGAACGCATTCCTGGGGCCGCAGATCTATCTGCAGTCCGACTACAAGCTCACCGTCCCCGTGATCCTGAGCCAGTACGTGTCGCAGTTCCAGGAGGAGTACGGGATGTTTCTCGCCGGGACCTTCCTGTCCATCGTGCCGATAGCGGTCCTCTTCCTGGCGCTCCAGAAGGAATTCATCTCGGAGCTGACGACCGGCGCCAACAAGGGCTGACCGGCCCGATCGACGCGCATGCCAGCATCGATCGCCTCACGAACCGAACTCGGGCTGTGCGCCGGGCTCCTCGCCTATGGGGCGATCCTCCTCGCCCTGATCGGCGCGGTGCCGGGCGGGTCCGACACCTCGGGGTATTTCAACGAGGCGCGGTTGTTCGCGCGCCATCGGATCCACGCGGACATGAGGGTCCTGCCGGGAATTCCCGCAAAGGAGGCGCCGCCCTACCTGTATGTTCCCCTGGGATTCAGGCCCGCGGCGGACGGATCCGCGCGCATGGTGCCAACCTACCCTCCCGGCCTGTCCCTCCTGCTGGTTCCCGTCGCGCGCATTGTGGGATGGCGCCACGCCGGCGACGTCCTCCTTCTGCTTCACTCGCTCGCGGGCATCGCCCTCACCTTCGCGCTCGGACGGATGTGCGGCCTCTCGGGTCCGTGGTCGCTCCTCGGTGCCGCGGTGCTGGCGGCAAGCCCCCTCTACCTGTACTCGTCGCTCTGGGCTCTGAGCGACGTCCCTGCGACGGTCTGGGCGACGGCGGCCGTGGTCGCGGCGTGGAAGGGCCGTGAGCGCATGAGCTGGGCGCTCGCGTCGGGCGTCTGCATCGCGGTGGCCTTTCTTGTCAGGCCCAGCAACTTCCTGATCGTCGTCCCCGTGGTCCTTGCAATCGGACTGTCTCCGGGGCGCCTTGCGGTCGCCGGCCTCGCCGCTCTCCCGGGCGTCGGCGCCTGGATGGTGGTCAATCGCACGGCGTACGGGGGGGCCTTCCAGAGCGGATACGGGGCGATTGCGAATGAGTTTCACCTAAACCTTGTTTCCGGCACGCTCGCGTACTGCGCGCGCTGGCTACCGGTTCTCCTCAGCCCTATCGTCATCGCGTCGCCGGCCATCCTGGCCTTTCTCCGCCAACGGCCCCGCGCCGCCGCCGTCCTGGCCGCATGGGCCGCAGTCTTCGTCGCATTCTACCTGCCGTATCGCTGGACCCATGAGAGCTGGTGGTTCCTGAGGTTCCTTCTTCCGGCGGCGCCCGCGTTCATCGTGGCGGGCTTGATCGTGCTGCAGCAGTGTTTCGAGAAGCTGCAGGCGCGTTTCCCCGAGAGTTGGGCACGGACGCTCCCCGTTCTCGTGCTCTTCGTCGCCGTCGTCTCGGAGGCGAGCCAGATCGGCCCGCTCGGCGCCTGGTCAATCGGGCGCGGGGAGCAAAAGTACGGCCGCGTCGCCGACTGGATCTCGGCGCATGTCCCGCGAAATTCCGCAATCATCGCACACCAGTTCAGCGGATCGCTGTTTTACTACACCAATCTTACGCTCGTTCGCGCGGATCAGCTCGATCCCCGGACCGCCGTGCGCGTCCTGTCCTCCACGCGATCCGCCGGTATGCCCCTTTACGCCGTCCTTTTCTCGTTTGAGCTCGGCACCCTCAAGGCGATTCCGAGCGCATGGTCGCTCGTCGGCTCGGTCGACGACGTGACGATCTGGCGCTGCGACCCCCCGGCGAAGTAGCCAAGGCCCGCGCCGCCGCAGGCGCGGAAGGCGCCTTCCGCCCCTCCGCGCTTGAGTCCGGGGCGCGGCGCGGGTTGGTTGGGCCCCCATGGCCCGCCATACGGACACGATAGCCGCGTTAGCCACCCCCGCGGGCACCGCGGCGCTCGCGACCATTCGTATCAGCGGTCCGGATACCATGAGGATCGCGCGCGAGGCGCTCGGCACCGAGCCGCGGGACCGGGTCGCCACCCATTGCGACTACGCCGAGCGCGGCGGATCTGTCGCGGACGACGTGGTCGCAACCGTGTTCGCGGGCCCCCGCTCATATACAGGCGAGGACACGCTCGAGATTTCCTGCCACGGAAGCCCCTTCATAGCCCAAAAGATTCTGGCGGACCTTCTCGCGCGTGGATGCCGGCCGGCGGGTCCCGGGGAATTCACGCAGAGAGCGTTCCTCAACGGGCGCATGGACCTGAGCCAGGCGGAGGCGGTCATGGACCTCATAAACGCTCGCAGCGAGCGCTCCCTCGCTGCCGCGCGCCAGGTGCTTCGCGGAGCGCTCGGGCGTCACATGGCGGAACTTGTCGATGGGATCCTGGGCGTCCTGGCCACCGTCGAGGCGCAAATCGATTTCCCCGACGAGGATCTCCCGCCGGAGGACCGCGGGCGGCTGGAGGAGCGCGTCTCCGCGGTCCTGGCGGGAGCCCGGCGCATGCTCGCGACCGAACGCACGGGCACACTGCTCCGCGAGGGGATAACCACCGTCATCCTCGGCGAACCCAACGCGGGTAAGAGCTCGCTGCTCAACCGGCTGGTCGGGAGCGACCGGGCGATCGTAAGCCCCGAGCCCGGTACCACCCGGGATTTCATCGAGGTGCGCGTTAACGTGGGACCGCACGGCCTTCGATTGGTCGACACGGCGGGCCTGAATCCGGATGCGACGGGTATCGAGAGCATTGGAATCGCCAAAACCCTCGAGATCGCGGCGCGCGCCGATCTTTTCATCCTCGTCATGGACGCGACCCGCCCCACCCCTCCACTCCCCGATGCGCTGGTGGAAAGTATCACAGCATCAAATACACTTGTGGTTCTCAACAAGGCCGATCTCCTCACGGAGCGGGAACGTTCGGCGGCCGTCCCGATGCGGGGTTTTCGCTCGGTTACCGTCTCCGCCTTGAATGGCGACGGGTTCGGGCCTCTCCTCGCGGAATTGGCCACGCTCGCGGACGGCCTGCAGACGACCGTCGGTGAGGAACGAATAGCGATCAACGTGCGCCATGCCCACTTTCTTGCTGAGGCACGCTCCTGCCTGGAGGACGCTCTCTCGAAGATCAAGAATCAGGAACCCGCTGAACTCTTGGCGAGCGAGCTCCGGGGTGCCCTTGGTGCGCTCGGCGAGATCTCCGGCAAGGTGGACAACGAGCGTATGCTCGATCAATTGTTCGCATCCTTCTGCATTGGGAAATGACGGGGTCCTGCGGCGAAGCGCCGATCCCGGCCAACCTCCAAGCCGTGGAAAGTTCCATAACTGATTGTATATTAACAAAGAGCACTTTGACGTGATTGTCTGCGGTGCCGGCCATGCCGGCATCGAGGCCGCGCTTGCTGCCTCGCGGATCGGAGCCTCCACCCTACTTCTCACTGGCAACATTGATACCGTTGCACAGATGAGCTGCAACCCGGCCATTGGGGGACAGGCCAAGGGCCAAATCGTGCGCGAGATCGACGCATTGGGCGGCGAAATGGCGATCAATACCGACGTCACAGGAATTCAATTCAGGCTCCTCAATGAATCGAAAGGCCCCGCCGTCCAGTCGCCGCGGGCCCAGTGCGACAAGAAGGCCTATCAATTCCGGATCAAGCACACGATCGAGCTTCAGCCCAATCTCACCCTGTTCCAGGCGACCGTTACCGGGCTCGTCTACGAGAACGGAAAGGTCGTCGGCTGTAGGACCAATCTCGATATCGAATTCAAGGGACGTTGCGTGGTGATCACAACCGGTACGTTTCTTCGCGGCCTCATGCATATCGGGCAGAATAAGAACGAGGGCGGCCGGCTTGGCGATTTCAGCTCTAAGACCCTATCAGCTAGCCTGATGGAGATCGGGATTGAGCTCCGGCGCCTGAAGACCGGAACGCCTCCTCGAATCTTGGGCCGCAGCATCGATTTCGGCAGGATGCGGGAGCAAAAAGGTGATCCAAATCCAACATTTTTTGCCTTCCATGACACCCGCGATCCTGAGGATTTGTTCCACGTGGAACAATCGGGTGAAGCCCGGCTGGGCTGGGTGCCGGGCACGCAACAGGTATCGTGCTGGATGACGCACACAACCGCCTCGACGGCCCAGATCGTGAGGGAAAATCTTCATCGCTCGGCGATGTATAGCGGCGTGATCGAGGGCATTGGTCCCAGGTACTGCCCGAGCATAGAGGACAAATTTGTTCGGTTCGCCGACAAGCCCAGCCACTTGCTCTTTCTCGAGCCGGAGGGTCGGACTACGAACGAATACTATGTGAATGGTCTTTCAACGTCCCTGCCGTTCGAGGTGCAGCTCGATATGGTTCACAGCATTCCCGGCCTTGAGAGGGCTGTGTTATTGAGGCCGGCATACGCGGTCGAATATGACTTCGCACCGCCCACCCAACTTTATCCTTCGCTTGAATCCAAACGGATCGAAAACCTTTTTCTTGCTGGGCAAATCAATGGAACCTCGGGTTATGAGGAGGCGGCAGGTCAAGGTCTGGTTGCAGGAACCAACGCAGCGAATAAGGCGAGGGGAATGGCACCGCTTATCCTCGGTCGCCATGAGTCCTATATCGGCGTACTCATCGACGATCTGGTGACAAAGGGAACTGACGAGCCCTATCGCATGTTCACCAGCAGGGCGGAATATCGACTTCTCCTAAATCATGGAAGCGCCGAACTGAGGCTCGCCCACCATGCGGAGTCACATAATTTGTTAAGTAAAAGCCGGTTAGGCCGGATCCATGACAAAGCTTTCCGGATTCACAAATGGATCGATTTCATGAGCACAAATCGCTCCAATGGAGACACATGGGCGAATTTGATCCGCCGCCCGGGGCAGGGGAGCGCACTCCCGGAAGACTTCCTTAGGGAATCACCGGAAGTACGTGGTGAAACCTTATACCGTATTGTCTATCAAGGCTATATGGAACGCGAGCAGCGCGAAATCGAACGCCTGAAACACGTCGAAAAGATCCGGATACCCCTCACGTTCGATTACCTCTCCATTCCAGGGCTCAGAAGAGAGAGTGCGATGAAACTCACTCATATAAAGCCTCTTACGCTCGGCCAGGCCAGCCGGATGAGCGGTGTGAATCCAACCGACATCAGCCTGCTCATGGTTGCGATCGAGGCGGGAAGGGAAGGGGATTCAGCCGCTTGAGGCCCATAAGGAAACTGGAACATGCTTCCCGGATAGCCGAACGCCGCGAAATCCTGCGGGGAGCGCTCCTCGAAATCATTCCGCCAGGGTCACGCTTCGTCTGGGAGGTCGGTTGTGGGCATGGGCACTTTCTGTCGGCCTATGCCGCGGCGCATCCTGGTGAATGCTGCGTGGGCGTCGATATCGCGTCCGACCGCATTGCGAGGGCCAATCGCAAGCGCGAGCGGGCGCGCCTCGACAACCTGCATTTTGTCCGTGCCGATGCCGACGATTTCCTTGCGGCCCTCTCGGAAAATGCCCGCTTCACCGCAATTTTCATCCTCTTTCCGGATCCATGGCCCAAAAGACGCCATAACAAGAATCGCGTCATGAAACCCGAATTCCTCTCCGCCGCCGCCGCGGTGGCCGGAAAGGGGACCGGGCTCTATTTCAGAACGGACCACGAGCCCTATTTCCGCGAGGTTGCCGAGGCGGTTCGGGAGCACGAGGACTGGGAGGAGGCAAGCCCGGCCGCGTGGCCGTTCGAGGAGGCGACGGTCTTCCAGAAGCGCGCCGAGCGCCATTTTTCCCTCGTTGCGAAGCGCCGTTAGGCTACAAGATCGGCATGAGGAAAAACGTCGCCATCCTGGTCTTCGACGATGTCGAGGTGCTCGATTTCGCCGGGCCGTTCGAGGTGTTTGCGGTGACCGACGAGCTCAGGTCGCACACGGCATTCAACGTCTCGATCGTCGCGCCCGTTCCGGGCGCCGTGCGCGCGCGAAACGGCCTGCGGGTCGTTCCCGACCATGTCATCGATGACTGCCCGCCGCCGCAGGTCCTGGTGGTTCCCGGCGGGTCCGGGACCCGGGCCCTCCTGGGAAATGATGTGCTCATAGCATGGATACGTGCGCGGCATGGCGCCGCCGAGGTCACGATGAGCGTCTGCACGGGGGCGCTGCTGCTCGCGAAGGCGGGGATTCTCGACGGACGGCGCGTCACGACCCACCACCAGGTGATCGACACGCTGCGCATGCTCGCGCCGAAGGCCATCGTCGAGCCGGGGGCCCGTTTTCACGACACCGGGAACATAATCACGGCCGCCGGGATTTCGGCGGGCATCGACAGCTCACTCCATCTCGTCGGCCGCCTCCTCGGGGACGACGCCTCGGCTGCGACGGCCGCCTACATGGAGTATGAGCGCAGGCGCTGAATCAACGCGCGAGACGCGTGGCCTCCAGATGGGCCTGCTCGGGGTGTGCGGCTTCAGCCTCACGCTCCCCATGACGCGCCTCGCCGTGGCCGAGCTCGACCCCGTTTTCGTGGGGCTTGGGCGTTCGCTGATCTCCTTCATACTGGCCGGCGCCGTGCTGCTCTGGAGGCGCGATCCTTTTCCGGGCAGGCGCTACCTGCCAAACCTCCTTGTCATCGCGCTCGGGGTCATCGTGGGCTTCCCGGTGCTTGCCGCTTTCGCGCTGCGGCAAGTCCCCGCGTCGCATGGGGCGGTCGTGATGGGGATCCTTCCCCTTGGCACGGCCCTTTGCGGAGCCGTGATCACGGGCGAACGGCCGTCGGCGGCCTTTTGGATCGCCGCCCTGGCGGGAACCGCGACCGTGCTCGCATTCATGTTCCATGAGGGCGGCTTGAGGCCTGCGAAGGGCGACCTGCTCATGCTCGCGGCCGTCGCTGCCTGCGCCGTCGGCTACGCGGAGGGTGGGCGTCTCGCCCGCGAACTCGGCGGCCTGAGGGTCCTTTCCTGGGCCCTGGTACTTGCGGCGCCGTTCCTTGCGGTCCCCGTCGGCCTCAGCGCATGGACGCACGGCGTGCACGCGTCCCTCGGGGCCTGGATGGCCTTCGCCTACATGGGCGTCATCAGCATGTTCTTCGCGTTCTGGGCCTGGTACCGCGGACTTGCCCTCGGCGGGGTGGCCCGCGTGAGCCAAGTCCAGCTGCTGCAGCCGTTTTTGACCATCGCCGCGGCTTGGGCGCTCCTCGGCGAGCACATCGCGGCCTCGACGCTCGTGGCGGCCCTCGTCGTGGTGGCGATCGTCGCCGTCGGAAGGCGCGCCTCGATCGCCCGCGCAGCATGAAATCGACCGCCACCCCTTCCCGCGGCTCGCTCCTGCTGGCCTTTGCCGCCATCTATATCATCTGGGGCAGCACGTACCTCGGAATCCGCGTGGCGGTCGAGACGATACCCCCATTCTTGATGGCCGGGATGCGATTCGCCATAGCCGGCGTCGTCCTGTTCACCTACCTCCGGTTGCGGGGTGCCGCATGGCCGACTCCGCAGCAATGGAAGGATCACACCATAGCCGGGGTGCTCCTGCTGCTGGGGGGAAACGCGATCGTCTCATGGGCCGAGCTGCGGACTCCCTCGGGGTTGACCGCATTGATCCTGGGCGCCTCGCCGATCGTCGCGGTCCTTCTCGATTGGATGCGGCCGGGGGGCAAACGCCCGACCGCGGGCGTGGTGGCCGGCATGGCCGTCGGAATCGCGGGACTCTCGATGCTTCTGGGCCCGGGAACCCTCCCGCCAGGCTACCGGCCGCCCGCCTTCGATCTCATCGCCCTGTTGCTTGGGAGCATAAGCTGGTGGATTGGATCGCTTTACAGCAAGCATTCCAGGAGCGGCGCCCCATTGATGATGGCCTCAGCGATGCAGATGCTCTGCGGGAGCGCCGCGATGCTGCTTACAGGTTGCTTGTTGGGCGAAGGCGGACAGCTCCATTTTGGCTTGGTGAGCGCCCATTCATGGCTCGCATTCGCCTACCTCGTGACCGTCGGCTCGATCTTGGCGTTCCCGACCTATGTCTGGCTCCTGGAACATACCACCCCGGCCAAGCTTTCGACCTATGCCTATGTGAATCCGGTTGTCGCCATGTTCCTGGGGTGGGCGATCCTCGGCGAAGCCATGAACCTGCGGGTGATCCTGGCTGCAGCCGTGATCATCGGGGCGGTGGCAATCATTACCATTGGAAAGACATGGAGCGCGGAAAAAACGTGAAAGCGCCGTCAGAAAGGACGCTGGCCGAGCTTTTTTCTTTTCGGTTGTTGACGGAGCGCGGGCCGATTGCCTACGACTACACGTTTCAAGTGCTTCCAGCAGCCTGTTTGATCCATGTCACGAGTCACTAAGCTTGCCCTCGTTTTTGCGTCCCTTTCGACCGGGGTACCGGCGTTTGCGGCGGAAGCCGGCGGCGTGGATGCCTCCGCGTCGGCGCTGTTCAAGATCGGGCCGCTTCCCGTCACCAACAGCATGGTCACGAGCTGGGTTGTGGCGGCGGTGCTCCTCGTTGCCATTCGCCTCGCCATCCGGCGGCCGAAGCTCATTCCGACCCGGGCGCAGGCCGTCGTGGAGAACCTGGTCCAGGGAATCCTCGACATCACGTCCCCCATCGTCGGCGAAAAGGTCGCAAAGCCCACCTTTCCCCTCCTCATCGCCCTCTTCACGTTCATCCTCATCCAGAACTGGAGCGGCCTCTTCCCCGGCGTGGGAACAATCTACATAGTTGACCATGCGACGGGCGGCTGGACGGAGCTCATCCGGCCCGGCAATGCGGACATGAACGCGACCCTGGCGCTCGCGATCGTGGCGATCTTGGGCTGGTTCTACTTCATCATGCGGTACGCGGGGCCCGTCTTTGTGCTCAAGGACCTTTTCGGCAACAAGGCGGATAGGAAGGAAACCCCTGCCATCATATACTACCCGCTTTTCGTGATCTTCTTTGGCGCCGGCCTGATCGAGGTCGTCTCCATCATGTTCAGGCCCGTCTCGCTCTCCTTTCGTCTCTACGGGAATGTCTTCGGCGGCGAGAACCTGATGCATGCGATGAGCGGCATCCAGAAGTGGGGCCTTCCCGCGCCGTTTTACTTCCTTGAGCTGCTCATCGGCCTGGTCCAGGCGTTCGTCTTCACGCTTCTCGTGAGCGTCTACATCGGCCTCATCTGCAACCATGGCGAGGAACACCACGAGGAGCAAACTGCGCCCGCGCATTGACCAACCCCTTTCCCGCCGGGACCGTGCCACGCGCGGACGGCGGAAATCCACCAAAAACAAAGCATAAACACAATGATCCACGTTATCGCTGAAATATCAGGAAGCATCCAGGGCGGCCTCGGCTGCCTCGGCGCCGCCATCGGCGTGGGCCTCGTCGGCCTGAAGGCCGCCGAAGCCGTCGGCCGCAATCCCGGCGCCTCGACGAAGATCCTCGTCCAGGGCATCGTCGGCATGGCACTCGCGGAGGCCGTCGCCTTCTACGCGCTCTTCATGGGCAAGTAAGCCACCGCACGAATCCGGGCCGGCGACCGTCGCCGGCCCGGCCACCTTCAAAGACCAACCTCATGCTCTCCCACCTGCTGATCCTAGCCCAGGCCGCCCTCCCCGCGGCCGAGGCGGCTGCACACGGCCAGGACGCGACCGGCATCTCCAAGATCACGCACGAATTCGGCATCAGCTGGCCGTTCCTCCTCGCGCAGATCCTGAATTTTTCCGTCGTCGCATTCATCCTCTGGAAATTAGCGTTCAAGCCCGTCATCGCGACGCTCGATGAGCGCCAGCGGAAGATCGCAGCGGGCCTCCAGTACGCCGAGGAGATGAAGGCCAAGCTCGACGCCGTCCAGCAGGAGAGCGTAGCGAGCGCCAAGAGGTCGCAGGTCGAGGCCTCGAGGATCATCGACGAGGCCCGCGCATCGGCGAAGGAATTCCTCGAGAAGCAGACCCAGGAGAGCGCCGCCAAGGCCAACGAGATCATCGTGAAGGCGCAGCAGGTCATCGAGCTCGAGAAAAGGAAGATGCTCGCCGAGGCCCGCACGGAGATCGCCCGCCTGGTCATCGAGATCAGCCAGCGCGTGCTGGCCAAGGAGATGTCCGACGCCGAGCGAAGCCGCTACAACGAGTCCGCCGCCCGCGAACTCACGAACGCCTGAGCCGGACCCGCGCCGCGCCACGCATGTCAAAGCAAGCCAAGATCGCCCAGCAGTTCGCCCGCCAGCTCTTCAAGCTGAGCGTGGCTGACGGCGCGGTCTCGGCCGAGCGGGTGGGGGGCGTGCTCGCCTACGTGGAAAAGAACCGTCCCGCCAATCCGGTGATGGTCCTCAGGGCCTATCACCGCCTCGTCGCGACCGAGCTCGCAAAGAGCGTCGCGGTCGTCGAGCACGCCGGCGTGGTCGATGACGCGCTGCTGGCGACGATCGCCGCCTCCATGTCCAAGAAATACGGCCGCCCCGTCGCCGCCTCGGGAAGGCCGAACGCCTCGCTCCTTGCCGGGCTTCGCGTGCGCGTGGGCGACGACGTCTACGAGTCGTCCGTCGCCGGCCAGCTTTCCGCCCTCGCGTCCGCCGTCTGAACGGGGCGCCTCCACTCCCCAGCAAACCCGCTCCAAGAATCTCAATCATCGCTCCATGAGCACCGTCCTCGAACAGATCGAACAGCAGATCGCCAAGCTCTCCAGCAAGGCGGTCAAGAAGAACACCGGCAACATCCGCACGGTCGCAGATGGCGTCGCCAAGATCGATGGGCTGTCGGACGTGATGTACAACGAGATGGTGCAGTTCCCCGGGAACGCGATCGGCATCGCGCTCAACCTCGAGGAGGACGAGGTCGGCTGCGTCATCCTGGGCGACATCTCGCAGCTCAAGGAGGGCGACGAGGTCACCACGACGGGAAAGCTCCTCTCCGTTCCCGTCGGCAAGGCGCTGCTCGGGCGGACGGTCGACGCGCTGGGCAACCCCGTGGACGGCAAGGGCCCGCTCGATGCCAAGGAGTTCTACCCCGTCGAGAAGATCGCCCCCGGCATCATCGTCCGCAAGTCCGTGTCGCAGCCGCTCTTCACCGGGATCATGGCGATCGACTCGATGATCCCGATCGGCCGCGGGCAGCGCGAGCTGATCATCGGCGACCGCGGGACCGGCAAGACGACCATCACGATCGACACGATCATCAACCAGGCGAAGATCAACAAGGTCGGCATCGCCTCCAAGGACCCGAATTTCAGGCCGGTCTACTCGATCTACGTGGCCGTGGGCCAGAAGAACTCGAACATCGTCCGCACGCTGTCGGCGCTCGAGGCCGCCGGCGCGCTCGAGTTCACGGTCATCGTCGCGGCGCCCGCCGCCGACAATCCGGCGAACCAGTACCTGGCGCCCTATTCCGGCGCGGCCATCGGCGAGTGGTTCATGGAAAACGG
>PLKS01000044.1 GCA_003140665.1 Opitutaceae bacterium
TGCTGACCGTTCTCGCCGCCGAGAACGACAAGGTCGCGGCCCTGGACGCCGGAGCCGACGACTACCTCACGAAGCCCTTCGGATCCGCGGAGTTGACCGCCCGCCTGAGGGCCATTCTTCGACGCGTCCCCGAGGAAAATGAGTCGGCCGTCGTGACCTTTGGCGAAATCGAGGTCGACATGGCCGCCCGCGTCGTGCGCCGCCAGGGCGCCGAGGTGAGGCTGACGGCCAAGGAATATGCGATGCTTCGCATGCTGGTGCTCCACCGCGGCAAGGTCGTGACCCATGGACAGATGCTCCGCGAGTTGTGGGGACCGAAGGCGGAGGAGAACACCCATTATCTGCGGGTGCACATGACCCACATCCGCCAGAAGCTCGAGGACGAGCCGCACAAGCCCCGCCATCTCAGGACCGAGTCGGGCATAGGCTACAGGCTGCTCGAGGATTGACGGGCCCGCGGCGTCCACGGACGGGAATCGCGCGGCGTCGGCGCAGGAATCCAAAATCGTTCTAACCGAATGGCCTGCGCAGCCATTGCCCTGATTGCGTACCCACCGATCCGATATGCGTCGTGTTCGCCGGGAACGCTCCCTAGAATGGCCGGCGATGAGAGACGATTACATCAAGGAAGCGCTAAAGACGATAGATGACCCGAATATCCTGGTCAACGTCGTCTCCCGGCGCGTGAAACAGCTCAAGCGCGGCAATCGCCCGCTGGTCGAATCGCTTGAAAAGCTTTCGGCGGAGGACACCGCGCTTCGAGAAATCATCGAAGGCAAGATCAGCTACGAGTTGGCGAGCACGACGGCGAGGAGCTAGCCGGGCGGCTTGCCGCCAAGGAGCGGCGACGCCCTGTTCCAGGTCGAGGCGAGGAGCGCGCATCCCACCATCGCCGAGGCCGCGTAGAGCCACAGCGCGCCGTTCCAGCCGAAGCGATCGACGAGGATTCCCGTGGCCAGGTTGCAGAACGCGGCGCCCAGGTAGCCGAAGAGCCCCGTGAGCCCCACGGCGCTTGCCGACGCCACCTTGGTGGCGAAGTCAGCCGCCGCGACCGCCACCAGCATCTGCGGGCCGTAGACAAAGAATCCAAGCGCGGTGAAAAGCGCCGTCATGGTGAGCACGTGCCCGCTCGGCACGGCAAACAGCGCCAGCACGAAGGCCGTGAGGCAGAGCATGAATCCCGCCGACACCGGCCCGCGCCGCCCCTTGAACACGGTGTCCGTCAGCCATCCCGAGGCATAGGCGCCGAAGATTCCCGCCACCTCGAATGCGGAGAGGGAGAATCCCGCCTTGCTCAGGGTGAAGCCCTTGGCCTCGATCAGATACTTCGGCGCCCAGCTCAGTATCCCGATCCGGACGATGTAGACGAAGAAATTGGCCGCGCTGACGACCCAGACCCACCGGTTGGCGAGGATGTGCCGCCTGAAGATCCTGCCGAAAGGGACCGAAGGGGCGTCGGCCGCGCGCGCCGCCCTCCCCTTGTAGACCTCCACGGGCGGCAGGCCCATCGACTCGGGCGAATCGGTGAGCCGGTTCATCAGCCAGAACGAGCCGATGACGGCCACGATGGCCGGCGCCCAGAACGCGGCCCGCCAGCCGTGGCTCGTTACGAGGTATCCGGCCCAGACGACAATGACGGCGCCGCCGATCTGGTGGGAGGCGTTCCAGATGCCCCACGCCCTGCCGATTTCGCGCGGGCTGTACCAGTACGTCAGGAGCCGCGTGCACGGGGGCACCCCCACCCCCTGAAAGAGGCTGTTGAGCGACCAGAGGACCGCGAAGCATGCGAGGCTGGCCGCGAGGCCGAAGGCCAGGTTGATGAGGGCCGATACCAGGAGCGCGATGCCCAGAAGATAGCGCGGATTGGCGCGGTCCCCGACGACCCCGCTCAGGAACTTGGAAAAGGCGTAGACGATGGTTCCCGCGCCCAGCACGGCGCCCCACTGGGTGTTGGAGAACCCGAACTCATCGGTGATCGCCTTGGTCGCCATGGACATGTTGTTGCGGACAAGATAGAAAATCGCGTATCCGGCCGTCGTCGCATACATGACCCGCACGCGCCAGTAGCCGTACTTCCGGGCGATTTCCCCGGCGTCATGTATCGCGGGGGCGTGCGGCTGGGTTTTCAGCCGGGCGACCACGGACCTGAGTGAAGTCATAGGGTTTGAGCGCCGCGCTCTCGCCGGGAGGTGTTGGGTCGGTCCCCGCGGGCGCGCAAGGGAAAAGTTTCCGGCGCGGGCCGCCCGCATCGGCGGCGCGCCGGGTACCCGCTCCGGGGGGTTGCCGCGGCGCCGTTCCCGCGCAATTTTGACCCGGGGACGCCGCATGGCCCGCTCCCGACCCATCCGATGCCTTCACCCGACCTAACCGACGAAGCGGCGGCAGGCCCGTTTCCCGGGGACCTCGCCGAGGCGGGCGCCTACCTGACGGCATCGGAGGGATTCGACCACGGCCTGGTCGTGCTCGCCATGGGGCTGCCGTACTGGCTGGTCCCTTCCGGCGCCCGCTTCCGGCTGCTCGTGGAGCCGCAGGCGCTCGACGAGGTGCGCGGGCAGCTCGCGTGCTTTGACCGCGAAAGCATCGGCTGGCCGCCGCGACCCCCGGCGCAGGCTCCGGGCCGCAGGTTCGAGCTTGCGACGCCCCTGGTGTGGGCCGTCGCGGTCCTGGCGGTTTTTTGCGGGCAGAGCATCTGGCCCGGGCGCCTGGAGGAGGCCGGGGCCCTGGACACGCAGGCGGTGTTCGACCATGGCGAATGGTGGCGCCTCGGCACGGCGCTGTTCCTCCACGCCGACATCGGGCACCTGGTCTCGAACGGGCTGAGCGGGATCTTCGCCTTTTCCGCGGTGCTCTCGACGATCGGGCCCCGGCGCGGGTGGCTCCTTCTTGCGCTTGCTTCCCTCACCGGAAACCTGGCGATCGCCGCGCTCAACTACCCGGGTCCCTACCAGTCGCTCGGCGCGTCGACGGCAATCTTTGCCGGCCTGGGATTGCTGACCGGCCATGCGGTTCGCGCCATCCCGGGAGACCGCCGCCCGGCGCACTGGCAGGCCGTCTTCGCGCCCCTGGCGGCCGGCATCACGCTCCTCGGCCTCTTTGGCGCCGGCGGCCTCCACGTCGACGTCGGCGCGCACGCGACGGGATTCGCAGCCGGACTCCTATGGGGCTTCGTGGCCGGCGCGACGTCCCCCCGCCAGGCGGCGGACCGGGACCGGCAGTCCTGAAAACGGGCCGGGGATCCCGGCGGCGAGGCGATGGCTGCATGGGGAAGTCACATCACCCCCTTTCCGGGCCAAATGACCCCAATATCGTTTTCAAGTCCGCCGCGACCTCCATTCTTCGCCACATGGAATTTCGGCGGGGAACGATCCTGCGGGTCTCGTGGGTCCTGCGAATCGGCGTGGCGATGGAATTCATCGGCCACGGCGCCCTTGGCCTGCATCATCCGGCCGCCTGGGTCCCCTACTTTGCGCTGATGGGGATATCGAGGGAGGCCGCGCTCACGCTGATGCCGCTTGCGGGTGCCCTGGACATCGCCCTGGCGTTCGCCGTCCTGCTCTACCCGGCGCGCGCCGTCATCCTGTACATGGCCGCCTGGGGATTCTGCACCGCCCTGCTGAGGCCCATGGCAGGGGAGCCGGTCTGGGAGGCGGTCGAGCGCGCCGGGAATTTCGGCGCCCTCCTGGCCCTCTTTCTCCTGGCAAGGGGCGGAGGCGCGAGGGCGTGGCTTCGTTTCGACAGGGTGGACGCACCGGACGCAAGGCGGTGCCTGCAGGTTTCGTGGGTCCTTCGGCTGACGACGGTCGCCCTCCTTCTAGGCCATGGGGCGCTGGGCCTGCTGGTGCGCAAGCCTCTCCTGGGCGCGCAGTACGCGGCCATAGGGCTGCAGGGTTCCTGGGTCGAGCCCCTGATCGGCGGTTTCGAGATCGCGCTGGCCGCGGGTGTCCTGCTTTGGCCGGAATTCGGGCTCCTTGTCTTCGTGATCGCCTGGAAGCTCGCGACCGAGGCGCTTTCGCCGATCGCCGGCTCGCCCATCTGGGTTTTCGTCGAGCATGGAGGAAGCTACGCGGCGCCGCTCGCCCTTGCCCTCCTGAATCGGGGCACGCTCGGGGTGGCCTCCCGACCCCTTCGCAGGTCGCCGGCATAGCGTCGCGGGAATGGCCCGCGAAGGCGGCCGGTCGTATGCAGGATCGGCAAGGTTGGATCTGGGCAACGACGGCAGGGCAAGCCCCCCGCACCGACCCAAAGGCTCATTCGATTACCGCGCGCTTCCACGCGCACGGTTTACTTTTCCAAGGTGTCCCAACCGGTCACAAGGATGAGGCCTGCCAGGACTATAACTGCGGATATCATGTGGAGGTTGCCAAGTTGAGCGCGGTTGGATTCCGATTCACAGATATACGCGCTGCTCGCCCCAATGGTTTCAGGGTCTTTTCAAGATATTCGGAACAATAATGTTACGATCCCGGCCTCACCGCTGCCGCATCATGCTCCTCCCGCGTCGCGCTCCGCGGCGCGGGCATGGGCGCAATCGTGTTGAGGATCCGGTCGCCCGTCCCAAGCTCTTCTGCCCATGACGATCCTGCGTCTTCTTGCCGCCTCCGCAGCGGCGTATCCCGCGCTCCTTCTTGCCTCACCCAAGGAGACCCTGGACCTCCTCTATGCCACCCAGCAGTTCAACGATGTCGCCCTTGCGCCCGACGGCCGACACGTCGCATGGAGCGAGGCTCGGCCCAACGCCGATCACACCCCTTCGAACAATGGGTCAATCTACGTCAGCGACACGGCTGGAGGGGCGCCGCGCCGCCTCTCGGGAGAGGGCGCCTCCCTGTGCGACGAGCACGGCCTCTCGTGGTCACCCGATAGCGGCCAGCTTGCGTACCTGTCGAACCGCCAGGCCAAGCAGCAGCTGCAGCTCTACCTGGCTCCCGCAGGGGGAGGCACCCCGAGAATGCTCACGAACCTGTCGGGCTACGTCGCGCAGCCCCGCTGGTCCCCCGACGGCCGCACCATCGCCCTGATAAACGTGGCCGGGATGCAGGCCGTGGCAGGCGCGGTGGAGGCCGCCGCGCACGAGACGGGCGACGTCGCCGAACACATCGCCGAGGCGCGCCTCGTGCTGGTGGACGCCGCCACCGGCGCCACCCGTGCCATTTCCCCTCCGGACACCTACGTCTACGAATTCGACTGGTCGCCCGACAGCCGCCAGATCGCCTATACCTCGGCGAAGGGTTCCGGCGACAACAACTGGTGGGTGGCCCGGTTGCACGCCATCGACACCGCCACCGGCGCGGTGCGCGAGGTCTACAAACCGCAGGCTCAGATCGCCGTCCCCCGGTGGTCTCCCGACGGAAAGCAGATCGCCTTCATCCAGGGCCTGATGAGCGACGCCGGCTCCACCGGCGGCGACATCTGGCTTGTGGCCGCCGACGGCGGCCCCGCGCGAAACCTCACGCCGGGCCGGAAAGGCTCGCCCTCGTGGCTTCACTGGCAGCCCTCTCCGGGCCGACTTCTCTTCAGCGAGTTCGTGAACGGCGAATGCGCGGTCGGCGAGCTCGACACCTCCAGCGGGCGCACGACCGCGCTGTGGGAGGGCGCCGAGTACGTCGACAGCGGCAATGGCAACGAGGAACTGAGCATGTCCATCGCCGCCGACGGCATGGCGTCCGCCGTCGTGCGCAGGTCGTTCGACGAGCCGCCCGAGGTCTGGCTCGGGCCGGTCGGCCGCTGGCAGCCGCTCACGCGGTCAAACCGCAGCCTCAGGGCGCTCTGGGGCCGGGCGGAGAACATCCAATGGAGCAGCGACGGCCTCCATGTCCAGGGCTGGCTGATCTACCCGCAAGCCTTCGACCCGCGCAAGCGCTACCCCCTCGTCGTCCTGGTCCACGGGGGCCCGGCGGCCTTGGCCACGTCCGCCTGGGGAGGGATGGCACCAGGCCTCGCGGCGGAGGGCTATTTCGTCTTCGAGCCCAATCCGCGGGGCAGCTACGGCCAGGGCGAGGCCTTCGCCGCGGCCAACGTCCGCGACTTTGGCTACGGCGACATGCGTGACATCCTCAGCGGCCTCGACCGGGTCATCAGGGATTCACCCATCGACGCCCAGCGGGTGGGGCTGTGCGGCTGGAGCTACGGCGGCTACATGACCATGTGGATGCTCACCCAGACAAACCGCTTCCATGCAGCCATGGCGGGAGCGGGCGTGGCCAACTGGCAGAGTTACTATGGCGAGAATCTGATCGACCAGTGGATGATTCCCTATTTCGGGGCGTCGGTCTACGACGATCCCGCCGTTTACGCCCGAAGCTCGCCGATCAACTTCATCAAGGGCGTGACCACGCCCACCCTGATTCTCGTCGGCGACAGCGACAAGGAATGCCCGGCCCCGCAATCCTACGAGTACTGGCACGCCCTGCGGGCGCTCGGCGTGGAAACGAAGCTCGTGGTGTACGAGAACGAGGGGCATGCCTTCCGGAACACGGCGGACGTTGAGGACCGCCTCACGCGCACCGTGAAGTGGTTTGACGATCACCTGCGCGGGGCCGACCTTCCCAAAATCCAATCCGCGTCGCGCTAGGCGAAGGCAGCCCATGGGTTGAGGTGCATTCGAATCACGAGTGAATGGCCGTTCTGCGATCGTGTTGCGTTTGGACACACGCCGCCGTTGTCGGCCTTGCGGAGGTTCGGAAATCGAATGCGGGGGTAAGACCCCATAGGAGGGCCGTGCGCGGCGTGATATATTCCGGCAATGAACCCACTACTCCTGATCATTATTCTTCTTCTCCTGTTCGGCGGCGGCGGATTTTACTTTGGCGGCCCCGTCTATGGCGGCAGCGGAGTTGGCCTGATCCTGCTGATTTGCCTCATCGTATTTCTGTTTGGCGGTTTCCGCACCAGGGAATGATCGGGGCGGCGCCGATGCCGCGGGGCTAGGTCCCGCCGGGACCATTGCCGTCGGCAGGGATCGGCGCCAGTCGACCTGGTGGAGCAGCCTGTTTATTTGTCGCGCGGACCCGCGGTGACCAGGATGCTTCGGGCCAGTCGCGCAGCGATCAGCATGATCGCGCCGGCTGTGCCCACGAGTGCGGCATGCAGAAGCCAGAACTGCGTGCCAGGCATGCGGTCCAGAAGGCCCCCAAGCCAGCCGACCAGGTTGTTTCCCAGGAACAGGTGCAGCAGATAAATGCCCATCATGGTCCCCGCGATTTGCTTCGGGGATGCGCGGGCATACATGGCGAGGCCGACGGGGAAAACGTTGGCGAAGCCGATGCTGTTGAAGACCTCGAATCCGAGCACCCAACCGATCCCTGCCTTGTGGCCCGCGGATGATATCGCCGCCGCCGCTGCCAGGGACAGCAAGGCGACGGTGCTCAACCCAAGGCCGATCGCGATCTTGATGACCTCGCTCGGCTCCTTGAAACGCCTCGACCACAGGCGCCAGAAGGCCATTGCGGCGACCAGGCATGAAATGCTCACCGCGGCATCGACGGTGATCAGCCATGTGGTGGGCATTGTGCGGCCGAAGAACACGAGGCTCACATGGCTGGGCACCCAAAGCATGTAGGCGTTGAATATCTGCTGGTTGCCAACCGAGCCCATCGCGAGCACCGGCAGCAGCATGACGAGCACGACGACGGCCTTGCGTTCGTTTCGGGTCAGGCGCGGTCGCGCGGCGGTTCCCGTGCGGATTCGCTTCTGCTCGGGCGGCAGCCATTTCTGGCCCGACAGGTAGATGACGAGCGAAATCAGCATGCCGACGCCGGCGGAGCCGAACCCGTAATGCCATCCATACACCTCCCCGAGCGTGCCAGCGATCAGCGGTGCCAGGATGACGGCGCCGTTGATGAACAGATAATAGATTTGAAACGCGTCCGCGCGCCGCAGGTCGCCGGGCGCGTAGAGGGCGCCCACCTGGCTGGCGAGATTCCCCTTGAAGCAGCCGACTCCGGTCAGCAGGCAAAGGAGCGCGACCAGGAACGAGGCGTCGAAGGCCATCAGGAAATGGCCTGCGGCCATCAGGAGCGCGCCGATGGTGATCGTGCGGGTCCTTCCGAGCCACCGGTCGGCGATGAAGCCGCCGGCGATCGGGGTCAGGTACACGAAGCCGGTGTAGAGCCCGAAGATCGCCGAGGAGAGAGCCACGTTCGAAAGCGGGCCGCCGTAGATGCGCTCGATGGTGGCGCGGAACGCGGGGAACCCGGCGATGCGCTCGACGTGCCCGGGAAGCAGCACCTGGCGAACCATGTACAGCACGAGAAGCGTCTGCATGCCGTAATAGGAGAACCTCTCCCATGCTTCCGTGAAGGCGAGATAGGCGAGTCCGCGCGGATGGCCCAGAAAGGAATGGTCAGCGTCTCTTGCCGCGCCAACAGCCTTCGGAATCGCGCTCAAGCCGCCAGGATCAACAACGAGTGCCGGCTTGGCAAGAAGCCTGCGCTTCCGATGGAGGGAGGCCGCGGTCGTCTCCTGAAATTCAAAAAAACCGGGATTCGCCGGCCCAGCTCATGGGCGACGCTACCCAGGGGTTCTAGGGCGGATGAATCAGGCGGTTCACGGCGACCAGCAGATCTGCGGCCATGAAGGGCTTCGGCAGAAACGCGCGGGTCGCCTTCTTGGCCGCCGAGACACCGGAGCCGTCGGCCTCGCTCTGGGACAATCCGCTGATGGCGAGAACCGGGACGTCGGGGCGAATCTCCGACAAAGTGCGGGCCAGCTCCGCGCCGCCGATGCGGGGCATGTCGACATCGGTGATGACGAGGGAGATGTCCGCGGCGCGGGCGAGGAACTGGATCAAGGCCTCGACGCCGTCGACGCAGCTGACGACGCGATAGCCATGCTTCTCCAGAATGGCCGCGCCGGTTTCGCGTATGGGGGCGTCGTCGTCCACCAGGAGGATTAACTCCCCGTTGCCGTCGGGTATCTCGAAAGGCGAGGCGCTGATCCGTTGGGTTGAATCGCCTTCAATGGCGGGCAGATATACGCGGAAGGTTGTGCCGCGACCGACTTTCGTGTGCAATTCCATGAAGCCGTGGTGGTTGAGTACTATGCCGCGAACCGTGGAAAGCCCAAGCCCCGTGCCTTTCCCCGCGCCCTTGGTCGTGAAGAACGGCGTCCAGATGCGTTCAAGGACATCGGGCGGAATGCCCGTGCCCGTGTCGCCGACCTCGATGACGAGCCAGTCGCCCGGCCGGGCCCCGCTAATCGCCCTGGCCGCCATGGCATCAAGATGGCGGTTGGCCGCGCTGATGGTCAGCGTGCCGCCCTGCGGCATGGCGTCGCGGGCGTTCACGCAAAGATTGAGGAGCACCTGGTGGATCTGGGTGGCGTTGCCCTGCACCTGCATGAGGTCGGAGGGAATCGATTGATCGAGCACGATGGACCTGGGGAACGTCTCCTCAATGACGCCGATCACTTCTCGGGCGATGTGCTTGAGCTGGGTGGGCCGCTGCTCGCCGGCGGCGCTGTGCGCGAACCCAAGGATCTGCTTCACGAGCCCCGCGCCGCGCGCCGCGCATTGCTTGAGCGTCTCGAGGATCTTGAGGTCGCGCGGGCTGGACAGGCTCTCGCGCAGCATCGGCGCCGCAAACATGATCGGGGAGAGCACATTGTTCAGGTCGTGGGCGATGCCCGTGGCGAGCATGCCGATGGTCTCGAGGCGCTGCGCGTGGAGGAATTTCTCCTCGAGCAGCTTCTTCTCCGTTATGTCCACGAGGAAGTTCAGCCGGGCGCGGGGCCGCCCCGTCTCGTCCTGGACCTGCGTGATTCGGTTGCTCACGATGAGGCTGCGGCCGTCGCGGGTTTTCACCCGAAGCTCGCCGTTCCAGAATCCGTCGCGCTCGACGGCCGCGCGCAGCGTGGAAACAGTGTCGGGATCATCGACGCCCAGCAATTTATCGGGCGGTTGGCCCAGCGCCTCGGCGCTGGTCCAGCCGAAGATCTCCTCGGCCCCGCGGTTCCAAAGCAGGACCTCGTTGGCGAGATTTACGATCATCACGCCTTCGTGCGACCTGGACAGGATCTCGTTCTGCTCGCGGAGCTGGGCGTCGGCGAGCTTGCCTAGGGTGATGTCGCGCGAGACGCCGACCATCCCTGTGATTGCGCCCTGCGCGTCCCGCAGAGGCACCTTGGTGGTGGAGACCCAGGTGACCCGGCCGTCGGGCCAGGTTTCCTTCTCCTCGACGCCGATCATCGGCTCGCCCGTCTCCATGATGCGCTGCTCGTCGGCGTAGGCCTGCCGCGCGTGCTCGCTGCCGAAGACGTCAAAGTCGGTCTTGCCGACGGCCTCGGCGGCGTCGCGGAGCCCGAAGCTCCGCGCCATGGCCAGGTTGATGCGGATGAAGCGGCTCTGCCGATCCTTGAAATAGATGTGATCGGGTATCGCATTGGCCAGCTCCCGGAACAGCCCCTCCTCCCGTCGCAGGTCCTCCTCCGCCCGCTTGCGCGCGGTGACGTCCTCCAGCGTCCCTTCGTAGTGCTCCTCCCCCTGTTTGTCGTGCACGACCTGGACGTTGGCCAAGACCCAGATCGGGGTGCCATCCTTGCAGCGCATTTGGATCTCGAAGCCCACGACATTTCCGGACTCCTGCAGCTGGCGCTGCATCTCGACGCGCCTGGCGTCGTCGACGTGGACGCTCGTCATGTTGGGCACCTCGCGCATGAAAGTGTCCGCCGACTCGTAGCCGAAGATTCGAGCCAGCGCGGGATTGGCGGCCAGGATCGTCCCATCGGGCTTCGTCAGTAGAATTCCCTCCCGGGCGTTCTCGAAGATGCCGCGATACTTGGCCTCGACCTCATGGCGTTTCGTGACGTCGATGATAACTCCCGCCAGGTTCCATTCATTTGGGCCCACCGGCCGGATGACGACCTCCTCACTGAGCCAGTGAACGCCGTCCGAACCGATGATGCGAAACTCCTGCTGGTAGCCGCTCGCCCCTTCGGCGAACGCCCTTCCCGAGGTTTCATTCATGCGCTCACGATCCGGAGATTGCTCGTCCTTCCAGAGCCAGCCCTTGGGGATCAGGGAAGCCAGCCGGAAGATGGGATTGTTGCGAAGCTGCGGCGGCGTCCTGATTTTCCAATCGAACTTCGAACCTTCGCGCGTCACCCGGGACCACCAGAGAAGGACGTTGGACCGCTCGAGCGTGTCCAGGATCAACTGCAGGTTCTCGAGCTTTGCGGCATCGGTGCCCTGCGGGTCGGCGGGTTCGGGCGCGCCCACCCGCCGCTCCGAACGAAGGTACATCAGACCTACGGCAATAACGCCGGATAGGCCGGCGGCGATGAGGGCCACAATAGCGGCGTTAAGGACTGCGAATAGCACGTTGGGATGGAATGCTATCGGGCAATCGCACAAGGTGCCGAAGGCAGGGATAATCCTGGCGCGAACCCGTCGGAGTGATCGGGGACGATACCTCAGCCCGGAAACGCTGTCAATCTCGCAGCCTTGGGGGTGGAGCAGGCAGGAGCCTTTAAATGGCAATGCCATCAGAAGGCCTCCGCCTACTCTGCCTTATTGAGATACTTGCGGAAAAACAGGCGCATCCAATGTGACGAGATTTTGGCCGTCTCCTATGCCAAGACCAAGAGCATCCCGACCGCGAAGAATGCGCCCCACGGCGCGGGGGGCATCTCGGTTTTGAAGTTATCCAACTTCTTGCTTTGGAGCAGACCCGTACCCCTTGGCAAAGTGGCGCACCCGGCAGGAGTCGAACCTGCAACCTTCTGATCCGTAGTCAGATGCTCTATCCAATTGAGCTACGGGTGCGTGAGTGAAAGCAAGAAAGAGCAGGCTAGGAGCCCCCAGTGCAAGCGAGAAGTAAGTCACTATGAGGCCCTGCGCCAATCGACGAGCTCGAGCTGCAGGAGCCTGCGGTCGTTGAAGAAATTCCATTTGAGCTCCAGCGCGAGGTCGAGCGGGATGCCGAGGGGCGGTATGCGGTCGGCCATCTTCCAGGCGACGCCCGCGAGCGCGCGCCCGCGCCCATCCTCGAGCCAGAACCGGAAGTGCCGGGCCTTGAAGATCTCGGGCCGCCGGTTGAGCGGGACGCCCCGGAGGCCGAAGACCGGCTCCGGGTTTCCCTGGCCGTAGGGATGGAGCGCGTCGAGCTCGTCCATCAGGGCCTCCGTGATCTGCTCGGGTGAGAGCCACGCCGCGATGCCCAGCCGGGCCTCCGCAATCCCGTCGCCTGCGTGGCTTCGAACCGCGCCCGCAAACCTGGAGCGGAAGCCGTCGAGCTCCGACTTCGGAAGCGAGACTCCCACCGCCATGGGATGACCTCCCCAGCTCGAAAGGCCCTCGGGACAGGTGCCCAGGACGTCCACCAGGTTTATCCCGTCCACGCTTCGCCCCGATCCCTTTGCCATGTCGCCCTCGTTGCCGAGCACGATGCACGGCCGGTTGTAGCGCCGGGTCACCCGGCCCGCCACGATGCCCACCACGCCGGGGTGCCATGCCTCGCTGAAAAGCACGATCCCCGCGTCGCCGGCATACAGCTCCTCGATCATCTTCTCCGCCTCCTCGGTGATCTTGCGCTCGATGTCCTGGCGCTCGCGGTTGAACGCGTCCAGCTGCTGCGCGGTCTCGCGGGCGAAACCGGCGTCGTCGGTGAGCAGAAGGTCGACCGAGAGCGCGGCGTCGGCGAGGCGGCCCGACGCGTTGATCCTCGGGCCCAGCCGGAATGAGATGTCGACGGGCAGTATCATCTGCGTGCTGGAGATGCCGGAGACCTCCATGAGGGCGCGCAGGCCCGGGCGCGCGGACTCCTGGAGGATGCGCAGCCCGTTCCTCGCGAGGATCCGGTTCTCGCCGAGGAGGGGCACCAGGTCCGCGATCGTCCCCAATGCGACCAGGTCCAGGTAGTCCCTCAGCTTGATGCGCGCCGCAACGGGATGGTTCTCGGTGCGCAGCTGCTTGAGGAGCCCGTGCAGGAGCTTGAACACAAGGCCCACCGTGCACAGGTGCTGCCATGCGGGCTGGGGCGCCTCGCCCGCGGGCCCCTCGACGTGGGGATTGACCATCAGCCCCCGCTGGGGCGTCCGGTCCTTGGACCTGTGGTGGTCCACGACGAGGACATCGATGCCCTTCCCCGCCAGGTACGCCACCTCCTCGTGCGAGTTGGTGCCGCAGTCGAGCGCGATGAAGAGCCCCGGGCTTCCCACCTCCAGGGCGCGGTCGATGGCGCTCAGCGAGAGGCCGTATCCGTCCTCGGAGCGGCGCGGGACGACAAAGGTGGGATCCAGCCCGAAGCGCCTGAGGACCGAGACCAGGAGAGCCGTGCTGCTGACGCCGTCGACGTCGTAGTCCCCGAGGACCACCACCCTTTCCCGGGCCAGGATGGCCGCCCTCAGCCGGGCGACGGCCGCCACGAGGTTTCCGACCAGGAACGGATCCTCCAGCCGCGAGAGGTCCGGATGAAGGAAATCCGACGCGGCGGACGGGTCGCGGTGCCCGCGCCGGACGAGGAGCTCCGCAACCACGGGGCCCACCCCCGCGCGCTTGCTCAGGTCCTCGACCTCGCCGGCCGGGATTGGCGTGTGGATCCAGAGCATCTCGCCGGATCCACCGTCACTGAGACGCCTTGCTCGAGCCCGTCCACTCGTACTTCGGCGCGACGTCGGCGTGCGCCTCGACATGCTTCCGGTCGCCCTTGTGCCACCAGTAGAAGACCTGGGCGGCGATGAAGATCGCCGAGAAGGTGCTGGTCACGATGCCCACGAGGAACGTGAACGAGATGTCGCGCAGCACGCCGCTGCCGAACAGGTACAGCGAGAGCGCGGCGAGGAACGTGGTCGACGACGTCATGATCGTGCGGGCGAAGACCTTGTTGATCGCCGAGTTGATGATCTCGCGCAGGGAGCCGGTCGGGTTGAGCTTCAACTCCTCGCGGATCCGGTCGAACACGACGACGGTCTCGTTGATGGAGTAGCCGGCGATGCAGAGGATCGCCGCCACCATCGGGGCCGAGAACTTGTGGCCGGTCAGGACGAAGATGCCGATGGTCATCAGGATGTCGTGCGCCGTTGAGACCATGGCGCCGATGCCGAAGCCGAACTCGAAGCGGAACGCGATGTAGAGGAGGATGACGAGCATCGAGACGATGATCGCCTTGAGCGCGTTGAGCATGATCTCCCGGCCGATCGATGCGCCGAGGTGGTTCTCGCCGATCTCGACCAGGCCGGACTGCGGGTCGGCCGCCTTGAGGGCGTCCAAGAGGACGCCCGACCTGCCCTCCGGCGTCTCGATCTTGAGCTGCTCCGAGCCGCCGCCGAGCGCGCTTTCGTAGGTGACGTTGATGTCGTCGATCTTGGCGCGTTCGGCGACCCTGCGGATGTCCGCGACGTCAAGGCGCTCCTTGTACGAGAGGGTGACCTGGTCGCCGCCGGAGAAGTCGATGCCGAAGATGCGGTGGCCCTGGTAGAAGATCACGCCGATCCCGAGCAGGACGACCATCCAGGAGCCGACGAAGGAACGCAGGCCGTACCGGATGAAGTCCACGTGGATGGGCTTGATCAGGCGGCGCATGGTGATCTTTTTCAGCGTCCCGGAGTCGATAAGCAGCTCCAGGACGAGGTGGACCGTGATCAGCACCGAGAACATCGTGGAGAGGACGCCGATCGCGAGCGTGACCCCGAAGCCCCGGATCGGGCCGGTGCCGAGCCAGATCATGATGGCGCAGATGATCAGCTGGACGACGTGGGCGTCGATGATCGTCATCAGGGCCTTGGAGTACCCCGTCTGGTTGGCCTTCGAGAGCGGCTTGCCGGCGGCGAGCTCCTCTCGCATGCGCTCGAAGATCAGGATGTTCGCGTCGACGGCCATGCCGATCGTCAGCACGATGCCGGCGAGGCCGGGGAGCGTCATCGTCGCGCCCAGGTTCGACATCACCCCGAGGATGATGACCAGGTTGACGGCGAGGCCCACGAGGACCGCGACGACGCCCCCCGTGGCGTAGAAGGTGATCATGAACGCGGCGACGGCGGCCAGGGCGATCACCGAGGCGCGGACGCCGCTCGAGATCGCGTCCTCGGCGAGCGACGGGCTGACCTCGTACTGCTCCTTGACGATCAGGGGAAGGTCGAGCGGGTTATTGAGGACGTTGGCCAGGTCGATCGCCTCGCGGTCGGTGAAGCTGCCCGAGATCACGGCGCTGCCGCCCGCGATCTCGTCCTTGACGGTGGGCGCCGAATAGAGCGTGCCGTCGAGCACGATCGCGAGCCTGCCCGGCCGGCCGGTCTTCTGGCCCTCCTCCGCGATGGCGCGGGTGACGTCGGCAAACCGGGTCTTTCCCTCGCCGGTGAAGCGAAGCGCGATCTCGGGCTTCCCGTAGAGGTCGTGCTCCATGAAGGCGTTCGAGACCATCTCGCCGGTCATCTCCGGTATCCTCTTTATGAAGAGCTCCTCGGGCTCGCCCTGCCCGATCGATCCCTCGCGGTCGAGGGTCTTGATCTCGTAGCCCGGCGGAATGTCCCCCGGGGCCGAAGTCGCGGGCGTCGCGTCCGGGTAGACCATCCGGAAATCGAGCCTCGCCGGCTTCTTCACGTTCTCAAGCACCTCGGGATTGTCCTTCGTGCTGATCCCGGGAAGCTGCACCTCGATCCGGTTGGTGCCGACGGCGCGGATCAGGGGCTCGGCGACGCCGAACGAGTTGATGCGCGCGCTGATGATCTCGATCGCCTTCGAGAGCTTCTCCCGGTTGGCGGTCTCGGCGTCCTGCCCCGAGGTCTTGGCGCCGAGGTCGGCCTCCAGCGTGAAGCCGACGCCGCCCTGGAGATCCAGCCCGAGCTGCAACTTTCGCTTCGAGCGCCTGAGCAGCTCGTTGAGGAGGATGCTGTTGCGCTTGTCGACGTTCTTGAGCGAATCCTCGAGGCGGATGCTCGGGAAGAACTGGCTCAGGTCGATCCTCGAGTCATGGCCCATCTGCTTCAACGCCATGAACTCGCTGGGCGCCGCGCCGGACTTCTTGAGGGCCGTCGCCTTGTCGGCCAGCGCGTCAAATTCGGCCTTCCTGGCGCCGGCGTGGTCCTTCACGTACGCGGTGAAGGGCACGTCCTTCAGGGGCAGGAGTTCGGAGACAGCCCAGCCCGTTATGGTGAGGCTCAGGATTATCTTCCAAAGGTTGCGTTTGAACATGTCGGATGTGGGTTAAAGGGAGGTGGAACCGCGCCCAGGCGCGATTCCCGCGCCATCGGGGCGGCTTCGCCCGGGTCGACGGGCCGGCGGGCTCCTAGGAGGATTTCTTGTCCTCGCCGTCCGTCTTCCTCGCGACCGACTGGATGAACCCTTTGCCGACCTCGATCTTGGTGTTATCGGCCACGCGCACGACAAAGCGGTCGTCCTTGACGTTCGTGATCACCCCGTAGATCCCGCCCGTGGTGACGACCTCGTCGCCCGACTGAAGGGTCGTGAGCATCTTCTCGTGCTCCTTCTGCTTCTTCTTCTGCGGGGCGATGAAGAGGAAGTAGAAGCCGCCTATGAAAAGCAGCCACACGATAATCATCGACGGGGGGAAGCTCGTGCTCTGGGCTGGGGCCGCTGCCTGGGCGATCATTTTAGTCATTTCGTATTGCGTTCTTACAAAGAGAAAACACGCATCTAACTGAATCCCAGCTCGTGAAGGCAAGCCCTCAGTGGCCGCCGCACTCCTAAAACTTGAAAAGCAAATCCGCATCCGCCTGGTCGGCAGCCAAATCCGAGGAGCACTACGGGTTCAAGCGCTGGGGCCAGGGCCACTTCTCCGTCGACACCGAGGGCTTCGTCAACGTCCAGCCCTGCGCCGACGGCCGCGGCATCCGCGTGCTGGACGTCATAGCCGAGGCGCTGGGGATGGGCCTCAAGGCCCCCATGGTGATCCGCTTCCAGGACCTCCTTCGCCACCGGGTCGTCCAGCTCAACGAGGTCTTCCGCAAGGCGATAAAGGACGAGGGATACCGCGGCGAGTACCGGGGGGTGTTCCCGATCAAGGTGAACCAGCTGCGCGAGGTCGTGGACGAGATCGTCGGGGCCGGCCGGGACTACAACTACGGCCTCGAGGTGGGCTCCAAGTCCGAGCTTATGATCGCGCTCGCCATGAACGAGGGGCCCAACCGGCTGATCATCTGCAACGGCTACAAGGACCACGACTACATCCGGCTGGCCCTCATGGGGCGCAAGCTGGGCAAGCGCGCGATCATCGTCGTCGAGCAGCTCTCCGAGATCGGCGACATCATACGGATATCGGAGGAGACCGGCGTGAAGCCGATGATCGGCCTGCGCGCCAAGCTCCAGACCCGGGGCGAGGGAAAGTGGGCGATGTCCACGGGGGAGGACGCCAAGTTCGGCCTCAACACGGCCGAGATCCTCTTCGCCTGCGAGCAGCTCAAGGCGGCCAAGCTCAAGGCGTGCCTCCGGCTGTTCCATTTCCACATCGGCTCGCAGGNNCCCAACATCATCACGATCAAGAACGCGGTGATCGAGGCGACCCGCTTCTACTGCCAGCTCGCCAAGATGGGGTTCCCGATGGGGTACATCGACGTCGGCGGGGGCCTGGGCATCGACTACGACGGCTCCCGGACGAACTTCGAGAGCTCGATGAACTACTCGATGGAGGAGTACGCCCGCGACGTCGTGTTCAACGTGCGCGAGATATGCCGCTCGGCGAGCGTCGCCGAGCCGGACATCGTGAGCGAGTCCGGCCGGGCGGTCGTCGCGCCCCACTCGATGCTGGTCGTCGAGGTCTTCGAGCGGATCAACAAGCGCGAGTCGCTCGGCAAGCAGCACCAGCCGAAGGAGAAGCAGAAGGTCGTGACCGACCTCGAGGTGCTGCTCAGGAACAAGGCCAAGCTGGGCCGGCTGGAGAGGTTCCACGACGCGCTGCAGAAGAAGGACGAGGCGTTCTCGCTCTTCAACCTCGGCTACCTCGACCTCGAGAACAGGGCGGCCGCCGAGCAGATATTCTGGCAGATCTGCGAGCAGATCGCCAAGGAGGTCAAGAAGGCGGGGTACCAGCCCGAGGAGCTCCACGACCTGTCGCGGCTGCTCGCCGACCAGTACGTGTGCAACTTCTCGGTCTTCCAGTCGCTCCTCGACCACTGGGCCCTGGAGCAGCTGTTCCCGATCGCGCCCCTGCACCGCCTGAACGAGCGGCCGACCGTGAACGCCATCCTCGTGGACATCACCTGCGACTCCGACGGGAAGATCAGCAGCTTCATCGACCTGCAGGACGTGAAGGACTACATCGAGCTGCATCCGCTCAACAACAAGCCGTACTACCTGGGGATATTCCTGACCGGGGCCTACCAGGACATCATGGGGGATCTCCACAACCTGTTCGGCAGGGTGAACGAGGTCCACGTCTTCCTCGAGGACGACGAGCCGAACGGCTTCTACATCGAGGAGGCGCTGAGCGGAAGCCGCATCGCGGACGTCATCGAGGGGGTCCAGTACCAGCAGGAGGACCTCTGCAGGAAGATGAAGGCCCAGATCGACGCCGCCACCCGCAAGGACATGGTGAAGCCGCGGGAGGGCGTCCGGCTGCTCGAGCTCTACGAGAGCCAGATGCTCAACAAGACCTACCTCAACATCGAGCGCACGAACGGCCGAAAGAAAGCCAAGAAATGACCCCCTTCCCCACCTGCCGCCTCCTCATTTCCGCCCTCGCCCTCGCCGCCGCCGCGAGGGCCGAGGGCCCCGCGGTGTACAAGGACAAGTCGGCGCCCGCGGAGGCGCGCGTCGACGACCTTCTGCCGCGGCTGACGCTGGACGAGAAGCTGTCCCTCCTCGGGGGCGACCGGGAATTCTACATCATGCCGATCCCGCGCCTCGGAATCCCCGAGGTCAGGATGGCCGACGGGCCCCTGGGCGTGCGCAACTACGGTCCGTCGACGGCCTACCCGGCGACGATCGGGCTCGCGGCCTCATGGGACTGGGGCCTCGCGAGGGACTACGGCGCGTCGGTCGGGAGCGACGCGCGGGCCCGCGGCGTCGGCATCATGCTGGGGCCCGCGGTGAACATCAACCGGGTCCCGCAGAACGGGCGCAACTTCGAGTACCTTGCGGAGGACCCGTTCCTCGCGGGAGCGTTCGCGAGCCAGATCGTGACCGGCATCCAGAGCCAAGGCGTCGTCGCGACGGTCAAGCATTTCGCGGCGAACAACCAGGAGACCGAGCGGGGCACGATCGACGCAAGGGTCGGCGAGCGGGCCCTGCGGGAGATCTACCTTCCGGCGTTCCGCGCGGCGGTGGAGCAGGGCCACGCGTGGGCCGTCATGTGCGCGTACAACCGCCTCAACGGCACGTACTGCAGCGCCAACGACTGGCTCAACAACAAGGTCCTCAAGGGCGACTGGGGCTTCACCGGCGTGCTGATGTCCGACTGGGGCGCGGCCCACGACACGCTCGGCGTCGCCAACGGCGGACTGGACCTTGAGATGCCCTCCGGCAGGTACATGAACCCGGCGAGCCTGAGGCCGCTCCTGGATTCCGGGAAGGTCACGATGGCGACCATCGACGACAAGGTNNGAGCGCGAAAAGGGTGAAGACGATCGTCGTCCTCGGCCCGAACGCCTCCGGCTTTCCCGCGGGTGGGGGAAGCGCCCACGTGGGGCCGTTCCACTTTGTGAGCGTGGCGGAGGGCCTGCGCCAGGTCGCGGGGCCCAAGGTCCGCATCGACGTCATTCCCGGGCCCGGGCCCGAGCTCCTCCGGACGCTCGTG
>PLKS01000067.1:0-9666 GCA_003140665.1 Opitutaceae bacterium
ATCCCCGAGGGCCTTTACACGAGGGACCCGGTCACCGGCGAGACCCTCTTCAACAAGGAGATCGAGGACAACCAGATGGTTGTGCCGAAGAGCGGCCACCATTTCCCGATTGGGGCCCACGAGAGGATCGCCGGCCTGCTGGACAGCGGCTCGTTCGTGGAGGCGCACGCGGGGGTCTGCTCGGGCGACCCGCTCCAGTTTGTCGATTCGCAGGCCTATCCCGAGCGCATCAAGCGGTACCAGCGAGAAAGCGGCCTGCCCGAGGCGGTCATCTGCGGGACGGGGGCGATCCACGCGATACCCGTGGCGATCGCGGTGATGGATTTCCGGTTTTGCGGCGGGGCGATGGGATCCGCGGCGGGTGAAAAGATCACCCGGACGATCGAGGACGCCATGGGAAGGAAAATACCCTGCATCATTGTCAGCGCCTCCGGGGGCGCCCGTATGCAGGAGGGCATTTATTCCCTGATGCAGATGGCAAAGACGAGCGCGGCGCTCGGCCGGCTGGCCCAGGCCGGGCTGCCCTATATCTCCGTCCTGACCCATCCGACCATGGGAGGCGTCACCGCAAGCTTTGCGACGCTCGGCGACGTGATCCTGGCGGAGCCCGGCGCCCTGATCGGCTTCGCGGGCGCGCGGGTGATCAAGGACACGACGAAGCAGACGCTGCCCGCGGGGTTCCAGACCGCGGAGTTCCTCCTGAAGCACGGGCTCATTGACCAGATCGTGAGCCGGATCGATTTGCGCGACCGCATCGGGGAGATCCTCTCGGCCCTCTTTCTCAAGAAGGTGCTGGTCGCCGCGGGCGCCTGAGCCTTTTCCGGAGATGACGTCCGAATTGCCGCTGGCCGGCTATCCGGCCGTCCAGGACTACCTTTTTGGGCTCAAGGCCGCCGGGGTGAAGTTCGGCGTCGACCGGATGAGGATCCTCTCGGCATTGCTGGGCAACCCCGAGAAGGCTGTCCCTTGCATTCACGTTGCGGGCACAAACGGAAAGGGGTCGGTGTCCGCAATGCTTGAGTCCATCCTGCGCGCCTCGGGGCGGCGAACCGGGCTGTACACGTCCCCCCACCTCGTGCGCCTCGGGGAGAGGGTCCAGGTCGACCGCCGCATCCTGTCCGAGGAGGAGATCGCCGCCTTCGTGAGGGAGCTGCAGCCCGTTGCGGACCGGATCGCCTCCTTGGGGGGCCTCGACGACCGGCCGAGCTTCTTCGAGTTCATGACGGCGATGGCCTTTCTGCAGTTCGCTAGGAAGCGCTGCGATTGCAGCGTGATCGAGGTGGGCCTCGGCGGCCGGCTTGACGCGACCAACATCGTCGAGCCCGAGGTGTGCGTCGTGACCTCCATCGGCCTGGACCATTGCGAACTTCTCGGGAACTCGCTGGAGGCGATAGCCGCCGAAAAGGCCGGAATCATCAAGACCGGCCGCCCCGTGGTCATCGGCCGCATGCCGCCCGAGGCCGAGGCCACGGTGCGCGCCATTGCGGCATCGAAGGGGGCCCGGGTCGTCTCGGTCAGGGAGGAGTTCGGCGACGACATCGCGCGCTACCCGGAGACGAGCCTCGAGGGCGATTACCAGCGGTGGAATGCGGCGACGGCGATGCTTGCGGCCGGCCTTCTCCAACCGGGATTCGGCATTTCGGGGCGTTCGACGGCGTCCGGCCTGCGGTCCGTCGATTGGCCGGGCCGCTGGCAGCGCATCAACCTCGGTGGCCGCCTCGCGATCCTTGACGCGTCGCATAATCCCGAGGGCGCGGGCGTGCTGGACACGAGCCTCGGCCTGCTCGGCGTCGAAACCGGGCGTTCGCCGGTCGCCGTCTTCGGGGCGCTGGGCGCCATGAGGGCGCGGCCCCTTCTCGAGGTCCTCTGCCGGCATTGCCGGGAGATTCACCTGGTGATGCCCCAGCAGCCGCGCGCGTCCTCCTATGCCGAGCTTGAATCCCTTGTTCCCGCGGCGTTTCGCGGGCGGATCGTTCGCTCGACCGTGGAGGAGCTGTTTCCCGCGCCGGGGATCTGCACGGCGGGAACGCGCGACGATGTCCTCCTTGTGACGGGATCGATCTACCTCCTCGGCGAGGTGCTGGGCCGCCTCGAGCCCGAGCGGGGCAAAGGCGAGGGGAGGCTGCAGGACTTTTGATCCGTCAGGGGATTCCCGCCAGCTCCTGCGTCGAAGGGACGTCCTTGATGATCTGCGAAGTCCCGGGCCCGACGCCGAGATAGCGCAGGTTGGGCAGGCTCGCGGGCCGCGACTCCCCGGCGTACGCGACGTCGAGGATGGCCCTGACCATGCCGCCCACGTACCGTCGGGCGTTCGCGGGCAGGTCCGCAAAATGGCGGACGCCCGATATGTCCTCGGCCCACCCGGGGAAACGCTCGTACACGGGCCGGAGCGATTTTCTGACGGCCTCATTCCTCGGGACATGGGCCCTTCGCTCGCCGCTGCTGGTCTCGTAGGCCGTGCACAGCAGCAGGTCCCCCTTCCAGTCCCCCGACCAGGTCAGGGCGTCCAGCTTGTTGATCATCAGGTCCTGGAATCCGCCGTAGCGCAGCGCGTCGCCCTTCTCCACCGCATCGTACCATCCGACCATGCGCTGCCTGCCCGTGCTCGTCCCAAACTCCAGCCTTTTCAGCTTTGACGTCAGCGGATGGGCCTCGTCCATCTCCGTGAGAAACGTATGGGTGCCCACCTTGGTGTCGTAGGCCTTGGCGACACCGAACGTGTGGATCGGCTGCACGGGGATGTTCGCGCTCTCGAAAAACTCCGGCGTGTAGGTGTGGGACGCGGTGGGGGAGAACCCGTGGCGCTTGTCGAGCCAGTAGGCCTGCCCGAACTCCCCGACGATCGTGTGCCCGCTGCGCAGCTCGCGCAGGATCAGTTCGCGGACCTCCCCTATGTTGCCCCGGAGCGCGGCCCCGGCCTTCCAGTAGACGGCCGCGAGCCGCTCGATGTTCAAGGTGAACGGCTCGCTTCCGCGAAACTGGCCAAAATCGAATTCCTTCTTCTCGAACACGCCGTCCGCGACCGTCTCGGCGTTCGCCCGGAGCTCCGCCTCGGTCAGCCGGTCAAAGAAGCCGTTCCATGTCGGTTCGCTCACCCGGTGCACGTGGCGGATCATCCGGCACGCGCGATCGGCGCGCTGGGCCAGCTTCCGCGCAAAGAAGTTGGGCCCGGCGAGGAAGTCCGAGAAATGCATCTGCCAGTGCCCCGTCTCCTCGCCGTACGCGGCCGAGATCCCGCGCCCGGTCGAGCCGCGGGGCTCCTCGGAAAGCACCTGGACTCGGTAGTCCTCCTCGGCGAGGTCCAGGAGCCGATGCGTCAGGTCCGAGACCATCGTGCGCTCGTCGATGAGCAGCCTGCCCAGCACCGAGTAACCCTTTCGCTCGAGCGGCGCGGCCTCCCACAGGAACTTGCGGGGATCGGCGACGACCCCGCTCCCGATCGCCAGGTGCGCGATCTCGCGCTCGACGACGCCCGAGGGAAGCAGGTTGAGCTTGACGCCCCCCGCGGTGTGCCCCGCGTTGGCGCCCCCGTTGACCTTCATGACAACGGTCACGGGGCTGGGGGTGGAGCGGAGCTCCTCGGCGATCTCGGGCACCAGGCGGCCCTTGCCCTCGTCGCCAAGGGATATGCCGACGTCCGCGATGAGCTGGCTGGAGAAGGGGGGCAGGGACATGGAGCTTTCGGCAACCGAAGTTCAGAACCCCTGTTGCAGAGGATTGGATTGGTGAGCCTCGGGCTGAGGGCAAGCCTCAACTGCCCGAAACGCGCCAAGGCCTCAGTTGCTGCGCGTCGATACCTCGACCACGTCGTGCGGACCGGCTTCCTTCTGCCCCGCCGGGCTGACGCGGGCGAAACGGGCCTTCGAGCGGAGGGCGGCGAGCGTCCGGGCGCCCAGGTACCCCATGCCGCTTTGCACGCCGCCGATGAGACTGGTGAGGACGTCGTCCACGGATCCGCTGACCTCCTTGAGGGCCTCGATCCCCTCGGCCGCCACCTTGCGGCTGTCCTCGCGGTCCCTGCCGTACCGCGCGGCGCTGCCCGCCTTCATGGCCGAGAGCGACCCCATCCCCCGGTACTGCTTGTAGACCTTTCCGCCGATTTCCATGATCTCGCCGGGAGCCTCCCGGCATCCGGCCAGCACGCCCCCGCAGATCACGGCGTCGGCCAGGGTGAGGGCCTTCACGATGTCGCCCGACTTGGTGATTCCCCCGTCGGCGAGCAGCCGGACCCCGCGCCGCTTCGCGGCGGTCGAGGCGACGAAGAGGGCGGTGAGCTGCGGGATCCCCACACCGGCCACGATGCGCGTCGTGCAGATGGACCCGGGACCCTGGCCGATCTTGACGGCGTCCGCGCCGCAATCGGAGAGGTAGTCGACGCCCGCGGCGCTCGTCACGTTTCCGGCGATGAGGGTGAGCGACGGGAAGGCGCCGCGGACAAGTTTCACGACGTCGCCGACGCCGGCCGTGTGGCCGTGGGCCGTCGACACCGCCACGGCGTCGACGTGCTCGTCGACGAGGCTGCCGACGTGGGAGAGGATGGCGTCCCGGTCGAGGGATCCGTCGGCCTTGCGCTTGGGCAGTAGCGCCGCCCCGGTGACCAGCCTGAATTGGGAATCGCGCGCGGGCTTCCGGCGCGATTTGGTTTCGCCGGTTATCCTCTCGACGTCGGACGCCGTGACCAGGCCGCGCAGCTGGTCGTTTTGGTCGACGAGCAGCATCTTGTTTATCCCTACGTTGGCGCTGAAGAAACGGTCCCCCGCCTTGATCGGGTCCTTTGCCACGTCGGACTCCATCTCCGTGATGAGCTGGGCGCGGGGCGTCATGACGTCGGCCACCTTCTTGGACCGGTAGCGCTCCTTGACGACGTTGCCGGAAAGGAGGCCGCAGAGGCGCCCCTTGTCGTCGACGACGGGAAACGTCGAGAACTCGTAGCGTTTCGCCTCGATCAGCGCCAGCAGGTCACCGATCGTCTGCGACGGGTCCACCGTGATCGGATCCCGGATCAGGCCGTGGATATGGCGCTTCACTCGGGCCACCGCCGCGACCTGGTTCTTGGGGGTCATGTTGAAGTGGATGAGGCCCAGGCCCCCGTTGAGCGCCATGGCGATGGCCATCCGGCTGTCGGTGACCGTGTCCATGTCGGACGAGATGACCGGGATCTGGAGCCCGAGCGATTCGGAGATCGACGTCGACGTGTCGGCTTCCCTGGGAAGGATTTCCGAGTACAGCGTGGCGAGGCTGACGTCGTCAAAGGTGAGCGCCGTGGGGACGTTCAGGCGGAAGAATCTGTCCGCCGGTAGGTAGAAGTGGGAGTCGACTGCCGACAGCTCTTTCTTGGCAACCTTGCTCATGGGTTGCCGGTAACGAATTAATGCCGTTCACTGAAAGTGCAAACCAAATGGAATATTCCTTCGCGCACCGCCGCTATTCGCTTCCCTTCCGCATGCCCGTGCGGACGGCGGCCGGCGATTGGGAGTCCCGGGAGGGCCTGTACATCCGTGCGGTGCGCCCCGACGGGTCGGCCGGGTACGGCGAGGCGGCCCCCATCCCCGGGGCCGGGACCGAGTCGGCCGACGATGGCGACGCCTTTTGCCGCACCCTCGGGGACCGAGTCGACGGGCAGGTGTTCGCCCGGGTGCCCGCGAACCTCTGCTCGCTCAGGAATGCCCTCTCATGCGCGATGGGCAATGCCGCCGGGCCGCCGAGGCACCGCAGCCTGGGCGTCGCCGCGCTCCTCCCCGCCGGCCGTGCCGCGCTGGTGCAGGCCCCTCAGAGGGCGGAGGCCGGATTCAGGGTGTTCAAATGGAAGGTGGGGGTGGGGCACGCCGACGACGAAATGGCCATGCTCGACGACCTGATAGGCGGGCTTCCCGGCGGCTCCAGGATCCGGCTGGACGCAAACGGGGCATGGAACCTGCGCACCGCGGAGCGATGGCTCAGCTGCTCTGCGGACCGCCCTGTCGAGTTTGTGGAGCAGCCGGTGGCGCCCGGCTCAAGGGGGGCCTCCGACCACCTCCTTGGCCTGTCCGCCGACTATCCCGTCCCCATAGCGCTTGACGAATCGATCCGGGGCGACGCGGACGTCGGCCGATGGCTCGACGCGGGGTGGCCGGGCTACTTCGTCATCAAGCCGGCCCAGCTGGGAGATGTCCAGGGTGTGCTTGGAAGACTCGCCAAGGCCCGGGCGCGCGTCGTTTTCTCCTCGTCGCTCGAGACGGGAATGGGGGCCCAGGCGGCCCTGCGCGCGGCGTTCGCGTGGCCCGGGCCGACATCGGCGCTTGGATTCGGAGTGTGGCCGCTTTTCCAGGACCCGGCCTTCGACGGACCCGCCTCTGGCCCCTTTATCCGGATCGAGGATGTCGATCGGATCGATCCGGAGGCGCTATGGAACGCGCTGAACTAGCAGGGCGCCTCGGCGCAGGCCCCGGTGGTGACGACGGGGTTTCCCGGGTTATCGAGGAGACGGATCCCGCGAGGTTCATGGCCTCGTTCGCAAGCGCCGTCAGGGCCGGTGGCAACGTCTTCCTCGCCAATCCGTCATGGCGCGCCGCCGAGCGCGCCGAGCTCTCCCGGCTTGTCGGGGCACGGGAGCGCGGGGACCGCGGCTGGCTCATGATACCCAGCGGTGGAGCCGGCGGCGGCCTCAAGTTCGCACGCCACGATGGATTGACGATCGCAGCCGCGGTCGACGGGTTCCGCCGCCACTTCGGCATGGAGCGGGTCAGCTCGGTGTGCGTTCTACCCCTGCACCACGTGAGCGGGTTGATGGCGTGGATGCGCAGCGCGCTGACCGGGGGGTCGTTCATGCCATGGTCCTGGAAGGAGGCGGAGGCGGGTCGTTTTCCCCAAAATGTGCCCGATGGCTACTGCCTTTCCCTGGTCCCGACGCAGCTGCAGCGGCTTCTCGGCTCGAGCGCCGCGGTGGCGTGGCTCCAGAGGTTCCGCGCCATCTTCCTTGGCGGGGGACCCGCATGGGACGGGCTGACCGAGGAGGCCGCGCGGCTGGCGCTCCCCCTTTCGCCGAGCTACGGGGCGACGGAAACGGCGGCGATGGTCGCCGCCCTTAGGCCCGAGGAATTCCTTGGCGGCCGGCGAGGATGCGGGTCGCCTCTGCCCCACGCGCGGATCGATATCGTGGATGGCGGGATCGTCCGCGTGGAGGGCGATTCGATATTTCGGGGCTACTTCCCGGAGATGCGGGAGGAGCGCGGGTGGGCCACCGGCGACATCGGGGCCTTCGACTCGAAGGGGAGCCTGGTGATCCTCGGGCGGAGCGACGACACCATCGTGACGGGAGGGAAAAAGGTGTCGCCTTCCGAGGTCGAGGCGGCCCTCCGGTCCAGCGGGGAATTCGATGACGTTGCCGTGATCGGGCTCCCCGATCCCGATTGGGGCCAGGTCGTCGTCGCCTGTCACCCGGCGGTATTTCGCACGCCGGGCCGGGAAAGGGTCGAGGCGGCCCTCGCGGGCCTCGCCTCCTACAAGCACCCCAAGAAATATGCGGGGATTTCCCCCTGGCCGCGCAATGCCCAGGGCAAGATCAACCGCGCAGAGTTGGCGAGGCTCGCCTCGGGCGCGTGATCCTCACGATCAGCCCGCGCGAACCCATGCGGACAACGATTCCGGAAGGGCCCTGCGCGCCCTCGTCCCGGAATCGATGCAGACGTGCTCGGTCCGGATCCGCGCCGCGGTCTTGCCCGGGGTTCCCAGCCGCGTGATTTCGAATCGGATCTCGTAGGAATCATCCGACAGCATCGCTGGCTGGACGCTCACGCGGAGCTTGTCCCCGCACGACAGGGGCCGGCGGTAGTCGGCCTCGCTCTTTGCCACCGGGACGATGACGCCGTTGTCCGCGAAGAATGTCTTCAGGTCGATTCCCGATGCCGAGAGGGACTCCTCATAGGCTTCGTGGCAAATGGTCAGATAGTTTGCGAAAAATACGACTCCCGCGGCGTCCGTGTCTGAAAAATGGACCGTCCGGTCGTAATTGAAGGGCACGGGCCAAAGCGAACGACTCCCGAGGACGATAGGCAACATCGCAAGGGAATCGGGGGGGGCGCCATGCGGTGCCGCCGCGCCGCGAACCCGGCTGTCGGCGCGGGCGCCTGGATCGTCGGAGTTCGCACTGGCCCGGGAAGGCGAGCGCACCGACACGTCACCGATTGCGACTCCAGAGCACCCGATAGGCGGCAATCCATTCGCTTAGGCCGGTCCCGCGCGCATTCAGTTCCGTCTCGACACGCCTCAGCTGCTTCGGGTCGCTGATGGCCTCCGGCTCCCAAAGCAGCAATGCCAGCGAATGGAACACCCGCTGACGCGGATGCCGCCACAGGCTCGGCGCCGCCCGCGGGCGGAATCGATCAGCGCGCAGATTGAGCAGAACATTGAAAATGAGGGAGGAGCCGGGGCATTTGTCGCCGGCGTCCTCCACATATGAGCGAGCCGACGGGAACGGGCGGCCGAGGCGGCGAGCTTCCAGCCAAAGCCAGCATTTCAGGGCGAATGCGGTGACCTCGCCATGCATCGCGAAGAGCGCATCGCGCGGGATTGCCTCCGACTTTGGGTGGAGCTTGAAGTCGACTCCCGTGGCGTGATGCCGGAGCGCGGCGTCGAACCACGCCGAGCGCCTATTTCGCGCGAGATCCTCCAGGCGGCGGTGGCGCTCCCTGCAGCTCCAATGATACCTTCCATGCGCGGTCAGCAAAGCATCGCCGCACGCGAGCTGCGCCTTCGCCACGTTGCGCCTGACGAAATCGGCCGCAAACGGGGTGAAGGGCTCCCGCTCGAGATGGTCGCGGGCGAACAGCAGGCCCGAGCACCGGTTCATGAGCAGGCGCGTCGCCTCCGACTGTGGAATGTTCTCAGCGCAGCGATGAAGATCCCATCCGAGCTCGGGGTTCGCGGACGGTCCGCTCCAGAGGAGCCGGTGGCCGGAGGCCAGGTCATAGGAGAACATGCTGACCGGGCCGCCCGCCAACTCGGCGAGCGAAGTTATCTTGAATTCGACTTCAGTATCGGCGAGGTGGGTCAGGATTTCGCCGAGAACCTCCAGCCGGCGGCGATAGCGGGCTTCGTTGAGATGACGGCTGCCCCTGATGGCCACATAGAACTCCATGTCATTGTAGGGACGGTCGCCGGCGTCGCCGCGCAAAACGCCGCCCTCGCCGCGGCCGTAGCCGCCGCCGAGGAGGACCGCCTCGAGCTTGCGCGGCGCGATGAGCCCGCGGACCCCACTGACGATCAGGGCGCACGCGCGCTCGAGGTGCCGCTCGAGCGCCTCGTCCCCATCGAGCGTGAATCGCCGCGGCAGGTCCCCCCCCGCGCCGATCCGAGACGATGCGACCGCGGTCTGCGCGGCCTCGCGGCCGTTGGTGGCCATCATAGCGCGCGATCGACGCGGTGCATCTGCCAGCCGGCGTGGAATCCGTGAAGTCGGCCGAGCCGCTGCTGCCAGCGGATGGCGAGGGCCCGCGCAAACTGGCCCAGGCGGCGCGTTTGCCGGCAATAGCGCAGGTCGCCGCAGGCGTCGCGCAGCCAGCCCAGCAGAAGCGAGCGGCCCATGTTGAAGTCCCTCTGGGAGCCAGGCCAAAAGGCCGCGAGCGCCCACGCCTCGCCAAAGCTGCGCTTGTAGGCCTGCCTCGGAGTGTAGTTGTGCGAGTGCATCAC
>PLKS01000067.1:9684-25932 GCA_003140665.1 Opitutaceae bacterium
AAACACCGCTCGTAATCGCGCGCAAAGACCGCCGCGCAATCCGGCCTGGGGATCTGTCGGCCGAATGCGGCGGCAACCCCGGGGTCGGCGAGCGCTAGCGAAAGCGGCGCCAGCCAGCCGGGGCCCTGGGGCGTGGCGTCAGCGTTGAGAAAAATGACTCGGTCGTGCCGGGCGAGTTCCATGCCGTGGTTCAAGACCCGGCCGGGCCGGTACTCGTGCGGGAGCATCTGCACGAGGTGCGCGGGTGCTGCACGTCGGATCATGTCCACGGAGCCGTCGGTCGAGCCCGAGTCGAACACGATGAGCTCCCAATTCCGACAGGTCTGATCCTTGAGCGCAGCCAGCGTGGAACGCAGCGCCCACGCCTCGTTGTACGAGCGGAGGACAATGCTTACGGGAGGCTCTTCCATGAGCCAGTCTAGCCTAGGCGGGACGCCGCCGAAATGGGGTGGTTACCGCTTATGATGGGGGTGCAGACCTACTGGCCCCGGGCGCCCCCTTAGGTCAAAATGAAACCGGCAATCGACCGCTAGCATGACTATTTCCAACAACCACTTACCGAACGCACTCTCGATCGGCATCATGGCCTGGAACGAGGAGGCTTCGATCGGGCCGATGCTTGCCTCGCTCTTTCAGCAAACGGTCATCGCTCGGCTTGCCGCGGCGAACGAGGGTTGTGAGGTTGTCTGCCTCGCAAACGGCTGCACCGACGGGACGGTGGGGGTCGCCGCGGATTTCTTCGCCCGGATGGAGCGCGAGCATCCCGTCCGCCGCGGACTGAGCGCGCGGGTCGAGGACATTCGCGAGCCGGGGCGCAACAACGCCTGGAACCGATTCGTCCACGAATTCTCGGCACGAGAGGCGCGTTACCTGTGCCTCATGGACGCGGACATCATTCTCAACCAGCCCGAGACGCTCGAGCTCGTCCTCGGGGAACTTGAGCGCAGCCGGAATCTCGGCGGCGCATCGGACAGTCCGCGCAAGGACATTGCCGGCAAGGGGCGCCTCTCGACCCGCGAGCGGCTTTCCATCGCGGGATCCGACCTGACGGGCACGATCGAGGGCCGCTTGAACGGGATGCTTTACTGCCTGCGCTCGGGCATCGCGCGCAACCTCTACCTGCCGCGCGATCTCGGCGCCACCGACGACGGATTCCTGAAGGCCGCCATCTGCACCGGTTTTTTTTGCGCGCCGAGCGACCCTTCCAAGGTCGTCTCTGTGCGCGGAGCCACCCACCTTTACAAGCCCTACCTGTCGCCGCGCGACTTCCTGAACAACCAGAAGCGCCAGATGATCGGCCAGACGACGGTGCACGTGCTGATCACGTACCTGAAGGGCCTGCCGGAGTCGGACCGCGCGAATCTCGCTGCGACGCTGTCTCGCAACGATGCGCGTGATCCGGACTGGCTCAAGAGGCTGATCGGCGCCCACGTCGCCAGCCCCCGCATGTTCTGGCGGCTGTTCCCGGGCATTCTCGGCTTCAGGTGGCGCCGTCTTTACCATATGCGCGGTCGCCGGCGGCTCACGCATTGGGCTGCGGCAGCGGCCGGATCTGTGGTCACGCTCATCGCGTGCTGGCAGGCCTCGCGCTTTCTCCGACGCGGGGGCGGATCCTCGGCCTATTGGCCGAAGACCGCGCGGCAGACGATCCTAACGGCAACCCACATGAGCACCAAATAGCTGCCAAAGCCGCATGACACCCTCGCACATGGTCGCTTTGGCGTTGATTCCGTTCTTCACCATCACGGGTGCCATGGCGGCGATCTGTTTCCAGCGCGTTAGGGATGTCTTCTTTTTTGCCATGGTGAGCCTTGCCGTGTTCGCCGAGAGAATGGACGTGAACTTCTTCAGCGAGGCCTGGTACCGGGGCACGACGCGCGGAATACAGATCACGATGCTCGAAATGCTCGCATTCGGGCTGCTCCTCGGGTGCTTACTCGGGCGACGCGGGGGGGAGCGGCGCCTTTTCTGGCCGGGCAGCCTTGGGCTGATGCTGCTCTTTTTTGGTTATGCCTGCGTCTCGGTCATTGTGTCCGAGCCGAAGCTTTTCGGGGCGTTTGAGCTCTCCAAGATGTTCGCCAGCATCCTCGTCTTTCTCGCAGCGGCCTTCTACGTGCGGTCGAGACGCGAATGGACGCTGCTCGCAGTGGCGCTGGGCTGCGCGGTCGGTTTCGAGGGCCTCTGGGCGATCAGGCAGCATCTTGTCACGGGAGTCGACCGGGCGGACGGGACGCTTGACCACGCCAACAGCCTTTCGATGTATTTCTGCCTGACGGCTCCGCCGCTTGTCGCCGTCGCCTATTCGGTCGGGTCGCGCGGACTCAGGTGGTTCTGCGGGTTGTGTTCGGTGCTGGCCGCCGCCGGGTTGTTCCTGACGTTTTCACGCGCGGGCATCCCGGTCTTCACTGTGGTGGTCATGGGCACGATCCTTGCATGCGCCTCGTGGCGGCCGAGCCCGAGCAGGATCGTCGTTCGTTCTCTGCTTGTCCTTGGTGCGGTGGCATTGGCGGCCGCTTGCTGGAGCCAGATGGAGCGGCGCTATTCCGGGACGACCCTGGAGGACGAATACCTCGACCCGTCGGTGGACGGACGCGGCGTCTACCTTCGTCTTTCGACGGCGATCGCCAAGGATCATTTTTTTGGCGTCGGACTCAACAACTGGTCCTACCAGGTAAGCCGCACCTATGGACCGCGGCTTGGATTCAGGTTCGATGACTATGACTATCTGGTTTCAGTCTACGGATCCCGCAACGACAAGATATTCGCGAACTCGTACCTCGCGGCGCCCGCCCACAATCTTGCCGCGCTGACGCTGGGCGAACTCGGAGTTCCGGGCCTCGCCATCTTCGCGCTCCTCTGGCTCCGCTGGCTGTCGATGGGGTTGCCCTTCCTGTTCCTTCCGAAGAGCGACCCGATGCGGGCGATGGGCGTGGGGATATTGTTCAGCATCTGCGGCATATTCGGCCAGAGCCTCACCGAGTGGGTCTACCGGCAGACGCCGATCCTTTTGACGTTCTACATCCTTCTCGGCGCCCTTGCCAGCTTGGCGCACGCCCGGGGAAGGGCCCGGATCGAAGAACGCTCGATCAGGGCCGAATCGATTGAGCAGGATGCGGTTCCGAGCGAAAGCCTCGTAGCTGAAGGGGCTTAGCCGATGCGCGTCGCCCACCTGCTTCGCAAGTATGATCCGTCGGAATGGGGGGGCACCGAGTCGGCGGTCCTCCAGCTCACGGCTGACATGGCGAAACATGGGGTCGAATCCTTCGTTTATGCGCCAAGGCTGGCGCCCGGCACGGCGCCGGCGGATCCGATCGCGGCGGCCGGCTGCACCGTGCGGCGCTTCCGCGCGCGCGTGCCGGTCTGGGGTATCTCTTCCGAGCGGAGGAGCCAATTGGTGGCGGTGGGGGGAAATGTGATTTCCTTCGGCCTGATCGGCTCCCTGCTGCGCGAGAAAAAAATCGATGTGATCCACTCGCACGCGCAGGGCCGGCTCGGCGCGATCGGGCGGGTCGTGGCGCGCGGCAGGCGGCTCCCGTTCGTGATAAGCATCCATGGAGGCGCCTACGACCTGCCGGCCGCTGTTTTCCAGGAGCTTCGCCGGGCCGCCGCCGGCAGCTGGGACTGGGGCAGGCCGCTGGGCCTCATGCTGAGGGCGAGGCATCTCTTGGACCAGGCAGACGCGATCATTGCGTTCAATCCGCGCGAGGTCGCGTTGATCAGGGAGCGCCACCCGGGACGGCGGGTCCTGTTGGAGCCGCACGGGGTCCCGACGGCGCTTTTCGCCCGCGAAAGCAGGCGCGCGGCCACGGAAGCCTATCCAGGGCTGGGGAATCGCCCTGTGCTGGTCATTCTGGGGCGCATCGATCCGATCAAGAACCAGGATTGGCTGGTCGGGGAGGTGGCGGAGCTTGCCCGGCGCCATCCGAGAATCCTCCTGGTGTTTGTCGGCGCGTGCACGAACCGCGAATATGGCGCCGCGCTCGAGGCGCGCATCAAACGCGAGGGCCTGCGAGACCTCGTGATGCTGGTGGGAAGCCTGCCTTTTGGCGACGCACGCCTGATCGGGCTCCTCCAGGAGGCCCGGGCGTTGGTCCTGCCCTCGGTGTCCGAGACATTTGGAATGGTGATCCTAGAGGCGTGGGCGGCGGGCACGCCGGTGATCTCGAGCCGAACCTCGGGCGCGGCGGCTCTAGTGGAGGACGGTGCGAACGGATTGCTTTTCGACCTTGACCGGCCGGCGAGCTTTCACTCGGCCGTGGACCAGATCCTGGCGCAACCGGAACTTGCCGCGCGGTGGGGGGCTGCGGGCCGTGACAAGGCGGTCGCCGAATTCGACACCTCCGTGCGCGCAGACCGGATGAAGCGGCTCTATGGGCACCTGATCGAGGAGAAAAATGCACTACGTCATACTCAGGGACGATGACACCTGCGCCTTCACGCCGCCGGCGTGCCTTGAGCGCCTCTACCGTCCCTTCCTCGAGCGCGGCATGCCTGTCAATCTGGCCGCGATTCCCGAGGTGCGAACCGACGTTAGGACGGTGGACGGCGGCCTCGAGGGATACCTCGCCGCCGGGAGCGGACCGGACGTCCCCTTTGCCCCGATCGCGCAAAACCGCGGGCTTGTGGAGTACATTCGGTCCGAGCCCCTCTATCATATCGCGCAGCACGGCTGCCATCACGACAGCTTCGAGTTCGGCGATTCCAATCGGCGCGAGCTGGCACGGCGCATCGACCGGGGCGCGAACAGCCTGCGCGAGGCGGGCTTTGCGCTGCCGGAGACCTTTGTTGCGCCCTATGACCGGATATCGCGCGAGGCCTTCGTCGAGGTCGCCGCTCGATTCGATGTGATCTCGACCGGCTGGTTCGAGGCCCGAAGGGTGCCCCTGAGATGGTGCGCGGCCTACGCGTTGAAGAAGCTGGGGCGGCGGCGGCACTGGCGGGCGGGCGGGAAATACCTGCTGAGCCATCCCGGCTGCCTGCTTTCGTTTTCCCGGCCGCGCGCGGACATGATGGCATCGGTCCGCGAGGCTGTCGGGGGCGCAACGCTCACCGTCCTCGTCTCCCATTGGTGGGAGTTTTTCCGGACGGGCGCCCCGGATGAGAAATTGATTGGCGTCCTGCACGAGGTCGCCGGCTGGCTCGCAAGCCGCTCGGACGTCCGCGTGGTCTCGTTTCGCGACGTGGCGAGCGGCGACGTCCCCGTCAATTGACGGCCAGCGCCGGCGCGTGGTTGAGCCTTGCGGCGCGGTCCGCCTGCGCGGCCATGAGCTGGTACGTGTGCGGTATCGCGGTGATGCCGTCCGGCACGTCGGAATAGTTGGTGAGCAGGCTCGCATGGCTGTGCGGCGCGTCGGGATGATAGCCATGCATGGCGCGGATGGGGCGCTCTCCCATGTGGCTTGGAACGATCAGGACACCCTCCTCGACCAGGAATATGAGCTCGCCGAAATAGCGGTCTGGGAACAGCGCGCCGAGCTCCTCCAATTCGGCGTCGGGCAGCACGCGGCCCTCGGTGACGCCCCGGAGGCACTCCGTGACGAGGCGCCGCGCCCGCTCGTCGAAGAACCAGAAGCGGGCCATCGTTGAGTCAAAGACGACCGCATAGTCCCGTCCCATCCGCAGGCCGAGCGGCTCGATGCGGGACCGCAGGTCGAGGAGCCGGTCGCAATTGGCCATGCCGTGATCGCTGAATACCGTGAGCTTGACCTCCTCATAGTGCTCGCGAGCGCATGCCATGAGCTCGTCGAGCCACGGCTCATAGGCATTCAGCTTCGTCGACACCTCCGGCGAGGTGTTGCCGACCCGGTGGAGAAGGCCGTCCAGGTCAGGCCAGTACAGAAAGGCAAAATCGATCTGCTCGCGCTTGATGTCGGCGAGCAGGCGGTCGAGGTTCTGCCTTTCCCCGAGCTTGGGATCGCTGACATGCCATGCGATGCCGCGCTCCTGCATATGGTCGAATATGTTGGGCCCGCGGTTCAGCCCGTTGGGCTGCAGCGGATTCTTCTTCTCCGAGAAATCGAACAGCGAAATGTGCTCGAACGGAATGTTGTAAAGGTCGAAATAGCCGCGGAATTTCAGATGGACCTTGAGGAGGCGCGAAAGCCGGTGCCGGAAAAAGCGCCTGCTGGTCAGCGCCCGCGGCAGCCATCGGAGGTGGCGAAGGCTTCGAAACGGCGAACGCGGGGGATCATAGACGAAGTAGCACCAGTTGCGATGCGCCACCGGCCACCGGCCCGAAAGGATGGAGGGTATGCAGGCCGAGCTGTAGCCAAATACCGACCTTAGTTTGCGCCGCTCGGGCGCGTGGGTTCGCGCGAACGGGTGATCCTTGATGATTTCCCAGCCGCAGGCGTCGACGAACACGAACAGCGGGAGAAGGGGCTTCACGGCGGCGTGGCGTTCACGAGTTGAAGAAGAAGGGGGAGGCGGTGCGCCGCGGCTGGGCGCCACGCTCTCCGGCGGGCGCCGTCGACGTGGCGCCGCCACCTTCTTCGATCAGGACGAGAAAGGCCTGGTCGTCGGCCATCACGGAATCTCCCCGAAAGCGGGTCAGTTCCATCGCCAGCTGGTCGCGCATCTCCGCGGCCTTGCGGCCGGGGACCGCGTGGGCCTGCATCCATGCCTTCAACCTCCGCTGGCCATAGGGCGTGCCGGCCGGGCTGCGCGCCTCCGTGAGCCCGTCGGTGTGCAGGAGCAGGGCGGCGGGCGTCCCCAGGCGTGTGGTATGGTGGGGATAGACGGTGTCCGGCCGGACGCCCAGCGGCAGGCCCTGAATCGGCAGATGTGAAACGGTGCGGTTGCCATGTGGGACGAAAAGGAGCGGGCAATGCCCGGCACTTGCGGCCGTGATCTGCCGGTTCTGCAGGTCGACATGAACGATTTGCGCGGTGATGAACATGGCGACCGAGGAGAGGTCCGTGTAGAGGAGGCGGTTCAAACCGCCGAGCAGCTCGGCCGGATCGGAGCTGCGCGCGGCCAGGCCCCGCAGCAGCCCGCGCATCTCCGTGGCGAAGAGCGCGGCCGGCACGCCCTTGCCCATCACGTCCGCGATCATGAGGAGGAGCGACTGGTCGCCGCTGGCGATGGCGTCATAGAAGTCGCCTCCGACCTCGCGGGCGCTCTGCCATCCGCCCGCCAGGCCAAAGCCGGCCAGTTGGGGAAGGCTCCGCGGCAGCAGAAGGTGCTGGATTTCCTGCGCGATTTCGAGCTCGCGCGCGACGACGCGGTTTCGCACCTCCTCCTTTTGGCGGCGCAGGTTGAGCGTCTGGATCGCCAGAAACTCGGCGAATGTGCGGATCACCTCGTCCTGGAGTCTTCCGAGCGGGAAGTCCCCGCCGCGCCTGCCTACCGCGATCGTTCCGACCAGCTCGCCGCCAAAGCAAAGCGGGCAGACGAGCCCGGCGCCCCTGGACCCGACGGCCCGAAGCGGCTCGGATCGTTCGGAGCACTCGCGCACGTCAAATCTGGCGGCCTTTCGGCCTACGGCCACGATGGCCTCTATGCTGGCGGGCGCGCCTCCCTCCGCAGGGAGTGCGATGGGTTTTGAGGCTAGGTCTGGTTCGGAGGTGGCGGCAACCAGCAGCTTCCCGCCGTCGGGAGAGACCAGCCGCAGCACGTACCAATCCGCGGAGGTGAGGTGGAGAAGGTCGACGAAGAGCCGCCCTTCGAAGCCTTCGGACGACGTCTTCATGCTTCCAAGCTCGGCGCAGCAACGGAAAACGGAGGAAAGCGTCTCGGTACGGAGCAGGAGCTCCTCTGCTAATCTTATCATCTGGCTCCTGGATTCCGCCAGCTGCCGCCTGCATTTTTCCAGCGAAAGCTGGTCGACGGGTCCCTGCTCGTTCGCGGCTTTCGCATCCGTAATGGGATGGCGCTTCTTGCGCATGACCAGGATGTTCTCCTTTGCGCCGCGAAGGTAGCGGACCTCGTCCATCGCCGACTGGATGAGGAAAAGCCCGCGGCCGCGGTCTGTCGTGGGCAAGGGCTGCGGGATGCGTTCGCGAAGGACGAAGCCGGCGGTATGGTCGGTCACTCGCAGCTCGACCTGGACCGGGGTGATCAGCACTTCGGCGAGGAGATCGAGAGCCCGGGACGGGCCTTCCGCGTATTCGATCGCGTTGTTGCTGGCCTCGGCGACGCATAATTCATAGGCGAAGAGGTCTTTTCCCTTCACGCCCTGCTCGGCTAGAAACAGCCGCACGGCAGCCGAGACCGCCCGCGCCGAAACCAGGTTCGGGGCGAAGGCGAGCCGAAGCGTCGCTGTGCGGGCCGGCTCAAGCAGGGGAGCGACCATGGGTCAGCGTCTGACGATTTCGAAAAGCTGCTGCATTTGAGTCAGCTCCAGAAGTTGCTGAATCTCCGGCAGCGGATTGAGCAGGCGCAATACCACACCGTCTCGCTGGTCGATGACCCTGTAGAGCGCGAACAGCGCCCCGAGCCCGCTGCTGTCCATGAAGCGGGTCTGGGACAGGTTGATTTCGATGACCGCCGGCGACTCGCTAAGGGCAGAGCGGACCTCTTCGCGGAAATGGGCCGAGTTCACGGCAGTCAGCTCCAGAATCTCGGAGATACTCAGGCATTGGCCCTGGCTTTCAATTTTCATGACGGCCCTTCCATGGCTCAACCGGGCAGCTTCTGGTTCGACCCGCGGTCCAGGCGGGCGTGCAGCGCCGTGATCAGGTTGAGATTGGGTTCGCGGTGCCCCTGCGTGTCGAGCGCACGACCGAGACGGGCCGCCACGGCTGAGGTCGGGAGCTTCGAGAGGGAGCATAGCATGAAGGGGTCGGAGACGCGGAGCGAGGAGTCGTTTCGCCAGTCGATCAGGGTGCTCCCCCAGGCCAACGAATTGGCCACGGAGATCATCGGGCCCACGAACGTTTCGGGACCGACCCAGCTCTGGATCACGCGGGCGTTGCTTTCGACCACGGAGCGATCCTCGAGAATCGCGCCCGGGCCGACGACAGCGCCTGCGTTCACGAACACCTGGTCGCCGACCCAGCACGGGGCGATCAACCGCGCGGTGGGAGAGACACGGGAGCGGCTGCCGACCCAGATTCCAGAGCGGGCCTCCACCACGCGCACGCGGGACGGAGTGATCGCCCGCGGCATCCAGGCGATAAGCGCCCCGAACCAGCTTGCGTAGCTCTCAAACAGCGGCAGTCCCGGGCAGCCGGGCAGGTGGGACAAGGAAACGACGTCGTGGGGCGCCGGAAGCCATCCGGGCTCCTCGTTCGGCCTGTATCGGCTGGCGGCCTCGCCCGGCGTCGGCTCGACGCCGGAGGCGATCATGCTGATGCGAACCCCCCACCGCGTGCCGTCGCCGACTGCCATGCTCAGCTGTTCCCTGCCGTGGGCGGCGATGACCTGGATCTCGCGCGCTCCGAGCGCGGCCAGGTGCTCGATCCAGTGGCTGGCGACGCATGCGCCGAGAACCGGGGCCGTGGCGAGCGGACCCGCTTCAGAGAGATGCGGAACGGCTGGTCTGTCGGAAGGGCAGATGAGCAGCGTCTTCATCAATAGGCGCCGGAGCCAAACACGACGGCGCGCGGGGTCCGGGCAAGAATCCGGATGTCTTGGCCGAGGCTCTGGGTCTCGATGTAGTTGACGTCGAGGCGGACCTGGCCCGGGAAGTCTATCTCCGCTCTCCCGCTGATCTGCCAGATGCACGTGATTCCCGGCTTGACCGAGAGGCGCCGGCGGTCGGCGAGGGTGTAGAGCGCGACCTCGCGCGGCACGGGAGGTCGCGGCCCAACAAGCGACATGTCGCCGAGGAGGACGTTGAGGAACTGGGGCAGTTCGTCGAGGGAGAATCGCCGCAGCCAGCGGCCGATAAGCGTTATGCGCGGATCATCCTTGATCTTGAAGGTGACGCCGCTTCCATGCTTGTTGGCAGCCAGAAGCTCCGCCAGGTGCTTCTCAGCGTCCGGACGCATCGAACGAAACTTGAACATCTTGAATACCCGGCCGTGACGGCCGACGCGGGTTTGGGCGAAGATGATCGGACCGCCGTCAAGGCGAACGAGAGCGCCAATGAGGAGCAGCAGCGGGCTCAGCGCCAGGAGGGCCGCGAGGCTCCCGAGCACGTCGAGCATCCTCTTGACGGCATCGGCACCGCCAACGAGCCACCTCCACGCGAGGCGGCGAAAGGAGACGCGAAGATTCAGCCGGAGCAGGCCGCCACGGCTCTGAAAAGTGGCGAAGTGGCTCAGGAGGCCTGGAGAAATGGGTTCGGGATTGATCGTTTTCATGATTGCGGGTCCTCGGGCTCCGCATACGCGGCGGTCGGCAGTTCGGCGGCGCGGCCCAGCAGGCCTTCGAGACCGTCGATGTAGGCGTCGAGATTGAATCGCTCATCGGCCAGCTGGCGGCCGCACTGGCCGAGCCGGCGGGCGAGCGCCTTGTCGAGGAGAAGGGCATCCACCTTCCCGGCGAATGCATCGCGGTCCATCCATGGCACCAGGAATCCGTTCACGCCATCCAGGAGCCACTCGCGGATGCCGCCTGCATCAAAGGCCACGACCGGCAGGCCGCGGCGCATGGCCTCGAGGCCCGCCGCGCCAAAGGGCTCGGGCCACACGGAGCTCATGACGGCCAGTGAGGCATCGCGGTAGAATCCGGCGATTTCGGCCTGCGGCACAAAGCCCGCGAAGCGCACGCGGCCGTCCAGGCCGAGGCGCCTGCTGAGGCGCTCGCATTCGGCCCTCTGGCTGCCGTCTCCGAGGATCACGCACTCGAAGGGCGCAGTCACCCGCGCGAGCGACTCCAGCAGCACGTCGACTCCCTTTCCGCGGACGATCTGGCCCGCGTAGACGATGAGGTTGCGGCCGCTGAACGAGGGGCTGTCGGGGGATTCGGCCGCGCGTGGAACCGGGGCGTGAATTTCGATCTGGTCGAGCGCAAAGCCGTTGCGAAGCAATTCCTCCCTCATGTAGGCCGTGGCGACGATCAGGCGGTGGTATTTCTTGTTCACGTCGATTTCCCGGCGTTTCGCGGAATAGCTGACCCAGCGAAGGGGAAACCCGGCCTCGGTGCCGCGCGCCACTGAGGCCCCGCACGGAAAAATGCAATAGGCGGACGCCGCCCGCGTGCAGATTCGGCGGCTGAAATAATGATATTTGTAGCTGCGCATGCAGTAGAGGTCATGGTCATGAACCATGCGGACCACCGGCCGGCCGCACGTCGCCAGCGAATGGAGCACGCGGACGTCGGAAAGCTTGTGCAGGAATATGACATCGGGTTGAAACTGTGCCAACGCCCGGTCGAGTGCGTCGGCGGAGCCGCTCAGCGCAAAGCGTTCGGCGAAGACATCGCGCCATTCGGCTTCGCCTCTGCCGGCGCCGCTGCCATGCGCCATGCCGACGCTATGGCCCCGCCGCCTCAGCTCCTCCGCAGCAAGAAGGATGTTTGCCTCGGCGCCCCCGAATGCGCCGATCCGTTCGTGAACAAATAGCAGTCGCATTTCCGAATTATTATTGGGCTGTGGTGATAATTTGATGCTGATGGCGTTTGAACCGCACATCGTAGACCCTTGCGTATGGGCCGGTGTGAGGGGGTAAACACCCTAGCGGATCGTCCAAGGTCGGGTGGGTGAACACCCCAGACGGGCGCCCCCAAACACCCGCCTCCGGGGCGGAACAGGCAGGGTTGGCCGGACACTAACGCTGGTTATCACGATGCCTGTCCCAGCGTTTGAATCACCCGGCAAGACGCGATTTTGCGAGAATGGAGAATCCGGAAGGGCACGAGATCCCGCGCGGGCGCTGGAACTGCCGTCGATGTGCGGCAACGCGCCGGGGCGCCGGGGAGCGATCGAATCATCCGCCAATCTTCCCTTCCGCCTCCCATCCCGGTCTTTATGAAGAAAATTTCCGTCCTGCTCGCCGAAGACCACGTGGTGGTCCGCCAGGGCCTGCGGTCGCTGCTTTCGGCCGAACCCGATATCGAGGTGATAGGTGAGGCGGGCAACGGCCGTGAGGCCGTGCAGATGGCGCAGGAATTCCGTCCCGATGTCGTCGTGATGGACATCGCGATGCCGCTCCTGAACGGATTCGGGGCCACGTGCCAGATCTTGAACGATGGCATCCAGACCAAGGTGCTAATCCTTTCCTGCTACGCCGACGACGAATACGTCTACCGGCTCACCGAGGCGGGGGCGTCCGGCTATCTCATCAAGCAGGCGGCGGCAAGCGACCTGATCAAGGCCGTGCGGGAGATCGCCAGGGGCAACGCGTATTTCAGCCCGTCGATACTTAAGCGCCTGATAGAGCTCTACCGGGAATCCCACGCCAGGAACCGGCCGCTCCGATCCCGGAACGGGCACCTGACGAGCCGCGAGCAGGAGGTGCTTCAGATGGCGGCCGAAGGCCACGTGAACAAGCAGATCGCCTCCGCCCTGAATCTCAGCATCAAGACCGTCGAAAAGCACCGTCAGCAGCTGATGGACAAGCTTAACATCCACGACATCGCCGGCCTTACACGATACGCGATCGCCCACGGAATTGTGGAGAGCCCGGGCCGGATCAGCGACGCCGCGGAGGCGGGGGAGGAGTCCGGCCACGGCGGGGAAGCTGAAAAACCGGCGCCGGCGCGTATTGCGGCGTCCTTGGGTCCCTGATCGCGGGGGCGGCGGCGGAAATGGGATCTCGTGTTAGCGGGAGCGGCCGGCGGCATCCCACGTGGCGCGACCGTCGACGAGCGAAAAGCTCATGCCGGTCAGAATGGCGCCCTCGAGGCCGACGGCCCGGGCCCGCACCCTGAGTTGAACCCAGCGGCCGGTCGGCGGCAGGGCGCCCGCGGGAAATCGTCCGGCCGATCCGCTCTGGCCGTAGGTGATCGTGTTGGCGCCCCAATAGGCGCGGTGTTCCCACGAGGAGCCGTCGTTCCACGCCAGCATGACCTCGCTCGGTGGATGGTCGGGGTCGAGGTAGACCCATGCGAACAGGGAATCGCCCGGACCGACCTCGAGAGTCGCGCTGGCGCCGGTGAACCAATGCTCGTGGAGTCCGGAGGAAAGGCTGGATTGGTGGGCCAGAGGGCTGGAATGCGGCATGGGGTCGGCCGCGATCCATGTCCATCCGTCGCCGCCCCTCGCCTCGGGGACAGCATCGGCAGGCACGGCGCCCTGCATCCACACGACGGTGGAGCTGTTGGACGGAAAGGCGTCCGAGGCGAATGCGCGGCGGCCGTCCGGCCACTCGGCCTCCACCTCCACCCACTGCGAGCCGCTGTTCTTCGGCGAGATGGTGTAGGTCGGGCCAAAGGCCGGTTCCTGGTCACGCGCCTCCCAGACGATGCGGGCAACGGAGAGATCTTCTCCGGGCACGTCGACATGCAGTGTGACCGGTGCCTTGAGCTGAACGGAAGCCCTTGGCGCGTCGATCTTCGCGCGGGCGTACGTCCATTTCCGCCCCGCGGAGGGCGAGCGACCCGCCAGAAAGGCCGTGACCAGGAGACTCCGCGCCTGGTTAACGGCTATGAACTCGGTGGTCACGTTGTAGGCGTCGCTCCAGCGGTCGTAGAATGGATAGGGTCCCGCGGCGGCATTGTCGTCGGGATAGGTGGCCTCGTGGAGCGCGGGCCCGTAGCCCGGCATATACTGGAAGGACGCCTGTATGTTCCCGATCGGGATGCCGGAGGGCGGAAGCACCCTGCGGTCGTTCTGGGCAAACTGGTCGACGATCTCGCGCTGGCGCTTGGAGCCGAGGCCGGTAAGAAAGGTGACGTTTACGGGATTGCAGCCGCCTTCGTAGTTCATCGCCCCGACCAAGGCGTCGATATAATCGGGCTTCGGGTCGATCGCGTAGGCGACAGCCATGTCGCAGGCCTGGTCGACGGAGAAGTACCAGCCGGCGCCATTGACCGCCTTGGTGGCGAGGGGGAACGGCGTCGCGTAGGCATTCTTCGCCGACCAGTCGAGCGCATCGTCGCCAGCCGCAACCACCTGGGCCTCGCAGAGGCCCAGGTAGCGGGCATCGAGTGCGCTCGCCGGCAGCCGGCCGCTGCGGGCGGCGAAGGCATAGCTCCGGATGGCGTTGCCCCAGGAGTCGGACATGCGCCACCAGCCCCAGCGGAAGGTCGCCTTGTCGGCGGGATCAGGGAACCATTCGAGCAGCTTTTCCTGGAATTGTGCGTCGCCGGTGGCAAGGAAGAGCTCGCAGGCGGCCCAGGCCAGCTCGTCGTCGTGCGTGAAGCGATCGCCGTAGAACGTGATCTTCTGGTAGGCGCCGGCCTTGCCATACCTTGCGATCGCATTCACGAGGAACTGCCAGCCCAGCCTTGCCTGTCCGAGGTACCTTGCGGACGCGGCGGGATAGTGCCGCTTGAATTCCGGCGAGGAGGCGCACTGCGCAAGCGCCGCCACGGCGGCGGCGGTTGCGGACGTGTTCTTCGGCCAGACAACCTGGGGGTCGCCGTGCTCGGGAAGCACGTTGGATTCGTATTCGCGGTCCCTCGGGTAAACAAGGAAGTAGAAGCCGCCGTCGGTGTCCTGGAGCTTGGCGATGTAGTCCGCCTCCCATTTGGCCTCCTGAAGAACATCGCTGATGCCGTCGCCGCTCTCGGGAATCCCAAGGTTGTCGAGCGCCGCGACGCCGGGGATCGAGTCCACCGCGAAGATGAGATAGTGGACCAGCTCGGCGCTGTTGATCGTATACCGGCTGTAGTCGCCGGCGTCGTGGTGGCCGCCCGAGACGTCGACGGCGCCGCGCCTGACGAAGGGGTAGAGCTGGCTGGCCTCGCTCACGAGCGCCGGCGCGATCTGGGGCGGGTTGTCCCGGTTGGCCGCGCCCCCATAGCCCGAGATCGTGGCCCAGGTGAATGCAAACTGGGGATCCGACTGCACGGGAACCTGGGCCGCGGCGACGTGGCACGCGCCATGGGTGAAGCGCGTAAAGGGAAGGTCGTTGCCTGTCCCGCAGCGCTGCCCGTAAAGGCCGAGGGCATACGTGCGGGCGAAGCCCATTGCGATGCCGTCGTCGATGAGGAAAGGAAGCGATGCGCCCAGGCCGGGGACCAGAAGCCGGTATTCCCCGGGTTTCGCAAAGTCGCCAAAGTCGGCCACGAGCACCTTCTGATAGGGCGTCGGCGTCGTCTGATAGCCGAAGTCCGGGCGACGTGTAAGTCTGCCCGTGTAGACCGGATTTCCGCTGCGCGCGTCAATGAGCGCGAATCCGGACGAAACGGGAATGTCCATTTCTCCCATGTCGCCCAGGTAATAGCCGACCATCGCCTTTTTCGGCAGCGACGGCACGTAGCCCTCCTGGTTCACGTGGATCGCCGGGCTGTAGCGTTGCGGATCGCAGGGGGCTGACGCGGCGACGGGCGAATTCGCGGGGCCGCCGGTGGCATCGCGAACCTCGACGATCTGGGAGGCATCCCGCAGGTCGACAGGGTCCTCGAGCCGGATATAGTACTGCGTGGCTATCCTCAGGTCGTGCCGCTTCAGGGGCGCATAGGCCACCCTGCGTTTGGCCCCCACGGAGGCGACCACGACCGCTTGGCCTCCGACCGTGACCTGGAAAGCGGGCAGCACGGGCGCCCCGCTCGCTTTGGCGGAAATCCGGGTGAATTCAAGAATCGACGGCGAAAGGATCCGCAGCGTGCAGTCTCCGACGGCCGGCAAGCTCAGCGAGCGGGTGTCCACCTGCGCCCGCAATTGGGCGCGAAGCTCGGGAGCGTTCGGCGATACCCACAGGACGCAGCAGGCGAATAGAAAGCGATTCGGCACGCGGCCTCATTTTACGGAAAGCGGGACGCCGGGGCCATGGGGTGCTCACCCCTTCCGGCCTTGCGGCAGCCCGGCGGCAGACGGAGCCGGACCCGTTGCCCGACCGGCGGCAACGCAAAGGGGGATACGGTCCGGTAGGTGCATTGTCCCATCGCTGGGACGGAATGCGCATCTCGGAACCGTATTGGTGGAAGGTGGTTTAAGCTCGCCTGAAGTTGATCACGGGGTCGCGGACGACCTTCCGATCGCGTCCCAGGTGACGCCTCCGTTGTAGAGCGAGAAATCCATGCCGCTCACGGCGGATCCCTCGAGCCCCACGGCGCTTGCGGGGATCGAGAGCATCACCCACTTGCCCGTGGCGGGAAGCGCGCCGGCATAATAGCGGCCCGCGGTCCCGTTGTTGCCATACGTGATGGTGTCGGCGCCCCAGTACGCGCGGTGCTCCCAGGATGTGCCGTCGTACCATGCCAGCAGGATTTCCGTGGGCGGGTTGGCGCTGTCGAGGTAGACCCATGCGAACAGGG
>PLKS01000037.1 GCA_003140665.1 Opitutaceae bacterium
GAACACGGTCTACGTCGCCAACTACGTCGACAACACCGTGACGGTGATTGACGGGTCGACGAATGCGACCACCACCGTGACCGTAGGAATAAATCCTTATGCCATCGCCGTAAACCCGGTGACGAACACGGTCTACGTCGCCAACAACGGCGACAACACCGTGACGGTGATCGACGGGGCCACAAACACGACTACCACCGTCCCCGTAGAAACCGATCCGATTGCCATCGTCGTGAACCCTGTCACTAACACTATCTACGTCGCCAACCCCGGCAGCAACAGCGTAACGGTTATAAATGGGGCTACCAATTCAGCCACTAGAGTGACGGTGGGAGACTATCCTACTGCACTCGCCGTGAACCCGGTGACGAACACGGTCTATGTCGCCAACCAAAGTAGCAGCAGCGTAACGGTGATAAACGGCGCCACAAATGCGACCACTGCGGTTGTTGCTGGAAACGCTCCCAACTCCATCGCTGTGAATCCAGCAACGAACAAGATCTATGTCGCCAACTACGGCGACAACACCGTGACGGTGATTGACGGATCCACGAATGCAACCACGACAGTGACCACGGGAACCGCTCCCCGGACTATCGTCGTGAACCCGGTGACCGGCATGATTTACACCTCCAACCAAGTCGGCAACAACGTTACAGCGATTGCAGAGCAGCAGGTGCAGGCAATTCCACTCAGCGCGAGCATCACTCCACTTGCGGGAAATATGACTTTGAGCGCAACACCCAGCTTCACGTTCAATGCTACAAGCACATTCAGTCCGGAGGCCCCAACACCCCAGAATGTCTTCTTCCAGGTAGACACGTGGCAGGGCCCCTGGACCCGGGCGACAAACGGCGGCTCGTCGTTCAGCGGCAAGCCGGCACCGTTGGCGGTCGGTTATCATATCCTGTACGCCTACGCGGACGACGGACAGGACGCCACGTCCACCCAGGTCGATTCGCCGCTCATCAGTGCCATCACGGCGTATGGATTCCTGGTGGCGCCGCCGGCGCCCAACCTGTATTGGACGGATTCGACGACCGGCGAACGCGTGATCTGGCAGATGAGCGGCACCAGTTATAGCTCCAGCGTTTCGCTCGGCATCGTCCCGACCGAATGGGAGATCGATGGCACCGGGGACTTCCTGGGGAACGGCAATTCCGATATCCTGTGGACCAACACGACGACCGGCGAGCGGGTGATCTGGCTCATGAACGGCAACACCTTCCTCTCGAGCGTGTCGCTGGGCGTCGTCCCGACCAACTGGTCCATCTCCGGTGTCGGCGACTTTGGCGGCAACAGCTACCCTGGCATCCTCTGGACCAACACGACGACCGGCGAGCGGGTGATCTGGCTCATGAACGGCACCACGTTCTCCTCGAGCGTCTCGCTGGGCGTCGTCCCGACGTACTGGTCCATCGACGGTGTCGCGGACTTCAACGGCGACGGCAAGCCCGACATCCTCTGGACGAACACGGCCAACGGCGAGCGGCAGGTCTGGCTCATGAATGGTGCCACGCACACCTCGGATGAAACGATCGGGGTTGTTGCCGCCGACTTGCGGATATCGGCGGTCGGCAACAGCGGCGGCAGCGGCGCACCGGACCTGGTGATGACCAACGCCGAGACGGGCGAGCGCTCGATCTGGATAATGAGCGGCGCCACGCACGCGAGCACGGTTTCACTGGGAATCGTCACCCCGAACATGGTGCTTGGCCAGTCGGGCGTGCAGCCGGTTGAGCTGGCAAAGCTCGACTTCAACGGGGACGGCAACCCTGACCTCCTCTGGGAGAACACCAGCACCGGGGACCACTATGTATGGCTGATGAACGGGACCAGCTTTTCCTCCAGCGTCTTCATCGGCAACGTATCGACGCAGTGGCAGGTCGCCGCGACCGGCGATTTCAATGGCGACGGCAATCCTGACCTCCTCTGGCAGAACACCTCGACCGGCGAAGTTGTGGTCTGGCTCATGAATGGCACGAGCTACAGTTCCAGCGTATCGCTTGGCATTGTGCCGACCGAGTGGTCCATCGCCGCGGTCGCCGACTTCAACGGCGACGGCAACGCGGACATCCTCTGGACCAACACGACGACCGGCGAACGCGTGATCTGGCTCATGAACGGCACGAGCTACGCCTCGAGCGTCTCGCTGGGCGTCACGCCGACGGTCTGGCGCATCGCTGATACCGGAGATTTCCTGGGCGACGGGCAGCCGGACATCGTCTGGGAGAACACCTCGACCGGGGACCGCTACGTCTGGATGATGAACGGCACCGCCTTCTCCTCCTCCGTTTTCATTGGCAACGTCGGCACGCAGTGGCGAATCGCGGCGACCGAGGACTTCACGGGCGCCGGGCAGCCGGACATCGTCTTTGAGAACACGTCGACCGGGGACCGCTACGCATGGCTGATGAACGGCACCGCCCTTTCCTCCTCCGTCTATCTGGGCAACGTGGGCACCGAGTGGCAGATCAGGAACTAGACTGGATTCACGATCGGGACAGGATGCCGAGGGCCAACGAATGGCGACGGGCCCCAGGAGCCCTACCGCACGAAGAACCCAAATGGCCGTCGCCGACAAGGCCTTCGATTTGAACAAATGCCGCCCGCATCTTGCCGCGCCAAGCAGTTCTCGTCGCCCACGACGCTTGAGAACACCACAACCAGTGGTATCCCTATAGACCGGGCACCATCATGCTCCAATCAAGATCCGGGTACTTCGCTTCGAGGCTCGTTGCCAGTCTTGAATGCTCAGTTTGGCATTCAACAATGTCGCGTTGCAGCTGTGTCGCTACCGCCGCGGCGAGAGCAACCTTATCAGCAAGAGCGTCATTTTCAGCATGTCCTTTAGACATTACATCGTTGGCACCACGCAACGCGCCAAAAATTCCGCCGATCTCCGCGTCCTTCTCGCCCCCGCGAGCGAATCCCGCGTAGGCTGCGGCGATTGCGCCATCGAACACGCCGGTGAGAAGCTCGTCCAAGGAATTTGAGTCTTGGCGGCCCACCAGCGCGGTCCGGGCGAGATCGGCCAGACTGCCGATCTCAATGAACAAATCGCTTTGCTGCCCCATCGTCTCTTCGCGAAGGCTGACCAGTTTGACGGCGTCTGGTTCGACTCCACTCGTGCTTAGCGAGGCAAGCCGGCTCTGGGCTTGGCCGTAGAATTTCGAAAGATTCTGGCTTCGACCCATGACCTCGCCATAATACTCGATCATGAGCGTCACATAGTTGCGGCTGGCAACGTCGAAGACGCGGCGTTCCTGCGGCGTCGGATCCGCGGGTGGAACTGGCTGACTAGGGGCCAATATTCTCGGGAACGCCCTGATCCTGTTGCTGAGGTCCGATGAAACGCCCTGGTACGCCTGCATGTAGGCATTTGTGGACGGGCCCCGGCTGCCTGAACATCCGGCTACCAGACCGCAAATCAATGAACCCGACAGGAGAAATCTCGCTGGAATAGGCACGCCTGAATACAGTGCAATGACGAGCCCGTGCCAATCCAAACCTGACTGAAGCCACTGGATGCGGGGTTGTAACGCGTCAGAACGCGAGTGGAGCTAGACGACTAGAACCTGCTTGAAAGAACGGGTTATCTGCTTCCCCGGATATTTCTGACACGCATCCGTGCCGAGGTTCATGTTCGAAATCCTGCCACACGCCTCTATCTCTCAACAACATGTCTATGGGAGCCCGGGCGTGCCATCCATCAAGTCAGCCAGACACCGGATTCAGGGCGCCTGAACGAATTGGGCTCTACGAGCTGAACTGAGCGTGGTGCTCGGGACAGGACTTGAACCTGCACGCCTTTCGGCAACGGCTTCTAAGACCGTCGTGTATTCCATTCCACCACCCGAGCAATCAATGAGTTATGCGAGCACAAACGTATTCAAACAGATCCTTTCCCATCATGTCGTCCGAGGTCGTAGAGGGCCGTAACGTGAATGGCAAGAGGACGCGGCCGACGCATGGCGCAGCCAATTTGCATAAAAGCGTTGACCGTCACACTCTAATATTCCGAGGATCCGGCGAACAAATCTCCCCAATTTTGGGTGCCGCGGATCAGAATTCGCCAACTGAAACCGGGGCGCTCAAACAAGAACGTCACAACACCAGAATAATATGAATCCCAGAAAGAAAAAAGCCACGGCAAAGGGCAGCGTCACATTCAAGGACCTCAAGTCGAGGAAAGACCCCAAGGGCGGCGGACCAGTAGGTCGTCCCTCTTCAGGCGCCGGCGAAGGTAAGCATTGAACGGCCCCTATTAGGCATCAGCGAAACCCAGCATCACGATAGATCGATCGATTGTCCCGGGCGGGTTTTCGCGCAATCGCAGGGCGGCGGCTGCGCAGTCCAGGCTTTCAGGAATCGGCTGGCGCCACAGAGTTTCGCCATGAAGCCTTGGGCTGGTGGGCGCCATGCCTCAATGGCCACCGGCCGTTTTTTCCAAAGCGTCGAGCCGCGCGGCAAGTGCCGCGATCTCGCCTTGCTGGACGGCGCCCTCCTTCTGCGCCGATACGAGTTTCGCAATCTGTTCCCGCTGGGCGGCGATCTCCCGCTGCTGCTCCAGGACAAGGTCGTGCTGCTTGCGAAATTCATTGAGCAGCATCGCGTTCACGGCCTCGTAGCGGACGGAGAAGGCCTGATGGGAGCCGTCCCGCACCACCAGGTCGGGTGACACCTTCTCCACCTCCTCGGCGACCAGACCGAACTGGGGCGTGCCTGCGGGGTCGATCTCGGGCTTGTAGCGGAAGGAAACCGGCCGCAGCGCGAAGATCGCCTCGCTGGCCGAGCCCATGTCCCGGACGTCCTCCTTGAACCGCCCCGATGACGGGGCGACCCCGAGCTGGCCAGCGCTGTTGACGGTGACCGCGCTGCCCGAGACGGTCGCGCCCCAGATTCCCGCGATATAAGCCGTCTGTGACTCGCCCTGGGCCTGGCTCTGCTCCCCGATGCGGACCGTCCCGCTGTCCGTGGACCAGCCGGGATTCCCGATTTCAATGTTGGAGACGCCGGTCTGGATGTTGATCCCCGCGTGGTAGCCGATGCCGATATTCGATCCCCCATTGGTCACACCCTCGAGGGCCGAGGCGCCGACGGCCGTGTTTTGCCCGGAGGTCGCGTTCAAGAGGGCCACGTCGCCGACGGCTGTGTTTCCGCTCAGACCCACCATATTGGCCAGCGCCGAGGTGCCGACGGCCGTGTTTTCCAATCCCGTGGTGTTGTTGAAGAGCGCCTCGTAGCCGACCGCCGTATTGGCGACGTCCACATAGGGGGGACCCCCGGGAGAGAGGGAAGTGGGAAGGTTGTTATGATAGAGCGCCTGGTAGCCGACCGCNNTCTGGAAGAGCGCCCCGGAACCGATGGCCGTGTTCTGGTAGCCGGTCGTGTTGTCAAAGAGCGCATCCTCGCCGCTCGCGGTGTTCTGGTATCCGGTCGTGGTGTTCTTGAGCGCCTGGAATCCGTTGCCGGTGTTGTTGTCGCCCGTCGTGTCGCCAAGGAGCGTCCAATAACCGTCGGCCGTGTTGTGGATGCCGGTGGTTATCGAGCTGAGCGCGCTGGTGCCCGTGCTCGTGTTGGTCTGGGCGCGCGCGATCCCGCAGAAAGCGAGGACGGCAGTGGCGCCCATGGCATGGGCAAGCGTCTTGACTGGTGTGTTCATTTTGAATCCCGTTGTTTGGCCTTCCTGAGTTGCGAGAGCTGTCCGGTAGATTGCCGCCGAGGCGCAGGTCGCCCGATCGACCCCGTTACCACGGCAGGGGAACTCGGGCGTCGATGGGACCCGTCATGCACGTCCGTCTTCTCCATCGGCTTTTTTATTCGGATCGCCGTTGTGACGCCGACTGTGCATTTTACGTAAAATCGCGCAGTGGGCCCGAGGCGTTTTCCGCGCGAATGAAATCAGGGTTACACCCCATACCGACGGCCCATCCCGCTGTCTATCCTCGCATGATGAAGATCCGGCTTACCCTCCACATGCTCGCCGCGGCCATCTGCCCTGCAGCCCTTTTTCTCGGCGGCTGCTCCAAGAGCGAGGACAAGTCGATGCAGGATGCGAAGGCGGNNGAACGCGGCCGCCGACATGAAGGTCGCGGTGTCCGACACCTGGGACAGCATCAAGGACTTCACCTATGCGCGGCGCGCCGATTTTTCCGCCGCCATGGATCGCATGGCAACGGAGATGGACGACAAGACCGCCGCCCTGAACGCGAAGGTCGCCGGTGTCCCGGACGATGCCTCAAGGGAGCGCGACAGCGCGAAGAGGGAGTATGACCGGGCCCGCGCCGACCTGAAGGCGAGGCTCCACGACCTCGGAAATGCCACGGCCGACACCTGGGCGGATGCGAAGGCGAGGGCCGCCGTCGCCTGGAAGAACGTTCAGGCGGCCTACGACAGGATGACCAGGGCGAACGCCGCCCCCTGACGTCACCGCGTCGCCAGCCCCAGCCGGTCGCCCATCCGGGCGTAGGTCTCGGTGCAGGAGGCGCTCTGGCCGACGATGTCCGCGTCGAAGACGATGCGGCTCCTCGCAAAAAGCGTGATCACGCATGAGCCGCCGAAGGCGAACAGCCCCTTCTCCTCGCCCTTGAGGACGGGCCGTCCCGGGAGGAAGCCCTGGACGATGCTTCCGACGTTGGTCGCGCCCACCTCGACCATCGCCACAGTCCCGAACATCGTCGACTCGAGCAGCGTCACGAACCGCTTGTTCCGGACAAGGTAGAGGATGTTCCTGCGGAGCGCGATCGGGTTCACCGAGTAGAGCCTGCCCTTGATGAGCCTGGGATTGGAGGGGATCCCCGCCACGGGAAAATGAAACCGGTGGTAGTCGCTCGGGCAGAGGCGCGAGATGAGCATGGACCCGCCAAAAAAGCGCCCGGCAAGCTCGGCGTCGCCGAGGAGCTCCTCCAGCGTGAACTTGGCCCCCTTCACGTAGAATCCGTCCGCCCGGTCGACGTCCGGGAACGCGAGGTGCCGCCCGTCCGCGGGAAACACCGCGGTCCCGGCCCCCGGGGCGATCGGCCTCGACTCGGGCTTCAGCGCGCGGTGGAAGAACTCGTTGAAGGTCTTGAACTCGAAGGGCGACTTCGCGAATTCCGAGACGTTGACGTCATAGTCCCCTATGAACTTGATGATGAACAGGTCGCTCCGCGGCGAGTTCATCCTCCTCCCATAGTACCACGAGAAGAAGGCGCGCCGGAAGAAAAGCCAGACCGCGAACCTGCCGACCGGGTTCTCATAGGCGAGGCGCAGCCAGCGTTCGCCGAAGACCTTCTCGATCTTGGTCGTCCCGTCGGTGCGGTCGAAGTAGCGGATGGGTTCCGTGGGCAAGGCGGTGGTTGCGGTTTTGCAATTTTTCCCAGATTCTATCCATCCGCCATGGAAAACTTCACTTATTTTAATCCCACGCGCATCCATTTCGGCCGCGGCCAGATCGCGGCCATCGACGGCGAGCTTCCGCCGAGGTCCCGGGTCCTCCTCCTCGCCGGCGGCGGCAGCATCCGCGCAAACGGCGTCCACGCGCAGGTGCTCAAGGCGCTCGGAGGCCGCACCGTGTTCGAGTTCTTCGGCGTTGAGGCCAATCCCGACTTCGACACCCTCATGAAGGCGGTCGTGCTCGCCCGCGCGGAGAAGGTCGACTGGATCCTCGCCGTCGGCGGCGGCTCCGTCCTCGACGGGGCGAAGTTCGTCGCGGCGGCCGTCCCCTACGCCGGCGATCCCTGGGAAATCCTCCAGACGCGCGGCTCGAAGCTCCAGTCGGCGCTTCCCATCGGGACCGTGCTCACGCTCCCCGGCACGGGCTCGGAGGCGAACGGCGCCGCCGTCATCAGCCGCCGGTCGATCAGGCAGAAGCTCGCGTTCATCCACCCGCTGGCCTTCCCGAGGTTCTCGGTCCTCGACCCGGAGACTACCTTCACGCTGCCCGAGCGCCAGATCTCCAACGGCATCGCCGACGCCTTCACCCATGTGATCGAGCAGTACCTCACCTACCCCGCCCATGCCGCCGTCCAGGACCGCTTCGCGGAGTCCGTGATGCACGTCCTGATCGACGAGGGCCCGGGCTCGGTCAAGAGCCCCACGGACTACGACGCGCGGGCCAACGTCGTCTGGGCCGCCACCTGGGCGCTCAACGGCGCCATCGGGGCCGGCGTCCCGCAGGACTGGGCCAGCCACACGATCGGGCACGAGCTCACCGCGTTGCACGGGATCGACCACGCGCGGACGCTCGCGGTCGTGATCCCGAGCCTCCTGGACGTCCAGCGGCCGGGCAAGGGCGCCAAGCTCGCCCAGTACGCCGAGCGGGTGTGGGGCGTCTCCGGCGGCTCCGAGGCTTCGCGTATCGACGCCGCGATCGAGAGGACCCGCGCCTTCTACGAGTCGCTGGGCCTTCGCACCCGCCTACGGGACTACAGCGTCGACGCGGCCACCGCGTCCGAGGTCGCCGGCCGGCTGAGGGCCCGGGGCCTGCTCAAGATCGGCGAGCGCGGGGACATCACGCCCGAGGTCGTGGAGCGGATCCTCAGGCAGGCCGCCTAGGCGCTTCCAGGCGGACACCACGGTTGGTTCACACCCCGGCAGACCGATGAACATCGCCGACGAGCTTCAGAAACTGGCCGACCTCCGCAGGGACGGAAGCCTGTCCGACGCGGAATTCGCGGACGCGAAGCGCAGGCTCCTCGCCCAGGAAAGGCAGGAGGGCGCGGGCGGCCCGCCCCCGGTCGCAGAGGCTGCGACGGCCCCGGCGGCCCCCGTCGAGGAAAAGACCTACCGCTCGAGCCGCTGGTCGGCCGGCAACATGTTCTTCCCCGATTCCCTGACGCTGTCCAGCGACGGGATCCTGTTCCGGAAGGGAAAGTTCTTCGGGTCGAGCGAGGAGCGCATCAGCTACAAGGCGATCGCGTCGCTGCGCGCAAAGAACGGCGTGTTCCTTTCCAGCATCTCGGTCGAGACCTCCGGCGGCAGCCAGCCGATCTTCATCAACGGGCTCTGGAAGTCCGACGCGAGGGAGATCCAGGACGGGATCCGCTCGTTCCAGAGGGGCGCGTAGCCCCGCGGCCGCCGCGCCGCCTCAGGCGACGACCCATTCCCCGTTCTTGACGGAGAAGGTCGCGGTCGACCCCGGCGCGATCTGGCCAGAGATCAACCCGCGGGCGAGCCGCGTCTCGATCTGGCGCTGGAGGTAGCGCTTGAGGGGGCGCGCGCCGAAGACGGGGTCGTAGCCCTTCTCGGCGGCCCACTCCCGCGCCTTCTTGTCGAGGGCCACGGTCACGCCCTGGTCCGCGAGCCTGTGGTTCAGGTCGGCGAGCAGCAGGTCGACGATCGAGCCGATCTCCTCCAGCGTGAGGGGCTTGAACAGGATCGTCTCGTCGATCCGGTTCAGGAATTCCGGGCGGAACGAGCTGCGCAGCTCAGCCATCACGCTTTCGCGCACGCTCTCGGGGATCGTGTCGCCGGTGACGCCCTCGAGCAGGAAGCGCGAGCCGATGTTGGACGTCATGATGATGATCGTGTTCTTGAAGTCCACCGTGCGGCCCTGGGCGTCCGTGATCCGCCCGTCGTCGAGGACCTGCAGGAGGACGTTGAACACGTCCGGGTGCGCCTTCTCGACCTCGTCGAAGAGGACCACGGCGTAGGGCTTGCGGCGGACGGCCTCCGTCAGCTGGCCGCCCTCGTCGTAGCCGACGTAGCCCGGGGGCGCGCCGATCAGCCGCGAGACCGCGTGCTTCTCCATGTACTCCGACATGTCGATGCGGATCATCGCGGACTCGGTGTCGAAGAGATTCTCGGCGAGCGCCTTTGCGAGCTCGGTCTTGCCCACGCCCGTCGGCCCGAGGAAGAGGAAGCTCCCGACCGGCCGGCGCGGGTCCTTGATCCCGCTGCGCGCGCGCAGGATCGCCTCGGTCACGAGCGTCACGGCCTCGTCCTGCCCGATGACGCGCCTGTGGAGCGTGTCCTCCAGCCTCAGGAGCTTCTCCTTGTCGCCCTCGACGAGCCGGGTGACCGGGACGCCCGTCCACTTGGCGACGATCTCGGCGATCTCCTCGCCGGAGACCTCCTCCTTGAAGAGGGTCGTCGTCTTGCCCGTGCTCTCGAGCTTCTTCAGCTCGGCCTCGAGCACCGGGATCTTCCCGTGGCGCAGCTCCGCGACCTTGTTGAGGTCGTAGGCGCGTTCGGCCTTCTCCATCTCGAGCCGCGCGGCCTCGATCTCCTCGCGCAGCTTGCGAAGGCGGTCGACCGAGGCCTTCTCCTTGTCCCATTGGAGCTTGAGGCCCTTGGCTTTCTCGCGGACGCCGGCCAGCTCCTTGCGCAGGACGGTGAGCCTCTGCTTGCTGGCGTCGTCCTTCTCCTTGGCGAGCGCGGTCTCCTCGATCTCGAGCCGGAGGGAGCGCCGGGTGAGCTCGTCCAGCTCCTGGGGCATCGAGTCCATCTCGGTGCGGATCATCGCGCAGGCCTCGTCGACAAGGTCGATCGCCTTGTCGGGGAGGAAGCGGTCGGAAATGTAGCGGTCGGACAGGACGACCGCGTTCACGAGCGCGTTGTCCTGGATCTTGACGCCGTGGTGGAGCTCGAAGCGCTCCCGCAGGCCGCGNNGCCGCGTCCTTCTCGATGTGCTTCCTGTACTCGTCAAGCGTCGTGGCCCCGATGCAGTGGAGCTCCCCCCGGGCGAGCATGGGCTTGAGCAGGTTGCCGGCGTCCATCGCGCCGTCGACCTTGCCGGCCCCGACGATCAGGTGCAGCTCGTCGATGAAGAGGATCACGCGGCCGTCCGACTGCTTGACCTCGTTCAGCACGGCCTTCAGGCGCTCCTCGAACTCCCCCCGGTACTTGGCGCCGGCGACAAGCGCGCCCATGTCGAGCGCGAACACCGTGCTTTCCTTCAGGCCCTCGGGCACGTCGCCGCGGAGTATCCGCTGGGCGAGGCCCTCGACGATCGCCGTCTTGCCGACGCCGGGCTCGCCGATCAGGACCGGGTTGTTCTTGGTCTTTCGCGAGAGGATCCGGATCGTGCGGCGGATCTCGTCGTCGCGGCCGATGACCGGGTCGAGCTTCCCCTTCTTGGCCCTGTCCACCAGGTCCACCCCGTACTTCTCAAGGGCCTGGTAGGTCGCCTCCGGGTTGTCCGTCGTGACGCGCTGGTTCCCCCGGACCGCCTTCATCGCGCCCATCACCTTGGCCCGGTCGAGGCCGAAGCTCTTGAAGAGCTTCTTCATCGCCTCGGGCCGGCCCACCTCGATGAGGCCCAGAAACACGTGCTCGACGCTGACGAATTCATCCTTGAGCGCCTTCGCGTCATGCTCGGCCTTCGTGAGCACGTCGTTCACGGCCTGGGTCACGTAGACCTTCGAGGTGTCGACGTTGCCGGTGACCTTGGGCAGGCGCTCGAGCTCGCGGTCCACGGCCTGCTGGAGCGCGCTCGCGGAAAGCCCCATCTTGTCGATGAGGCCCGGGATGATGCCGTTCTCCTGGCCAAGGAGCGCCGAGAGCAGGTGCCACGTCTCGACCTCGTTATGGTTGAGACGGCGGGCGATCGCCTGGGCGTCGGTGACGGCCTGGCGGGACATCTGGGTGAACTGGTTGAGATCCATCCCGCCCCCACCCTGCATAGGATGCGCCATCGGCGCAAACGTCCCGTGCAGACGGCGCCCCCCCATGGGCCACCCCCGGGGGCAGCCGTTCCGGCCCGGCGGAGGGCGCCGTGGCTCCCGCCGGGCCGACGCAAAAAGACGCGAAAAAGATGAGGCCGGCACAGAACCCCCCTTGCATTTTGTATACTATAAGCCTGCGGATGGGCGCCCCGCTTCCGCGACGCTCCTCCAGGTAACTTCGAAAGGCTTCAACCCATGAAAACCCCCCTTTGGACGTCGATCGCGGTTGCCGGCGCCAGCCTCCTCCTGGGCTCCTGCATGGACAGCGGCGGCGGCGGAATCGCCCTGCAGGCGAACCCGGGCGCGCGGGCGACACTCCCCGTCTTCGATGTCACCCAAGCCGGCGCGAACTCCGCGCAGGTCGAGGGACTCTACGAAAGCCTGGGACTGCCCAGGGACAAGGACGCCAGGATCGCCGAATGGCACGACGTGGTGTCCTACGTGGACCCGGAGCATTTCCTCGCCATTCCCACCCATGCGGTGACCGACTCGGGCCGCCTGGAGAAGCTGAGGGAAATGTCCCGGGGCGAGCTTCCGGACGCCGCCATCCGGTTTGATGCGATCGACTTCGAGGCCCTCGGGAAGGTGACCGTCCTCGATCCCGACTCCGCGCTCAAGACTGCGGCCGCGGCCTTCGCGTCCGCCGGGATCCATCTCGAGGCCGCGACTCCCACGGTCGGCAACACGGTGCTGACCGCGGACTACACGGACGACGGCGGGACCGCCGTCCACGTGGACCAGAAGCTCGACACCCGGGTGAGCTACCGGTTCACCGCGGCGAACGGGATCCCTTTCACCGGGCCCGGCGCGCAGGTGCAGGTGACCTTCAATGGGAAGCGCAAGGTCACCCAGCTCTTCTATGCCTGGCGCGAGGTCAAGGAGGGGGAGTCCGTGAAGGTCATCCCGGAAGCCGAGGCCCGGGAGAGGATCGCAAGGCTCCTGCCGGCCGGNNTCGAGGATCGCGATGCGGCTCGTCTACTGGTGCCCGCCCATCGAGAGCGCGGCGTCCACGGAAAGGGCGCAGGATGCCGCGACGGCCGTCGGGCCGGTGAGCCTCATCCCCTGGTACTCGTTCACCGGCTCCCTTCCGGCCACGGACGCCACCGGGCGGGTGCCCGGGGCCACCACCCGGGAGCGCCTGATTCCGGCGACGGACGATCCGAGGTATGTCCCCTCGATCCAGCTCAAGGTGTCGGGCTCCGGCACAACCCAGGTCCAGGCGAGCGTCACCGCGACCGGCGGCCGCGCTCCCTATGCCTACGTGTGGAGCGCCTCCAGCCCGGAGGTCCTGGCGAATCGAACGGCCTCGGTCAGCTACGCGCCCCTGGCGCGCGTCGTCCCTTCGACGATCGGCCCGAACGAGACCGTCGCGACGAACGAGTCCCTCTCGGTAACGGTGATCGATGCGAACGGGATAGCGGTGACCGCAAGCCAGACCCTCCCGGTCCAGGCGCGGCAGATCGTCCCCGAGCCGCGCGGCAAGTCCCATGGAAGCGATGCCAGCTTCGGCTGCGAAAGCCCCGCGGAGCCGGAGGAATGGACGCAGGAGCGCGTCGGGTGGCAGCAGGGCATGGCCAACCCCGGAGGGGGCGCCCAGGAATTCCTCTGGAGGGGCGACGACTCGTGGCCCGGGGACTACATCCGGCCGCCGACGCCGGGATCGCTGCCCCCGACCCCGTGGACCTACGGCGACGCCGACTACTCCAACTGGGGCATCAACACCGCCAACCTTGTCCTCATCAACGGCGATGGCTCGCCGAACTGGCTGACGGCCATGTTTCCGGGGGCGCCCCAGTCCGACTACAACTCGAATGTCTACCTGTGGCGGCCCGCGAATCCGGGCGGCACGGTGCAGCTGCCCTCCGGCTTCACGACCGTCGATTACCACGGCTCGTGGGGGACCAGGGGACCGAACGACCGCCTGTACTGGCTCGCGGGCCTGCTGTGCGACTGCCTCGACGAGAAGGTGGGCGCCGGGCTCAGCCCCACGGACCGATGGGGGCCCGCGTTCGGCGGCCTCCACATGTTCACGGGATTTGCGTCGGGCGCCGCGTACAGCGCGGGCGCCTTCCCAAAGGCGTTTGCCAGGAATATCCTCGGCGTGTCCGGGCCGCCGGAGACGATCCTGAGCGCCTGGCTCAACGCCTCGACGTCCACGAACGAAGGCACCGCGGCGGCCATGGGGCCCATCACGACCGGCAACGTGTGCGACATAGACGACTACTACATAGGCAAGGGATCGCGGGGGCCTTCCATACCGGCCTCGCAGATCACCGGCTGGTGGTTCGTGCACCAGTAGCCGGCAGCCGCCGGAGGTTTGCAGGCTTCCGGGCCGTCCAGCCTTGATTCCTTCGCAGCTTCCTGGAGAACACTGGGGGTTCCCCAACCCCGCAGCGACCCCAACCATGAAAGCCATCCCCGCATCCGCCCTGGCCGCCCTGCTCCTGCTTGCGTCGCCCCTCGCGGCCTTCGCCGAGCCGGACAGCTACGTCCCGGGGCCCGACTCGATGCCGCAGCCCGGCGTCCCGCAGGGCGACCTGATCACCTTCGAGTTCTCCCACTCGAGGATTTTCCCGGGCACCCGGCGCCAGGTCACCGTCTACGTCCCGCGCCAGTACGTTCCCTCGAAGCCGGCCTGCGTCCTCGTGGACCAGGACGGCGTGCAGTGGAACGCGCCGGTCGTCCTGGACAACCTGATCGCCCGGGGCGAGCTGCCGGTGATCATCGGCGTATTCGTTACGCCGGGCGTCGTGAACGCGGACAATCCCGCGGCCGCGCTCAACCGCTACAACCGGAGCCTCGAGTACGACGGCCTCGGGGACGCCTACGCCCGCTTCCTCCTCGACGAGCTGCTGCCCGAGGTGGAGGTGAGATCCACCCCGGACGGGCGTCCCGTCCACCTCTCGCATTCCGGCAACGACCGCGCCATCGCGGGCTCGAGCAGCGGCGCGATCGCGGCGTTCACGGCCGCGTGGGAGCGGCCCGACGCCTTCAGCCGCGTGCTAAGCTCCATCGGGACCTACGTGGGCCTGCGCGGGGGCGACCGGTACCCCACCCTGGTCCGCAAGTACGAGCCCAAGCCGATCCGGGTGTTCCTCCAGGACGGCTCCCACGACCTCAACATCTATGCCGGCGACTGGTGGATGGCCAACCAGACGATGGAACGGGCGCTGACATTCGCCGGCTACGAGGTGAACCACGCTTGGGGGGACGGCGGGCACACCGGAAAGCAGATGGGTTCCATCCTCCCCGACGCCCTGCGCTGGATCTGGAAGGACTGGCCGAAGCCCGTGGCAAGGGGGGTGTCGCAGAACGCAGCCCTGGCCGCGCTCCTCATCCCGGGCGAGGAGTGGCAGGTCGCGGCCCAGGGATATGCGGCCGCCGGGAGCCTGGCGGCCAACGCGAAGGGCGAGGTGTTCTTCAACGACCGCCCGCTGGGGAAGGCCTACAGGATCGGCCCCGGCGGCGACGTGTCCGGGTTTGCCGCCGACTCCGGCGGGGCCGAGGCGCAGCAGTTCGGCCCGGACGGGCGCCTCTATGCGTCCGTCGCCGCCGGCTCCCGGATCATCGCCCTCGGCGGCGATGGCAAAGGGACCGTCATCACCGAGGGCGCCTGGGGATCCCATCTCGTCGTCGCCCACAATGGCGACGCCTATGTCACGGCGGCCGGCCCCGCGGCGGGCGGCATCTGGCTGGTCAGGCCCGACGGGACGAAACAGGTTGTCGACACCGGCCTCGCCTCGGCGACGGGCCTCGCCCTTTCGCCGGACCAGTCGCTCCTCTACGTCGCCGAAAGCTCCACCCACTGGATCACCAGCTACAAGGTCGCGGCCGGCGGCACGCTCGCCGACAAGCAGCGCTACTTCTGGCTGCATGAGACCGACGGGGGGGACGGGAGCGGGGCCGGCGGACTCCGCTGCGACCGGTCGGGCTGGCTCTATGTCGCCACCGGGCTCGGCATCCAGGTCTGCGACCAGCCGGGCCGCGTGAACGCGATCCTCCCGCTGCCGAAAGGGCGCGTCACCGACCTCTGCTTCGGCGGCGAGCATTTCGACACGCTCTTCGCCACGTGCGGCGACACCGTGTTCAAGCGCAGGCTGAGGACCACCGGGGCGAACGCCTGGGCGGAGCCGAACCTCCCGCCGGTTCCCCACCTCTGACCCGGGATCGCGCCGGTCACTTCCCCGACACCAGGTCGGCCGTCGCCTCCCGCAGCCCCGGCGAGCGCGCGGTCACGCGGATCGCCCCGGGCTTGCGGGTCGTCTGCAGGATCGCGAGGCACATGCCGTGGAACGCGTGCCGCTCGTTGCCCTGGAAATGCTCGGTCATCGAAAGGTCGCCGCTGTCGATCCCGATGATGCCGGCCTCCCCCTCCACGTCGAAGGTGACCTCGTTCGCGGCGGTCGGGACGATGCGGCCCTCGCCGTCGACGATCTCGACGACCGCGTGGACGACGTCCCGGCCGTCCGCCCTCGCCGCGGCCTTGTCGACGGCCAGCCTGACCGCCGCGGGCTCGCCGGCCGTCGCCACCTCGTCGGTGGCGACCACCTGGCCCTCCCGCCTGCCGACCGCCTTCAGGGTCCCGGGCTCGTAGAGGATATCCCACGCGAGGTGGAGGTCCGCCGTCGTGTGCGGCCCCCGCGCGCGCGCCGGGAGGTTGTTCCAGGAATTCTCGACGCCCCTCCTCGGGAACTCGTAGGCCTTGATGCCCATCGACCGGCCGTTGACAAACAACTCCACCGTGTCGCAGTTCGAGTACGCGTAGACCGTCAGCGGCCGGCCCTCGCCGCCCTTCCAGTTCCAGTGGGGAAGCAGGTGGACCATCGGCTTCGAGGTCCACTGGCTCTGGTAGAAATAATAGCCGTCCTTCCTGAAGCCGCAGGTGTCGAGCACGCCCGCCGGCGATCCCACGCCCCCCTCGCCGAGGTAGTCGATCCCCGTCCACATGAAGTCCCCCGCGACATAGTCGTTGGTCCGGACGAACCTCCAGAGCTGCTCGACATTGATCTTCGGCATGCTGGTGCGCCAGCTGCTGAGGAAAAGCTCGGCGCCCGGCGGCTGCGCGGGCGCGCCTGCGGCGGGCGCGGGGGCCGGCGCGGCGGGAACCTCGGCGGGGGGGAACGGATTCCCGTATTCG